>NZ_JBIAZN010000012.1:0-286257 GCF_042899225.1 Streptomyces sp. NPDC000134
TTGGGGGGGGGGTTTTTTTTTTTTTTTTTTTGTGGGGGGGGGGGGGGGGGGGGGGGGGGGGGGGGGGGGGGGGGGCGCGGGGGGGGGGGGGGGGGGGGGGGGGGGGGGGGGGGGGGGGGGGGGGCGGGCCGGCCAGGGGGCTCCGCCCCCCTGGACCCCCGGCCTATGCCCACCCACCGCCCGACTCGGTCCGCCAAGAGGTGGACGCCCGGCCCGTCGCGGCTCGGGCCGGGCAGACGTGGACGACCAGCCCGTCGCGGCTCGGGCCGGGCCGGGCAGACGTGGACGCCCAGCCCGTAGCCGCTCGGGCCCGGCAGACGTGGACGCCCAGCCCATGGCGGCCCGGGTCGGGCAGACGTGGACGACCGACCCGGGCGGCCGAAGAGGGAGGCAGAGGGGGCGTTCACGCCCCGGTCGGGGGTCAGTGGCGTGGCAAGTGGTGTGCTGCGAAGGTCAGTTCCAGGCGGAGCTGCTTGATGCGTTCGTCGACGACCAGGGAGCCGTGGCCCGCGTCGTAGCGGTAGACCTCGTGGGTGTGGCCGCGGGCCTGGAGGCGTTCGACGTAGTTCTCGATCTGGCGGATGGGGCAGCGGGGGTCGTTGACGCCGGCCGAGATGTAGACGGGGGCCTTGACCTGGTCGACGTAGGTGAGGGGCGAGGACGCCTCGAAGCGGTCGGGGACCTCTTCGGGGGTGCCGCCGAGGAGGGTGCGGTCGAGGGCCTTCAGTCCCTCCATCTCGTCGTGGTACGCGGTGACGTAGTCGGCGACGGGCACCGCGGCGATGCCCAGGGTCCACGCGTCCGGCTGGGTGCCGAGGCCGAGCAGCGTGAGGTACCCGCCCCAGGAGCCGCCGGTGAGGATCAGGCGCTCGGGGTCGGCGAGTCCGGAGGTGACCGCCCACTCGCGGACCGCCGCGATGTCCTCCAGCTCGATGAGTCCGACCCGGTGCTTCAGGGCGTCGGTCCAGGCCCGGCCGTAACCGGTGGAGCCCCGGTAGTTGACCCGGACCACCGCGTAGCCGTGGTCGACCCAGGCCGCCGGGCCCGCGGCGAAGGAGTCGCTGTCGTGCCAGGTCGGGCCGCCGTGGATGTCGAAGACCGTCGGCAGCGGGCCGGTGGCGCCGGCCGGCTTCTGGACCAGGGCGTGCACGCGGCCGCCCGGTCCCTCGACCCACACGTCCTCCACCGGCACCGACGGCGGGCACTTCAGGCCGGGCGGGTCGAGGACGATCCCGCCCCGGGTGGAGCGGACCGCGGACGGCTCGGCGGCGGAGGACCACAGGTACTCCACGCTGCCGTCGGGGCGGGCGGTGGCCCCCGAGACCGTGCCGGCCGGGGTCGGGATCTCCGTCAGCTCGCGCTGCGCGAGGTCGTAGCGGAACAGCTCGCTGCGGGCCTCGAAGCTGTGGGCGATGAGCAGGCCGCCGCCGTCCGGATACCACTCGGCGCTGACGTCACCGGGCAGCTCCAGCGCGAGGTCGGTCTGCTCGCCCGTGGCCACGTCCCACACCAGGGGCTCCCAGCGGCCCCGGCGCTGGTGGCCGATGAGCAGGCGGGTGTCGCCGTCGACCGGCGCGAAGCCGAGGACCTCCAGGCCCAGCTCCTCGGTGCCGCCCTCGGTGTCGTCGAGTTCGGCGACGGTCGTGCCGTCGGGGCGCAGGACGCGCAGCGCCGAGTGCATGGCGTCGCCGTGCTCGGTGTGCTCGACGGCGATGAGGGTGCCGTCGTGGGAGAGGTCGCCGACGCCCGCTGACTCGCGGTGCCGGTAGATCTCCACCGGCTCCTCGCCCGCCCGCGCCAGGTGGATGGTGGTGCCCTCGTCGTCGGTGGAGCGGCCGATCACCGCGGTGCGCCCGTCCCGGCCGACGGCGAGGCCCGCCGGGTAGGACGGGTCGAGGCCGGGTACCGCCGGCTCGTCCGGGCCGCCGGTGAAGGGCTGGCGGCGCCAGACGCCGAACTCGTCGCCGTCCTTGTCGTCGAACCACCAGATCCACTCGCCGTCCGGGGAGAGCACGCCGTCCGTCGTGCCGTTGGGCCGGTCGGTGACCTGGCGCTGCCCGCCGGTCGCGCGGTCCCAGGCGTACAGCTCGTACGTCCCCGTCGCGTTCGACACGAACAGGGAACGGTCCGGTGCGTCCTCCGCCCAGTCGGGCAGCGACACCCGGGGCGCCCGGAACCGCTTCTCCCAGTCGGGCATCTCCCCGCCCGGCCCCCGCCCGTCCTTCCTGTGGTGCTCCTGCTGCTCGTGCTGCTCCCGCGAGACGGTTCCGTTGCGCTCAGTCATGGCCCCATACTGCCGCGCCCCGCCGACTTCGCGCAGATCAGGTCCCCAGCCTGTGGACAACTTTCCCCACCGGCCCCGCCGAGGGCCCCCGAGACCGGGCCGCCGCGCCGAACCCGTACCGTTGAGGGCGTGTACCGGTTTCTGCTGACGCCCCGTTGGTGGGGGATCAACGTCTTCGTCGTGCTCGCCATCCCCTTCTGCGTGTTCATGGGGTCCTGGCAGCTCGGCCGGTTCGAGGACCGGGTCGACGACCACCGCGCGGCGGACACCCAGGCCGCGACGGCCCGCGAGGCGGCCGCCCGGCCGCTGGCCGAGCTGCTGCCCGTGGACAAGGAGACCGTCAACCGGCAGGCCACCGTCACCGGCCGCTACGACAAGCAGTTGCTGGTCCCCGACCGCGACCTGGACGACCGGCGCGGCTTTTACGTGCTGTCCCTGCTGCGCACCGACTCCGGCGAGGCCCTGCCCGTCGTCCGGGGCTGGCTGCCCGGCGACGCCGACCCGGCGAAGGCACCGGCCCCGCCGTCCGGCGAGGTCACCGTCACCGGCGCGCTCCAGGCGTCCGAGACCCCCGGCGAGAACGGGGTGAGCGCCCAGGGCGGCCTGCCCGCCGGCCAGACCGCCGCGATCAGCGCGGCCTCGCTGGTCAACCTGGTGCCGTACGACGTGTACGACGCCTGGCTCACGCTGAACCGCGGCGACTCGGGGATGCGGGCCGTGCCGGTGAGCACCACGCAGAACTCGGGCCTGGACATGAAGGCGTTCCAGAACCTCGGCTACACCGCCGAGTGGTTCGCCTTCGTCGGCTTCGTGGTCTTCATGTGGTTCCGGCTGCTGCGCCGCGAGGTGGAGCTGATCCGGGACGCCGAACTGGGGCTGGCCCCGGCGGAGGACGAAACCGAGCGGCGGGCCAGTCCGTCCGCCGTCCGAACCCGGTCGGGGTGACATCCCCCGACCGCCGCCCCCGCCCGTACGCCCGGGGGGTCACCCCTCCGCCAGTACTCCCGTCCAGTACACCGTGCCCGCGCACGCGTTGGACACCGTGGCCGTCGCCGCGCCCGAGCCCGTGTCCGGGGTGTACGTCACCGTCACGCTGCCGGTGGCCGGGGTGTCGGCGGTGAGCGACTGCGTGGTCGTGTTGTCGGTGGTGTCGCCGCCCGTGGTGGTGCCGGCGGTGCCCGTGTCCCCCGTCGGCGACGGGTCGGGCGAGGGTCCGCCGGTGCTGCCCCCGTCGGTGCCGCCCGTGGTCGGGCAGGTCTCCGAGGGCACCCACGCGAACCGCACCTCGTAGGCGCCGCCCGGCTGGAGCAGCAGGTGCCCGGCCTCCAGGGACGGGTCGGGCAGCCCGGCGGCGGGGTCCCCGGCGACATGCCGGGCGGTGCCGATCCGGGCGGAGTCGGCGGCGCCCTGGGCGCTCACGCCGACCGAGCCGGCGCCGCCGACGGTGCAGCTCGCCGAGGAGACGTTGCTGACCTGGAAGGCGCCGTAGACCACGCCCGTGGAGTCGGGGGCGGCGCTGGAGGCGACGGCCGCGCCGAGCTGCTCGGCGGTGCACACCCCGGCGCCGGCGGCGCTGCTGGTCGTCGGGTCGGCGCCGGTGGTGGCGCCCCCGCCGCCGGAGCCGGTCGCCTTCTCCTCGTCCTTCTCCTCGGACTCGGGCTTGTCCTCGTGCCTGCCCTCCTGGTCGGAGCCGACGGTGGCGCCCTCGCCGCCCGCCGGGTCCTTGCCCTGGCCGGCTCCGCCCTGGGCCTGGGAGGCGTGGCCGGCCACGGAGGGGTGGGCGCCGGGGCCGGTGGAGTTGGAGACGTGCACCAGCGCGGGGATCGCGGTGCCGATGAAGAGGGCGGCGGCGGCCATGCCGACGGCGGCCTGCCGTTTGCGCGCCCGGCGCGCGGGGACCGCCCGGCGCAGGTACTCCAGGGTGCCGTCGCGCGGCTCCACCTCCTGCACCGCCTCGTGCAGCAGTCTGCGCAGCGCCTCCTCGTCCGGCGCCGGCCCGTCGCCGGGCTCCTGGGCCGGGCGCAACCGGCGGAGAAGTCGGTCGGACCCCTGAACGTCGGGGCCCTGGTCGTCGGGGCCGTGGTTCACAGTTCCGTTCCCAGTGTGCGTGTGCTTCGACTCCTGCTCGTCCGGCTCGCGCCGCGCGCCGTGGCCGTCGCTCATGCCGGTGTCCCCATGGCCAGCCTGAGGGCGGCGATGCCGCGTGATCCGTACGCCTTGACCGAGCCCAGCGATATGCCGAGGGTCTCGGCGACCTGCGCCTCGGTCATGTCGGCGAAGTACCTGAGCACCAGGACCTCGCGCTGCCGGCGCTGGAGTCCTTTCATGGCCTTGATCAGGGAGTCCCGCTCCAACTGGTCGTAGGCGCCCTCCTCCGCGCTCGCCATGTCGGGCATCGGCTTGGAGAGCAGCTTCAGCCCGATGATGCGGCGGCGCAGGGCGGACCGGGAGAGGTTGACGACCGTCTGCCGCAGATACGCCAGGGTCTTCTCCGGGTCGCGGACCCGTTTGCGCGCCGAGTGGACGCGGATGAACGCCTCCTGGACGACGTCCTCGCAGGACGCGGTGTCGTCGAGCAGCAGCGCGGCGAGGCCGAGCAGCGACCGGTAGTGGGTGCGGTACGTGTCGGTGAGGTGGTCGACGGTGGTGCCCGCCGCCGTGACCTCCTCGGCGCCGTCACGCTGTCCGGGTAGGGGCGCGGGCTGCGCGGCGGGCATCGGCGCGATCACCGGCATGCCACCGGCCGCGCCGGCCGCCTGAGCGGGCCGGCGGGGCGGCCGCAGGGCCGTGCCGCGCGTCGCCACGGGGAAGTCGAGTACCTCTGCCACGCCAGTTGGACACCCGCACCCCCACGAGGGTTGTACGTGCCGGGCGTCACGTTGGTTTTCGTACGTCCGGCGCCGGGCAGCGCAACCGACGGTGCATCATTTGCCCTCATGCGTCCCGCTCATCCCCTATATCCCCTAGGGAGCGGACGTCCCCACGTCCGCTCCACGGCGTCCCCACGCCCCGGATGGGTGACCGCAAAGACGCTCCCCGCCGACCGCGTGGTTGCGGGGGACGGGGAGGAAATCCTCTGATGCCGCGGGACTTTGATCAAGTGGTCCGGACCACATTCCGGCTCACATCACATCCGCAGATCCTACAAACCGCGTCAGATCAGCTCACCCGCGACCAGTTCCGCGATCTGCGTGGTGTTCAGGGCGGCGCCCTTGCGCAAGTTGTCCCCGCAGACGAAGAGTTCCAGCGCGGTGGGGTCGTCCAGGGCGCGGCGGACCCGGCCGACCCAGGTCGGGTCGGTGCCGACCGCGTCGGCGGGGGTGGGGAACTCCCCGGCGGCCGGGTTGTCGAAGAGGACCACCCCGGGCGCGGTGGCCAGGATCTCGCGGGCCGCCGGGACGGTGACCTCGCCCTCGAAGCGGGCGTGCACGGTCAGGGAGTGGGTGGTGACCACCGGCACCCGTACGCAGGTCACCGCGACCGGCAGCTTCGGCAGCCCGAGGACCTTGCGGGACTCGTCCCGCACCTTCATCTCCTCCGACGACCAGCCGTCCTCCCGCAGCGACCCGGCCCACGGTACGACGTTCAGCGCGACCGGCTCCGGGAACGGACCGGTGTCCTCGCCGACCGCCCGCCGCAGGTCACCGGGGTGGGTACCGAGGTCCGTACCGGCCACCAGGGACATCTGCCGGCGCAGCGCCCGCACGCCCGCGTGCCCGGCCCCGCTGACCGCCTGGTACGAGGAGACGACCAGCTCGCGCAGCCCGAACTCGGCGTGCAGCGCGCCCACCGCGACGATCATGGACAGCGTCGTGCAGTCGGGGCTGGCGACGATGCCGCGCGGGCGCATCCGTACCGCGTGCGGATTGACCTCGGGCACGACCAGCGGCACCTCGGGGTCCATCCGGAAGACGCCGGAGTTGTCGACCACCACCACGCCCTTGGCGGCGGCGACGGGCGCCCACTCGGCCACGACCTCGTCGGGTACGTCGAACATGGCGACGTCGACCCCGTCGAAGGCGTCCTCGGTGAGCGCCACCACCTCGACCTCCTCGCCCCGCACGGCCAGCTTGCGGCCGGCCGAGCGCGGGGAGGCGATCAGGCGGATCTCGCCCCAGATGTCCGCGTGCTGGGACAGGATACGGAGCATGACGGCCCCGACGGCACCGGTCGCCCCGACGACCGCGAGCGTCGGCCGGCCGGCCCTGGGGGGCCGTGCGCTCGCGGCCATCAGCGGCCGGTGCCTCCGTACACCACGGCCTCGTCGCTGTCGGAGTCCAGGCCGAAGGCGGTGTGCACGGCGCGGACGGCCTCGTTGACGTCGTCCTTGCGGGTGACGACCGAGATACGGATCTCGGAGGTCGAGATCAGCTCGATGTTCACCCCGGCGTCGCTGAGCGCCTTGAAGAAGTCGGCCGTGACTCCCGGGTTGGTCTTCATACCGGCGCCGACCAGGGAGATCTTGCCGATCTGGTCGTCGTAGCGCAGGGAGTCGAAGCCGATGCCGGAGCGGTTCTTCTCCAGGGCGTCGATGGCCTTGCGGCCCTCGGCCTTGGGCAGGGTGAAGGAGATGTCCGTCAGGCCGGTGGAGGCGGCGGACACGTTCTGCACGATCATGTCGATGTTGATCTCGGCATCGGCGATCGTCCGGAAGATCGCGGCCGCCTCGCCCGGCTTGTCCGGCACGCCGACGACCGTGATCTTGGCCTCGGAGGTGTCGTGCGCGACACCGGAGATGATGGCCTGCTCCACCTGCTTGTCCCCTTGCTCGATCGGCTCGCTGCTGACCCATGTGCCCTGAAGCCCGCTGAAGCTGGACCGGACGTGGATCGGGATGTTGTACCGCCGGGCGTACTCCACGCAGCGGTGGAGCAGCACCTTCGAACCGTTGGCGGCGAGTTCCAGCATGTCCTCGAAGGAGATCCAGTCGATCTTCTTCGCCTTCTTCACCACGCGCGGGTCGGCGGTGAACACGCCGTCGACATCGGTGTAGATCTCGCAGACGTCCGCGTCGAGCGCGGCGGCGAGAGCGACCGCCGTGGTGTCGGAGCCGCCGCGGCCCAGCGTGGTGATGTCCTTGCTGTCCTGGCTGACGCCCTGGAAGCCGGCCACGATGGCGATGTTGCCCTCGTCCACGGAGGTGCGGATACGGCCCGGGGTGACGTCGATGATCCGGGCTTTGTTGTGGACCGAGTCGGTGATGACACCCGCCTGGCTGCCGGTGAAGGACTGGGCCTCGTGGCCCAGGTTTTTGATCGCCATGGCCAGCAACGCCATGGAGATACGCTCTCCCGCGGTCAGCAGCATGTCGAGCTCGCGCCCGGCAGGGATCGGGGAAACCTGCTCGGCGAGATCGATCAGCTCGTCCGTCGTGTCGCCCATCGCGGAAACGACGGCGACCACCTGGTTGCCGTTCTTCTTCGCTTCCACGATCCGCTTGGCGACGCGCTTGATGCCCTCGGCATCGGCTACGGAGGAGCCTCCGTACTTCTGCACGACAAGGCCCACGTGCGCTCCTCGCTCAATCCGTCTCTTTCCGCACGTACGTATATGTACTGCGGTCGGCTCAGTCTAACGAGCGTCCGAATCTCCCCCCTGCGATATCGCATGGTGAGACCTGTCGGCGGCCGGCTCGTCCAGGCAGGCTCATGCCCACCCACCTCCCGAGCCACGCGGAACGTGCCCGGGGTCACACGTTCACAAGAGGCTCAGCCCTCGGGCCGGACCGCGGCGATGAACGCGGACCAGGCGGCGGGCGTGACGTGGACCTGCGGGCCGTCCGCGGGGTTCTTGGAATCACGGACGCGGATGGCGGGGGCGAGGGCGACCTCGACGCAGGCCGCGCCTTCCGAGTCGCTGTGGCTCGACTTGATCCACTTCGGCTGGTCACTCATGGCGATCCACCATCTCTCCGAGGAAGCGGGCCGACTCAGCGGGACTGAGCGCCTGGGCTCGGATCATGCTAAGCCGCTCGGTGGCACGACTGACAAGGTCCGGAGCAGCCGAGAGCAGACTGCCCAATTGCCCCTCCGCGTAAGCGAATCGCTCGTGATCGCGGGTTTCCAGCAGGATGACGGGACCCAACAGCGCCGCGGCCACGGCCTGGTCGCAGGGCAGCACCTGGAGCGAGACGTTCGGTAGCTCGGAAGCCTTCAGCAGGTGCCGCAACTGCCCCAGGTCGACCTGGGGCGCGAGCAGCACCGCCTCGGAGATCACGAAGCTCAGTGATACCGGCGGCTTGCGGCGCACGAGGATCGACTGCCGTTCGAGTCGCGCGGCGACGCGCTCCTCGACGATCTCCTCATCCACCACCGGCACGTGATTGTCGATGAGCGCGTGCGCGTACTCCTTCGTCTGCAACAGTCCGGGGACGTACATCACCTCGTACCACCAGAGGCTGATCGCCTCCTTCTCCCGCTCCATGAACTCCTGCGCTCGCGCCGGATACTTCTCCCGGCTCAAGTACTCCTTCGCCGCGCTCAGCATGCCGTCCGCACCGCACAGCTCGTCCGCCACATCCAGGACGCGCGCCGTCGGCATCCGTACGCCCTGCTCCATGGCCTTGATCGTGTCCGGAGAGTAATGCGCGGCCTCGGCCAGTTGCTCCCTGCTCACTTTGGCCTTGGTGCGCCAGCGTTTCAACTGATTCCCTACGAAACGCCACATGACCGGCGATTCAGCCACTGCACGCACCTCCGAGCGGTACACCACGGTGAGTACCCCTTGTGTCACTACCGAACGTAGCGGCACGCACGGCAGCGTGTGACCATGACGAACGTAATTCACCGTCCCGCGTGGGTCCCCCTCACCGGGCACCAACTGTGCCTCGCGGGCGTGCACTTCGACGCCGTACGGGTCGACGGCATCCGGGGCGAGCTGGTCGCCGACTGGCTGATCGAGGCGACGGACGAGGACGCCGGGCCCGTCGTGACCGAGGTGTGCGGCGGACGCTGGCTGTACTTCCTGCTGCCGCCCGGCACGCTCAGGACGTACGAATGGCCGCTCGGCGTGCAGTTGCTGGGCGGCACCGGCACGGGGACGGTCACGTACATCGGCATCCCGGCCCTGGGGGGCAACACCTGGCCGCTGCGCTGGTACAGCGCGCCGACGACGACCGCGCCGTACGTGGACGCGGAGGCGCTCCGGCGCGCCCTTACTTGACCGGGCGCAGGCCGAGCGGGCCGGCGATCTCCTCGACCATGACCCGGCCGGCCTCCGCCTCCAGGGTCTCGTCGCCGAGGTCCTCGTCCGTGTCGAGGCCGTCGAGTGCGGCCAGGGGCTGGTCGAGGCGGACGTGGGCGACGACCGACTGGAGGGCGCGCAGGGTCGCGGAGGCGGTGGAGCCCCAGTTGGAGAAGTAGGAGAACTGCCACCACCACAGGGCCTCCGAGGTGCGGCCGGCGCGGTAGTGGACCATGCCGTGGCGGAGGTCGGTGATGACGTCGGTGAGGTCGTCGGAGATCCGGGCCGGGACGGGCGCCTTGCGGGGCTCGTACGGGTCGAAGACCTCGGAGTAGACGTCGACCGGGTCGAGGAGGCGGGCGAGGTTCTCGCGGAGGGAGTCCACGTCCTGCTCCGGGCCCGGGTCGGGCTCGTAGCGCTCGTCCGGGACGATGTCCTCGTGGGCGCCGAGCCGGCCGCCGGCGAGGAGCAACTGGGAGACCTCCAGGAGGAGGAAGGGGACGGCCGAGGCCGGTTCGTCGCCCCTGGCGACCTCCGTGACGGCGACCAGGAAACTCTCGATCTGATCGGCGATCTGGACCGCGAAGTCGTCCGGGTTCTGGTGGGTGGCGTGCAGCGTGGCGTCAGACATCTAGGAGTCGTCTCCCCTCGAAGGCCCGGCCGAGGGTCACCTCGTCCGCGTATTCCAGGTCGCCACCCACCGGGAGGCCGCTGGCCAGGCGGGTGACCTTGAGGCCCATGGGCTTGATCATGCGGGCGAGGTACGTGGCCGTGGCCTCGCCTTCGAGATTCGGGTCCGTGGCCAGGATCAGCTCCGTGACGGTGCCGTCCGCCAGGCGGGCGAGGAGTTCCCGTATCCGCAGGTCGTCGGGGCCGACCCCGTCGATGGGGCTGATCGCGCCGCCGAGGACGTGGTACTTGCCCCGGAACTCACGGGTGCGCTCGATCGCGACCACGTCCTTCGGCTCCTCCACCACACAGATGACGGCGGGGTCCCGGCGCGGGTCGCGGCAGATGTTGCACAGCTCCTCCTGTGCGACGTTTCCGCAGGTCGCGCAGAAGCGGACCTTCGCCTTCACCTCCATCAGGGCGTGCGCGAGACGCCGTACGTCCGTCGGTTCCGCCTGGAGGATGTGGAAGGCGATCCGCTGCGCGCTCTTGGGACCGACGCCGGGCAGCCGCCCCAGTTCGTCGATGAGGTCCTGGACCACGCCTTCGTACAACGGACTGCCGTCCTTCCTGGGGTTCCTTCGGTACGTACGGTACGTACGGTAGAGGGGTCGGGCTGTCTCAGAAAGGCAGGCCCGGGATGCCGCTGCCGCCGCCCAGGCCCTGGGCCAGCGGACCGAGCTTCTGCTGCTGGAGCGCCTGCGCGTTCTCGTTGGCCGCCTGGACCGCGGCGATGATCAGGTCGGCGAGGGTCTCGGTGTCCTCCGGGTCCACCGCCTTCGGGTCGATCACCAGGCCGCGCAGTTCGCCCGAGCCGGTGACGGTGGCCTTCACCAGTCCGCCGCCGGCCTGCCCGTCGACCTCGGTCCTCGCCAGCTCCTCCTGGGCCTTCGCCAGGTCCTGCTGCATCTTCTGGGCCTGCTGGAGCAACTGCTGCATGTTGGGCTGGCCACCACCGGGGATCACGATCAGCTCCTATCGCTACGGGTTTTCCCGTTCGGCACGAGCCTACGTGGTCCGCGCGGCCCTCGCCCCAGCACTCTTTCGAGTGAGTCGAGCGCCGGACCCATACCTGATCAACGACCTCTTCCGGGCGGAAAAGCGGTGGAACCGGACCCTTCGCCACCCATTGGGAGGTAGGAAGGGTGCGGCGGAGTCGTCACGCAACGTGATCATCGCGATCGGTTGGGAGTGCCGGGTGGGTCAGCCGGAGAAGCAGCCCGAAGGGGCGGCCGAGGTGGGGCGGGGTGAGCCGGGTGACCTGACCGGGCGGGCGTTCCCGCTCGGGGACTGGGGACTTCCGGCGGAGCGGCTGGACGAGCTGTACCGGTGGGTGGAGCGGGGGGCCCTGGAGACGGTGGCCTGGTATCTCGCGGACCGGGCGGGCAAGCGGCGGGGCGCGCGGGCGCTGCGCGGCGGCGCGGCGGTGGGGGCGGTGGCGGGCGCGGCGCTGCCGCTGCTGGACCTGACCGGGGTGGTCGGCGAGGTGGCTCCCTGGGGGTATCTGGCACTGCTGCTGGCGGTGGCGTGCGTGGCCGGGGACCGGTACTTCGGGCTGACGTCGGGGTGGATGCGGGACGTGGCCACGGCGCAGGCGGTGCAGCGGAGGCTTCTCGTACTCCAGTTCGACTGGGCGTCGGAGAGCGTGCGGGAGGTGCTGGGGCCCGCGGAGGGGACGGCCGGGGAGGCGGCGGAGCGGTGCCTGCTGGTGCTGCGCAGGTTCTCGGAGGACGTGGCGGAGCTGGTGCGCACGGAGACGGTGGACTGGATGGTGGAGTTCCGCACGGGGGCGGCGCCGATGGGAATCCAGGTGGCGGTGGGGCGTGGGGTCGAGGGAGCGGTGGTGCAGGGGCGGTTCGGGGGGGCGGTCGGGGGCGCGCGGCCGCACATGCCCCGGCAGCGGCCGCCGGAGGCCCGGTAGGTGTTCCGGGTGACCGCGCCGGGGCGCCGGTAGGTGGTCCGGGTGACCGCGCCGGGGCCGGGCGTTGTCCGCCCGGTGTTCAGCGGCGGGTGTAGGTGACGCGTTCGCCGCTCTCGGCGTTCACGCGCCGCAGGCGGCCGTCGGGGAGGAGGGTCACCTCCGTGGGGGCGCCCGGGGTGCAGGAGGTGGCCGGTTCGCCGGACCTGACCTCGGAGGGGCCGATGCGCAGCGGGCCGTCGGTGCCGGGGTCCGCGGTCAGCGGGGCGGCGAAGACGCAGTGGTAGTCGGCGCCGTCGGCGACCAGGGAGAGGACGGTGTCGCCGACCTCGCCCTGCTGGATGGTCAGGCTGCGGGTGTGGGTGCCGGAGGCGTTGTCGATCGTCGCGGTCCAGGTGCCGAGGTAACCGGCGGGGACCGCGCCGTCCCGGGCGGCCTGGCCGGTGGTGTGCGCGGACGTCGGTGACGGGCCCGGGGTGGTCGGGGCGGTGGCGTGGGTGGTCGGGGAGCCGGTGGAGTCGCCGTCCGCCCGGTCGCCGTCGCCGCCGCCGCTCATCAGGGCGTACACCGAACCGCCGGCGGCCAGCGCGACGACCAGGGCGACCAGCACCAGCAGCACGGTCGAGCGGCCTCTGCCGGGGGGTATCGGCGGGGTGCCGGGGGGCGGCGGGGGCGGGCCGAAGCCGCCGTCGTCGGGGCCGGGGCAGAGGCAGGGGTGGTGCGGGGCGGGGGCGGGGGCGGAGGCCTCCGGCCAGGGGTGGGGGTGCGGGTGGTGGTCGTAGCCGGGGGCGGGGGGCGGGGGCGGGAGTTGTCCGGCGACCGGTGTGGGGAGGTGGGTCGTCGGGGCGTCGAAGCCGCCGGGCGGGTGCTCCAGGTGCGGCTCGGTCGTGCGGGGGGCCGGGCCGGGTACGGGGACGGGTCCGGGTCCGGGGGTCGTCCTCTGCGTCGGTGCGGGCCCCGCCGATCCCGCCGGCCCCGCCGGTTCCGCACCCGGTGCTCCCGCCGCCCCCGGCCCCTCCGGGTTCTCCGTCTCCAGCAGCCGTACCGCGTGGCGGCCCAACTGGGCCACCAGCGCGCCCGGCAGCCACGGGTCGAGGGCGCGGCCGTCGCAGACGGTGTCCTGCGCGCCGGTGAGTTCGAGGACGGCGTCGAGGGTGGGGCGGGCCGCCGGGTCCTTGCGCAGGCAGGCGCGGACCAGGTCGGCGAGTGACTCGGGGACGCCGTCGAGGCGGGGCTCCTCCTGGGCGATGCGGAACATCAGCGCGTGGACGCTGCTGTCGGCGTTGCCGAAGGGGAGGGTGCCGGTGGCGGCGTAGGCGAGGACCGAGCCGAGGCAGAAGACGTCGCAGGCGGGCCCCACCCGGTCGCCGCGGACCTGCTCGGGTGCCATGAAGCCGGGGGAGCCGACCAGCGCGCCGGTGCGGGTCAGGCCCGTGTCGGGCACGGTCCGCAGGGCGCGGGCGATGCCGAAGTCGATGACGCGGGGGCCGTCGATGGTGACGAGGACGTTGGACGGTTTGAGGTCGCGGTGGACGATGCCGGCCGCGTGGATGTCCTTGAGCGCGTGGGCGAGGCCGGCCGCGAGGATGCGCACCGACCGCTCGGGCAGCGCCCCGTGGTCGCGGCCGACGACCTGCTGGAGGCTGGGCCCGGCGACGTATCCGGTGGCGACCCAGGGCACCGCGGCCTCGGTGTCCGCGTCGAGCACCGGCGCGGTCCAGTACCCGCCGACCCGCCGGGCGGCCCGTACCTCCTGCCGGAACCGCTCGCGGAACTCCTCCCGCGCGGCCAGTTCCGCGCGGACCAGTTTCACGGCGACCGTGCGGCCCCGGTCCGACCGGGCCAGATAGACGCGCCCCATGCCGCCGGCGCCGAGCCGGGCCAGCAGCCGGTAGGCGCCGATGTGGTGCGGGTCCCCCGCCGCGAGCTTCTCCATCGCCCGGCCGCCTTCCCCCCGTACATGAGCAACGGGACGAAGAATAGTGCGGGCGGGGGCGCCCGGGGCCGGGCCTGTTCCACGGTTCCGTAACAGGTGGCCGCGTCCCGGCGGTGCCGCCGGGAGGGCCCCGGACGTCGACACCCTGTCGCGGAAACCCCCGTCCCGCAGACAGGACGCCGATACCGTTTCCGCATCGCGGACATCTACCCTCGGCCGCATGACCCCTCAGACCGACCCCCAGGCCGGCGCCGCGGTGAAGGCCGCCGACCGCGCGCACGTCTTCCACTCCTGGTCCGCGCAGGAACTCATCGACCCGCTCGCCGTCGCCGGCGCCGAGGGGTCGTACTTCTGGGACTACGACGGCAAGCGCTACCTCGACTTCACCAGCGGCCTCGTCTTCACCAACATCGGCTACCAGCACCCCAAGGTCGTCGCCGCGATCCAGGAGCAGGCGGCGAAGCTGGCCACCTTCGCGCCCGCGTTCGCCGTCGAGGCGCGTTCGGAGGCGGCCCGGCTGATCGCCGAGCGGACGCCGGGCGACCTGGACAAGATCTTCTTCACCAACGGCGGCGCCGACGCCGTCGAGCACGCGGTGCGGATGGCCAGGCTGCACACCGGCCGACCCAAGGTGCTCTCCGCGTACCGCTCGTACCACGGCGGCACCCAGCAGGCGATCAACGTCACCGGTGACCCGCGCCGCTGGGCCTCCGACAGCGGGACGGCCGGGGTCGTGCACTTCTGGGCGCCGTTCCTGTACCGGTCGAGGTTCTACGCCGAGACCGAGGAGCAGGAGTGCGCGCGGGCGCTGGAGCACCTGGAGACGACGATCGCCTTCGAGGGGCCGTCGACCGTCGCCGCGATCGTGCTGGAGACGATCCCGGGCACGGCCGGGATCATGGTGCCGCCGGCCGGTTATCTGGCCGGGGTGCGGGAGATCTGCGACAAGTACGGGATCGTCTTCGTGCTGGACGAGGTCATGGCGGGGTTCGGGCGGACCGGCACCTGGTTCGCGGCCGACCTGTACGGGGTGGTGCCCGACCTGATGACCTTCGCCAAGGGCGTGAACAGCGGCTATGTGCCGCTGGGCGGGGTGGCGATCTCCGCGGAGATCGCGCAGACGTTCGCCCGGCGGCCGTACCCGGGCGGGCTGACCTACTCCGGGCATCCGCTCGCCTGTGCCGCCGCCGTCGCCACCCTCACCGCCATGGCCGAGGAGGGTGTCGTGGAGAACGCCGCCCAACTGGGCGAGACGGTGGTCGGTCCGGCGCTGCGGGAGCTGGCGGAGCGGCACCCCAGCGTCGGCGAGGTGCGCGGGGTCGGCATGTTCTGGGCGCTGGAGCTGGTCCGGGACCGGGAGACCCGGGAGCCGCTGGTGCCGTACAACGCGACCGGGGAGGCGAACGCGCCGATGGCCGCCTTCGCCGCCGCCGCGAAGGCGCACGGGCTCTGGCCGTTCGTGAACATGAACCGCACCCATGTCGTCCCGCCGTGCACCGTGACCGAGGCGGAGCTGAAGGACGGCCTGGCGGCGCTGGACGCGGCACTGTCCGTGGCGGACGAGCACACCGTGTAGTCCGGGTCGCGGGACGGGACACGAACGGTATTCGAACGCGTAGGGTGGCGTGCTCGTAGACATATACGCGCACGCCGCCCGTACGCGAGCAGGCGACCGCCCCTACGCGCGGGCGGCCGTCCACGCGCACGGGTGGCCGCCGCCGCGCGGGCGGACGCCCGTGCCCGGACGCGACGAGGAGACCGCCCGACCATGCCCGGCCCCACCGGCAACGGTGCCGTGACGCGCAGCACCCTGCGGCAGCAGATAGCCGACGCGCTCCGCGACGAGGTCCTGGCCGGACGGCTCAAGCCGGGGCAGGAGTTCACCGTCAAGGAGATCGCCGACCAGTACGGTGTCTCCGCGACGCCGGTCCGCGAGGCGCTCGTCGACCTGTCCGCGCAGGGACTGCTGGACGCCGACCACCACCGCGGTTTCCGCGTCCACGAGTACTCCGCCGACGACTTCCGCGCCATGGTCGAGGCGCGCGGCCTGGTCACCGACGGGATGTTCCGGTCCCTCGCCGAGGGCCGGGCCGCCCTGGCCGACGGGCCCCGGCCGGCCGCCGCCCTCGCCGGGGTGCGGCGGCGCGGCGAGGAGGCGCAGCGCGCGGCCAGCGCCGGGGACCTCACCGTCCTCATCGGCTACGACCTGCGCTACTGGCGCGAGCTGAGCGCCCTGTTCGGCAACCCCTACCTCTCCGACTTCCTGCACCGGCTGCGGGTCCAGGGCTGGGTGTGCACCGTGCAGCACCTGCGCCGGCTCAGCGATCTGCGCGGCACGCTGTGGTCCGGGCACACCGAACTGGTCGACGCGCTGGCCCGCCGGGACGCCGGGGAGGCCCGCGCGTGCGTCGCCGCGTACAACGCGCACTCCCTCGCGCTGATCGAGCGGCTCACCGGCGGCCGATGACGGCCCGGCGCGGGGTTGCGGGGGCGCTCGTGGGTATGGGGTCTGCACGACCGACGCATCGCCCACCGCATCGCCCATCGCGCCGCCTGCCGCACCGACTACCCTTCCTGACCACGTGATCCGGATCGCCGTGCTGTGTGAGGAGTTCTCTTTTGGCCTGTGACCTGTGGCTGGTACCGCTCGTCGACATCCTGTGCCACACGCCGGACAACCCGTTCGCCGAGGAACTCGCGCAGTACGACAAGGCACTCGCCGCGGCCGGGCTGCCGCCGGTGCCGGTGTACCAGTACATGCCGGGACTGTCCGGCGAGGTGGCCCCGGTGGCCGTCTTCGACTACGACGCGCTGCACTTCCTGCGCCGCGCCCACCTGCTCCGGTTGTGCGGGCTGCCGGTGACCCCGGTGGACGAACTGGGCGGTGACTACGAGCAGTTGCTGGAGATGTTCGAGGCGACGGCCCAGCAGTCGCACCTGGTCTGGCACTACGACCACGCGGGCGCGTACGTCCCCGTCGACTTCCCGCAGCCGCTCTCCAGCGACGAACTGCTGGCCGGCGGCGGCCCGCTGGGCTCCGCGCACGGCCTGCTGCGCGAGCTGGAGGCGGTCGCCCCGGCGATCGGCATCGACCCGCTCAACCCCCCGCCGGCGCCCCAACCCCCGCCCGCGCCCACGGAGTTGGAGGAGCGGGCGGTGGCCGCCCCCTACGACCCCAGCCCCTTCGCCCGCGAACGGCACGTGTGGCTGGGGCTGCACGCGGCGGCCACCCGCAGCCTGGCCCAGGGATCGATGATCGTCTTCAGTTGAGGCCGGGCCCGCGCCGCCCTCCTCACCGGCGGATCAGCGAGACGCCGGGCGGCCAGAGCACCCCGGCCGCCAGCAGCAGCGACGGTCCCAGGTGGACCGGGCAGACGCGCAGCGGCGGGCGGCGGCACGGTCGCGGTCGGTCATGCCCTCGATACGACACCGCGACCGGCGCCGACGCCCCTTCGAGGGGGCCGAACGGCGGCGGTCGCGGTGTGCGCGGCGGGGCCGGCGCCTACAGGAACGAGTTGATCTCGATCGTCTCGTCCCGGCCCGGACCGACGCCGATCGCGGAGATCGGGGCGCCGGACATCTCCTCCAGCGCCTTGACGTACGCCTGGGCGTTCTTCGGCAGGTCGGCGAAGGTCTTCGCCTTGCTGATGTCCTCGCTCCAGCCGGGCAGCATCTCGTAGACCGGCTTCGCGTGGTGGAAGTCGGACTGCGAGTACGGCAGCTCCTCGACGCGCTTGCCGTCGATCTCGTACGCCACGCAGACCGGGATCTGCTCCCAGCCGGTGAGGACGTCGAGCTTGGTGAGGAAGAAGTCGGTGAGGCCGTTGACCCGGGTCGCGTAGCGCGCGATCACCGCGTCGAACCAGCCGCAGCGGCGGTCGCGGCCGGTGGTCACTCCCCGCTCGCCGCCGATCCGGCGCAGCGCCTCGCCGTCCTCGTCGAACAGCTCGGTCGGGAACGGGCCCGCGCCGACCCGGGTGGTGTACGCCTTGAGGATGCCGATCACCCGGCTGATCCGGGTGGGGCCGACGCCGGCGCCGGTGCAGGCGCCGCCCGCGGTCGGGTTCGACGAGGTCACGAACGGATACGTGCCGTGGTCGATGTCCAGCAGGGTGCCCTGGCCGCCCTCGAAGAGGACCACCTTGTCCTCGTCCAGCGCCTGGTTCAGCACCAGGACGGTGTCGGCGACGTACGGACGGAGCTTGTCCGCGTAGCCCAGCAGCTCCTCGACCACCTGGCCGACGGCGATCGCGCGCCGGTTGTAGAGCTTGGTGAGCATCTGGTTCTTGACGTCGAGCGCCGCCTCGACCTTCTGGGTGAGGATCGACTCGTCGTAGAGGTCCTGGACGCGGATGCCGACGCGGTTGATCTTGTCGGCGTAGGTGGGGCCGATGCCGCGGCCGGTGGTGCCGATCTTGCGCTTGCCGAGGAAGCGCTCGGTCACCTTGTCCACGGTGACGTTGTACGGCGTGATGATGTGGGCGTTGCCGCTGATCAGGAGCTTGGACGTGTCGACGCCACGCTCGTTCAGCCCGCTCAGCTCGGAGAACAGGACCGACGGGTCGACGACGACGCCGTTGCCGATGACCGGCGTGCAGCCGGGGGACAGGATTCCGGAAGGGAGCAGGTGGAGGGCGTACTTCTGGTCGCCCACGACTACCGTGTGGCCGGCGTTGTTGCCGCCCTGGTAGCGCACCACATAGTCGACGGAACCACCGAGCAGGTCCGTCGCCTTTCCCTTGCCTTCGTCACCCCACTGAGCACCGAGCAGCACAAGTGCGGGCACGCGCGTACACCCCTTCCGGGCGGGGCATGTCCAAGGTCGAGGGCGAACGCGGATTTCCGTGTGCCGCGTGCACCGCGACCGTCGTTGGCCGCCAACCGTCGGACCGGGTGCCCCGGAATAGACGAAGCCCCTGGCGCAACAGCGCAAGGGGCTCTTGCACAAAGATGCTACCCGAGGAAGCGAGGCATGGCCGAGGTGGCGACTTCCGCGAGGCCCGATCAGTTGCTGCTGGTCATCGACCCGGTCGCCCGGCGGGCCGACGGCGAGTCCGTCCGGATCGCGAAGGACGTGCTCAGCGCGGGTGCGGCACATACGAAGGTGTGCCTGCCGGACGGGCCGGAGGAGTTCGCGCGGGCGCTGCGCAGACGGGGGTCGCGGCGGCCGGTGCTGGTCGGCGACGACCGGGCGCTGCTGCGCGCGGTGACCCTGCTGCACCGGCACCGGGAGCTGGCCGGGTGCACGCTGTCGCTGGTGCCGGTCGGCCCGGTGCTGGGCCTGGCCCGGTCGCTGGGGGTGCCGACGGGGGCGGTGGCGGCGGCGCGGGCGGTGCTGGAGGGGGCGGAGCGGCGGCTGGACCTGCTGGTCGACGACAGCGACGGGGTGGTGCTGGGGACGGTCGGAATCCCGCCGGCGCCGCGCCGGGACCCGGAGCCGGACCCGGAGCCGGACCCGGGCCCGGACGGGCCGGTGGGCGGGACGCGGCCCTGGCTGCGGACCTGCCAGTCGCTGGTGCGGACGCTGGCGCATCCGCGTCCGGTACGGACCGGGCCGGCGCCGGGTGCCGGGCCGGCCAGGCTGCGGGTGGAGGTCGACGGGGTGACGCTGGTGGACCTGGACCAGCCGGTGGAGGCGGTGTCCCTGACGCCGGGCGCGGCGGGGGCGGCCCAGGTGGAGGTCCGCCCGCTGTCGGTCGGCGCGGAAGCCTCGCCCCTGACGGCCTCGGGCCGCGCGGTCACGGTCTCCGGCGCCCACTTCCGCTACCGCGCCGACGCGGTCGAATCGGGCCCGGTGGGCACGCGCACGTGGACGGTGCGGGCGGGGGCGTGGGGGCTGACGCTGCCGGCCCGCTGAGATCGGCCGGCCGGGGCCTCGAAGCCGGCGGTACCGAGCAGGCGGCCGAAGGGCTCCCCCCGACGCGGGCCCCTCCTCGACGCGGACCGGTGGCCGCGGACCGTGTCCGGCCGGTCACGCGGTCGTCAGGGGAACCGCTTCTCCCGGTGCACCCGCCACCGTTCCATCATCGCGGCGATCTCGCCGTCGACGAACTCGAAGAAGGCCAGGGTCTCGGCCATGCGGCGGCCCGCGGGGGTGTCGGGGCCGAGGCTGCGGACGCCCTCGCCGAGGGCCGCCGCCCAGCGCTTGACGACCGTCTCGCGGTTGGTGAGGGCCTCGTACCACTGGTCGCTGTGCACCCGGTACCGCTCCCGCCGCGAGCCCGGTTCGCGCTCGCGGGCCACCATGTGCTGGTGGGCGAGGTAGCGCACGGCGCCGGAGACGGCGGCCGGGCTGACCTTGAGCTGGTCGCCGAGTTCCGCCGCGGTCAGCGAGCCCGAGTCGGAGGAGAGCAGCGCGGCGAAGACCCGGGCCGGCATCCGCTGCATCCCGGCCTCCACGAGCTGGGCGGCGAACCCCTCGACGAATCTCGACACCGCTTCGGGATCGCGCCCCGGACCTGCTTCCGTCATGCCTCGATCATCTCGCACACCCCCCATGGTCCTGACAGTTTCTTATCTTCACAAATTTCTGAAAGAAGCGTACGTTCCGAACCATGACGAAGGCAATCAGCGTCGCCGGACTCCACAAGGCGTTCGGCCGCACGCACGCGCTCGACGGCCTCGACCTGGACGTGGAGTCCGGCGAGGTGCACGGGTTCCTCGGGCCCAACGGGGCCGGCAAGTCCACCGCCATCCGCGTCCTGCTCGGCCTGCTGCGCGCCGACTCGGGCGCCGCGCGGGTCCTCGGCCGCGACCCGTGGTCGGACGCGGTGGAGGTGCACCGCCGCATCGCGTACGTCCCCGGTGACGTGACGCTGTGGCGCAACCTCTCCGGCGGCGAGGTCATCGACCTGTACGGCAGGCTGCGCGGCGGGCTGGACACCCGGCGGCGGGCGGACCTGACCGAGCGGTTCGAGCTGGACCCGACCAAGAAGGGCCGGACGTACTCCAAGGGCAACCGGCAGAAGGTCGCGCTGGTCGCCGCGTTCGCCTCGGAGGTCGACCTGCTGATCCTGGACGAGCCGACCAGCGGACTGGACCCGCTGATGGAGGAGGTCTTCCAGCGCTGCGTCGCCGAGGAGCGGGACCGGGGCCGCACGGTCCTGCTCTCCTCCCACATCCTCAGCGAGGTCGAGGAGCTGTGCGACCGGGTCAGCATCATCCGCAAGGGGCGGACGGTGGAGAGCGGTTCGCTCGCCGAGCTGCGCCATCTGACCCGCACCAGCGTCACCGCCGAGCTGGCCGGTCCGCCGGACGGGCTGTCGGAGCTGCCCGGCGTGCACGGCCTCGACGTGCGGGGCCACCGGGTGCGGCTCCAGGTCGACACCGGCCACCTCGACGCGGTCCTCAGGTCGCTCGGCGCCTCGGGCGTGCGCTCCCTGACCTCGGTCCCGCCCACGCTGGAGGAACTCTTCCTGCGCCACTACCAGGAGACCCGATGACCGCCACGGCCCTCGCGGTACGGCCCGGCGGGTCCCGCCCGCTCGCCGGCACCGGCACCCTCCTGCGCTTCGCGCTGCGCCGGGACCGGGTGCTGATCCCGGTCTGGGTCGCGGTGAACGCCCTGCTGGTGCTCTCCATGCCCGGCGCCCTCAAGAGCCTGTACGGCACGGCGGCCGAACGCGCCGGCCTGGTCCGGCAGATGGAGACCAACTCCGCGCTGCGGGCCATGGTCGGCCCCCTGTTCGGCGACTCCCTCGGCGCGCTCACCGCCTGGCGGATCGGCGTGTACGCCGCCGTGCTGGCCGCGGTGATGAGCCTGCTGATCGTCGTCCGGCACACCCGGGACGAGGAGGAGAGCGGCCGGCAGGAACTCGTCCAGTCCGGCATGGTCGGCCGCCGCGCCCCGCTCACGGCGGCCCTGCTGACCGCGGTGGTCGCCGACACCGTGCTCGCGCTGCTGCTCGCCGCCGGGCTGGCCGCGCGGGGCACGGCCGGCGCGGTCGCCTTCGCGGCGGGCGTGGGGGGCGCCGGCCTGGTCTTCGCCACCATGGCCGCGATCGCCGCCCAGCTCACCGAGAGCGCCCGGCTCGCCCGGGGCCTGACCGCCGGGGTGCTGGGCGCCGCCTTCGTGCTGCGGGCGGCGGGCGACTCGGCCACCGCCGACGGCTCCTCGCCGCTGACCTGGGTCTCCCCGCTGGGCTGGCAGGAGAACCTGCGGCCCTTCGCCGGGGAACGCTGGTGGGTGCTGCTCCTGGTCGCCGGGGCGGCGCTGGTCCAGGGCGCGGTGGCGTACGGGCTGACCGGCCGCCGGGACGTGGGCATGAGCTTCCTGCCGACCCGGCCGGGCCCGGCGCACGGCCGCCTGGGCACGGCGGGCGCGCTGGCCTGGCGGCTCCAGCGCGGCTCGGTCCTCGGCTGGTGCGCCGGTTTCCTCGTCACCGGGCTGGTGTACGGCGCGATGACCGAGGGCGCGGCCGATCTGCTCGGGGACAACGAGCGGGCGCGGGAGGTGATCGCGCGGATGGGCGGCCGGGCCGGGGTGACCGACACGTTCGTGTCCGCGATGGTCGGCACGCTCGGGCTGATCGCCGCGCTGTACGTCGTCGGCTCGGTGCTGCGGCTGAACGCCGAGGAGACCTCCGGGCGGGCCGAACCCGTCCTCGCCGGGGCCGTGGGGAGACTGCGCTGGGCCGCCGGGCACCTGGTGGTCGCGTTCGGCGGGGCGGCGCTGATCCTGCTGCTCGCCGGGTTCGGTTACGCCCTCGGGTACGGCCGGGACCTCGGGCCGATCCTCGGCGCGTGCCTGGCGCAGGTGCCGGCGGTGTGGGTGATCGGCGGGGCGGCCGTCCTGCTGCACGGGCTGCTGCCCCGGGCGGCGGTCGCGGCGTGGGGCGTGGCCGGGGCGGTGCTGCTGCTCGGCTGGATCGGACCGGCGCTGGACGTGCCCCGGGCGGTCCTGGACGTATCGCCGTACGGGCATCTGCCGAAGCTGCCGGGCGCGGCGATGGACTGGCCGCCGGTCCTGCTGCTGACGGCCCTGGCCGCGCTGCTCACGGCGGCGGGGCTGGCGGGGCTGCGGCGCCGGGACCTGACGACCTGACGGAACCGGCGGCCGGGCCGGGACGTCTCCAGCGGTCGTGCGCGGAGCGAACCGGGACGCGGTGACCTGCGCCGGCTGCCTGCTGTCGGCGGCCGGCGCCACCACGGCGCTGTGGCTGTGGGGGACGTCCGGCCGCACCCGGCGGCACCTGGGCCACGGCTTCGAGGGCGAGGGCACCGACTACGGGGCCGCGCTGCTGGAGTTCCCCCTCGTCCTCGCCGGCGGCGCGCTGCTGCCCGCCCTGCTCGGGGCGGCGGCGGCCAGGCTGCTGGGCCGCCGGGGGAACCGCCGCGGCTCAGACCCGGACCGCTAGCCCGGCCAGTCCCCGGATCACGAAGCCGGGCTTGCGCCCGGGGTCCTGGGCCGGGGCCAGTGCCGGGGCCCGTTCCAGCAGGGCCCGCATCGACGCGGCGAGTTCGATGCGGGCCAGCGGGGCGCCGATGCAGTAGTGGATGCCGGCGCTGAAGGAGATGTGCGGGTTCTCCCGGCGGGCCAGGTCGAGGCGGTCCGGGTCGGCGAAGACCGCCGGGTCGCGGTTGGCGGAGCCGAACAGCAGCGCCACCTCCGCGCCCCTCGGCAGCACCGTGCCGTCGATCTCGATCTCCTCCAGCACCCACCGCTCGAAGAGCTGGAGCGGGGTGTCGTAGCGCATCAGCTCCTCCACCGCCGTGGGGACCAGGGAGTGGTCGGCGCGCAGGGCGGCCAGTTGCTCCGGGTGCCGGAACAGCGCCCACCAGCCGTTGACGGTGGCGTTCACCGTGGCCTCGTGACCGGCGTTGAGCAGCAGCACGCAGGTGGAGATCATCTCCTGCTCGGTGAGCCGGTCGCCCTCGTCGTGGGCGGCGATCAGACCGGAGACCAGGTCGTCGCCGGGTTCCTCGCGCCGTTCGGCGATCAGACCGCGCAGGTACCGCGTGAACTCCACCGACGCGCGCACCGCCCGCGCCGCCGCCTCCTCGGACGGGTTCAGCTCGTACATGCCGCAGATGTCGGCCGACCAGGGGCGCAGCGGGGCCCGGTCGGACTCGGGGATGCCGAGCATCTCGGCGATCACCGCGACCGGCAGCGGCTCGGCGACGTCGGTCAGCAGGTCGCCGCCGCCCGCCGCCACCAACCGGTCCACCAGGTCGCCGGCGAGGGCGTCCACGTACGGCTGCAACCGCTCCACCGTGCGCGGGGTGAACGCCTTCGACACCAGCCGGCGGATGCGGGTGTGGTCCGGCGGCTCCAGGTCGAGCATCCCGTGGTCGTTGAGGGTGTGGAACGGCTCGTGTTCCGGCGGGGGCGGCGTCCGCCCGAACTCCTCGTGGCCGAACCGGTGCTGATACGTCCGCCCGAGCCGCCGGTCGCGCAGCAGCGCCGACACATCGGCGTGCCGCGGCACGAGCCACTGCCCGCTGGGCTCGAACCAGTGCACCCGCCCCTTCGCGCGCAGCGCGGCGTAGGCGGGGTACGGGTCGGCGACGAACGCGGGGTCCCAGGGGTCGAAGGCGGCCATGACCGGACGGTAGCCGCCGCGCGGGCCGCTGACCAGCGGGGTACCTCAGCCCGGGGTGACCAGCCGGGCCTCGTAGGCGAAGACCGCGGCCTGGGTGCGGTCGCGCAGGCCGAGTTTGACCAGGACACGGCTGACATGGGTCTTGATCGTCGACTCGGCGACCACCAGTCGCCCGGCGATCTCCGCGTTGGACAGGCCCTGCGCGATCAGCACCAGCACCTCCGTCTCCCGCTCGGTCAGTTCGCCGTACGCGCTCTGCGCGGCGGGCGCGGTGCGGGGGGCCTCGGAGAGCTTGGAGAACTCGGTGATCAGGCGCTTGGTCACGGACGGGGCGAGCAGGGCCTCCCCGGCGGCCACCACCCTTACGGCGTCGGCGAGTTGGCGGGCGGAGGCGTCCTTGAGGAGGAAGCCGGAGGCGCCCGCGCGCAGCGCCTGGTACACGTACTCGTCGAGGTCGAAGGTGGTCAGCACCAGCACCTTGGCCGTGGCGTCGGCGGCGACGATCTCGCGGGTCGCCTCGATGCCGCTCAGCTCGGGCATCCGGATGTCCATCAGCACGACGTCCGGGGCGAGTTCGCGGACCCGCTCGACCGCCTCCCGGCCGTCGACCGCCTCGCCGACCACCTCGATGCCGGGCATCGCGCCCAGCAGCACCGAGAAACCCTCGCGCACCATCATCTGGTCGTCGGCGATCAGCACCCGGATGGTCACGCCTCCTCCTCGCGGGCGGCGGTGACCGGGAGGAACACCGCCACCTCGTAGCCCCCCTCGTCGGTCGCCCCAGCGGTCATCTCGCCGTTCAGCATGGACACCCGCTCGCGCATCCCGGTGATGCCGTGCCCGGCGCCGGGCGAGGGCTTGACCAGGGAGGTGGCCGGCACCGGGCCGTTGACGACCCGGAGGCCCAGGCCGCCGAGGACGTACGCCACCTCGACGCGGGCCGGGGCGCCGGGCGCGTGCCGCAGGGTGTTGCTCAGCGCCTCCTGCACGATCCGGTACGCCGACAGCTCCACGCCGGGCGGCAGTTCCCGCACCGCGCCGGTCACCGCCTTCTCCACGGTCAGGCCCGCGTCGCGGACGTTGGCGAGCAGCCCGTCCAGGTCGGCGAGGGTGGGCTGCGGGGCGTCGGGGGCCGCGTGGTCCTCGGCGCGGACCACCCCGAGGACGCGGCGGAGTTCGGTGAGGGCGGCCACCGCGTTCTCCCGGATGGTGGCGAAGGCCCGCTCCAGCTCCGGCGGCGGGTTCTGCACCCGGTACGGGGCGGCCTCGGCCTGAATGGCGACCACCGACATGTGGTGCGCCACCACATCGTGCAGTTCGCGGGCGATGGTGGTCCGCTCCTCCAGGAGGGTGCGGCGGGAACGCTCGTGCGCGGTGACCGTCCGCTGGGCGGTGACCTCCTGCCGGGCCTCGCGGCGGGTGTGCCAGACGGCGACGGCGAGCAGGGCGAGGGCGGTGACGACCAGCAGCGGGCCGCTGTTGGAGTTGTAGTAGTCGGCGCCGAGGACGGTGTCGGCGCCGACGCTGTAGACGGCGGTGAGCAGCCACATCCAGGCCGCCGTCCGGGGCCGGGTGCGCAGCGCCACCACCGTCACCACGACCAGGTGGCAGGCGAAGCTGCCGGGCGACCACGGCCACTCGTCCCACGCCGCGGCGAACAGCACGGTGACCGGCGCCGCCGCGAGCGAGACCCAGAACGCGCCGACCGGCCGGACCAGGGTGAGCAGCACGGGGCCGAGGGCGAGCAGCGCGTACAGCAGTTCGAGGTTCCTGCCGCCGCCGGTCGTGCCGCCGAAGGAGACGGCCATGGCGAGCAGCGCGGCCACCACCACCGTGGCGTGCGGCAGCCACCCCGCCCGCTCGCGCATCCGGCCCGGCAGGCGTCGGGCGAGGGCGCCGCCGAGGTCCGCGCGGGGCAGCGGGCGGTAGGCGAAGGCGTCGTGCATCAGGTCCTGCCGCAGCCCGCGCAGGGCGCTCGCGGCGAGCTGGACCTCCGGGGTACCCGGCTGCGCGGGCGGTGTCTGGGTCGTCTCGGTCACGTACAGAACCGTAGGGCGGCACGGGACACGGCGTCGTCCGCAGTGAGAAGGGTCCTTCCGGGTCCGTCTCAAGTACTAGGGACCCGTCCTAGCGGCCCGACGGTCTGACCAGCCCCGACTCGTAGGCGAAGACCGCCGCCTGGGTGCGGTCGCGCAGGCCGAGTTTGACCAGGACGCGGCTCACATGGGTCTTCACCGTCTGCTCGGCGACGACGAGGTGCCGGGCGATCTCCGCGTTGGACAGGCCGCCCGCGATCAGCGCCAGGACCTCCGTCTCCCGTTCGGTCAGCTCGCCGACCCGTGCCTTCGCGGGCGCGCGGGGCCGGTCGTCGAGGCGGGCGAACTCGGTGATCAGCCGCCGGGTGATGTTCGGCGCGAGCAGCGCGTCCCCGGCGGCGACCACCCGGACCGCCTCGGCGAGCTGGTCGGCGGAGGCGTCCTTCAGCAGGAAGCCGGAGGCGCCCGCGCGCAGCGCCTCGTAGACGTACTCGTCGAGGTCGAAGGTGGTCAGCACCAGCACCCGGATGCCGGGGGTGGCGCCGGTGATGCGGCGGGTGGCCTCGATGCCGCCGAGTTCGGGCATCCGGATGTCCATCAGGACGACGTCCGGGGCGAGTCCGGCGACCTGGGCGACGGCGTCCAGGCCGTCGACGGCCTGGCCGACCACCTCGATGCCGGGTTCGGCGTTGAGCAGCACGGTGAAGCCCTGGCGGACCATCTGCTGGTCGTCGGCGATCAGTACGCGGATGGGTGCGCCGGTCATCGGGTGCCGTCCTCGGGTGCGGGGTGGGTCGGGTGGTCGCCGGCGCCGGCCGGCAGGAACGCGGAGACTTCGTAGCCGCCGTCGGGGGCCGGACCGGCGGTCAGGGTGCCGCCGAGCATCGCCGCCCGCTCCCGCATCCCGAGCAGCCCGTGCCCGGCGCCCCGGGAGGGCGGCGGGGCGTGCAGCGGGGGCGAGTTGCGGATCTCGACGCGCAGGCCGTCGGGGAGGTGGGTGAGGCGGACCCGGGCCGTCGCGCCGGGCGCGTGGCGCAGGACGTTGCTGAGCGCCTCCTGGGTGACGCGGTACGCCGACAGCTCCACGCCGGGCGGCAGCGGCCGGCGGTCGCCGCGCACCTCGGTGGTGACGGCGAGCCCGGCGGCCCGGGTGTTCTCCACCAGCGCGGCCAGCCGGTCGAGGGTGGGCTGCGGGGTGTGCGGGGCCGGGCCGGTGCCCTCGTCGAGGGGGCCGGGGTGCTCGGAGCGCAGGACGCCGAGGACCCGGCGGAGTTCGGTGAGGGCCTCCAGGGCGTTCTGCCGGATGCCCGCGAGGTTCTCCTTCAGCTCCTCGGACGGGTCCGCCACCAGGTGGGGGGCGACCTGCGCCTGAATGGAGATCACCGACATGTGGTGGGCCACCACGTCGTGCAGCTCGCGGGCGATCCGGCTGCGCTCCTCCAGCAGGGTGCGGCGGGCCCGTTCCTCGGCGGTGAGGGTGGTCTGCCGGGCCAGTTGGGCGCGGGCCACCCGGCGCCCGCGCAGGGCGGTGCCGACGACCACCACCACCGCCGACAGCAGCACCGCGAGCAGCCCGGTCGCCTGGTGGTTCCAGGCGCCCCACAGCCCCTGGAGGACGTAGGTGACCAGCGCGGTGACCGCCAGCGCCTCGACGGCCACCCGGGTGGGCACGCGCAGGGCCAGCAGCAGCAGCACGAAGGCGTGGGCGACCAGGCCGGCCACGGTCCAGGGCCAGGTGAAGCCGTCGGCGTCCCCGGCCGGCAACCGGCCCCGTACCGCCACCGCCCCCGCCACCATGGCGCCGGCCGACAGCCACCACCCCGGGAGGGGCCGCCACAGGGCCAGGACCATCGCACCGCTCTGCGCCGACACGATCGCGAAGGCGAGGCCGAAGCCCAGCTCGCCGTCGTACTCTTCCAGCCCGACCGTCAGCATCGCGAACGCGGTCAGGCACACCAGCCCGTGCGGCAGCCACCGCAGCCACACCGACGGCGGCAGCGGATCGGCCCGTACCGTGCACAGGTCATCACGCAGCACCGCCGCCCAGCGCCGTATCCGGCTCCCCCCGCCCATCACGCCTCCACCTTAGGCCGAGCGGTCCCCGTACGGCCGGGCCGGTGCACGCGCACGACCCGGGGCCGGCGGCGCCGGCCCGGCCGCTCCCAGGGCCGAAACGCCGCCCAGCACCCGGCCAGGACCAGCGCGAACACCGGGAGCCAGGCGATCCGGGCGGCGATCCAGTCCGGGCCCTCGGGGCGGGTGTGCAGGCCGGGCAGGCGGCCGGCGGACAGCGCGGCGGCCGTGGTCGCCATCAGGGCCGTCTGGTGCCACAGGAAGACCGTCATCGCCGAGAGGTTGACCAGCGCCACCGCCGCCCACGCCACCGGCCGCCGCAGGGCGGCGCGCAGCCTCTCGCGCAGCAGCAGGGCGGCGCCGCACTGGGCGAGGCCGAAGGTGACGGCGGCCAGCGTCGGCGGGTTCAGGTTGGACACCGGGGCGCCGGGGACGCCCACCATGGCCGCCGGATAGCCCGCCCACGCCACCAGCGCCGCCGTGGCCGCCGTACCGCCCAGCAGCAGGAGCCACCCCGCGCGGCGGTGTTCCAGTTCGCCGCGGGTCCAGGCGGCGCCGAGGGTGTACGGGACCAGCCAGCCCGCGGCCAGGTTGGCCCAGCCGAGCCGGTCGGGAGCGCCGAGGCCGAAGCGGAGCAGGTCGACGTGGAGGACGACGGCCAGCGGCCACAGCGGGTGCAGCCGGG
This sequence comes from Streptomyces sp. NPDC000134, assembly GCF_042899225.1. NCBI lineage: Bacteria > Bacillati > Actinomycetota > Actinomycetes > Kitasatosporales > Streptomycetaceae > Streptomyces > Streptomyces sp. NPDC000134. The sequence goes on from NZ_JBIAZN010000012.1 coordinate 29,325, forward strand.
CCACCAGCGGGGTGGCCGCGGTCAGCGCGGCGAACACCAGCAGGAACCACAGCGGGGACAGCGCCAGCTTCACCAGCGTCCGCACCGTGGTGAGGTCCGCGCCGGTCAGCAGGAGCAGCACCGTCACCACCGTCCACAGCGCGAGAACGGCCCCGACCGGCCGGAACAGCCGGGCCAGCTTCACCGCCAGCCACCGCCGGTACGGGATGCCCCGGGCGCGGGCCGAGGCCAGGCTCCGGGTGGCGCTGTGGCCGCCGACCAGGAAGAACACGGCGAGGGTCTGGAACGCCCAGGAGACCGGCGCCAGCCCGGGGAGGTACTGGAGGGGGCTGGCCGCGCGCAGCGCGGGGCCGTCGGCGACGAGGGCGGTCACCAGCCAGTGCCCGAGGACCACCCCGAGGATGGCCAGGGCGCGCAGGGCGTCCACGGCCCGGTCGCGGCCGGCGGGGGTGGCGGCGCCGATCCGGGCGGCGGCGCGGCGGACGGTCCCCCGGTGCGGGGTGAGGTCAGTCATGGGTCACCTCGGTGGTCTCGCCCAGGACGATCCGGGCCAGGTTGGTCAGGGACGGGGAGCCGGGGGCGAAGTAGTCGCTGTGGCCGCCGTCGCCGGCCGCGAAGACGCGGGCGCCGAAGGCCGGGGAGACGGGGTCGGTGCCGAAGCCGACGGTGGTGCCGAACAGGCCGACGCGGACGTGCGGCACGTGCGCCACCCAGTCGCCGGCGCCCCGGGCCGCCCACACCCGGGCGCCGGTGCGCAGGCCGGCGGCGGTACGGAAGCCGGTGCCGGGGCTGCCCACCAGGGCGATGTCGGCGGCGTCGAGGTTGGCGGCGGCGCGGGCGCAGACGACCGAGCCGTAGGAGTGGCAGAGCAGGGAGACGTGCGTGCCGGGGCCGGTGACGCGGCGCAGCCCGGCGACGAACTCCCGCAGGCGCGGGGCGGCTTCCTCGGCGCGGCCGGTGGTGGTGACCGCGAGGCCGACCGTGCCGGGCGTCTCGTAGCCGAGCCAGGCCACCACCGCCGTACGGGCGTCGCCGAGCCGCCGGTGCAGGGCGAGGGCGGCGGCGCGGAACCGGCCGTAGGTGTCCAGGCCGGTGTCGGAGCCGGGGACCAGGACGGCGACCCGGTCGGCGCGGGCGAGGTCGCCGAAGACCTCGGTGACCCGTCCGGTGCCCCGGCCGTCGAAGGCGAGCAGGTGCCGGGCGGGGTCGGCCAGCGCGCGGTCGGCGGCCGCCCGGTGCCGGTCGCCGTGGGCGTCGGCACTCCGGGCGGCCTCGGCGGCGCCGGCCCGGTGGGCGGCGTAGGCCGCGTCCAGGGTCGCCCGGGTCACCGGGGCGGTCCTGGCCGGGGCCGGGGCGGGCACCCCGGGCCGGGCCGCGGCGGACAGGGGCAGCACCACGGCCCCGGCCAGCAGGGCCGCCAATGCGCCGCGCCACCATCGTCCCGCCATGCCCGCTCCCCTCCCGTGGGCCCTCGACGGGCCGTCCGGGAGAAGAAGTTACGGGCCGGGGGGTGTCGTCGGCGTCCCGCCGGAGAGCCGACCGCGGAGGTAGCTCTCAGGTATGACGGGTACGACGGGGCGGGTCGCCCCGGCCCGTCACCAGGCCAGTTGGGCGATCTCCTCGGCGACCACCGCGCAGGCGTCCGCCGCCGGGTCGATCACCGCGTAGTGGCCGACGTCCTCCAGCAGGGTCACGCCCACCACCTCCCCGGCCCGCGCCGCCGCGTCGGCGTAGGACTCGGCGACGGCCGCCGGCACCACCGCGTCGGCCCGGCCCTGGACCAGGGTGGTGGCGATGCCGGTGGGCAGCAGCAGCGCCGGGTCGGCGTACGGCCGCCGCTCGGCGAACTCCTCCTCCGGTCCGAGGAGTTGACTCGCCGCGTCGGCACACACATCGAGCCGCGCGGCCAGCGCGAGGTCGGCGATCGGGGCGAGGGCGACCACCCCGCGCAGCGGCACGGGCCGGTCGGTGCGCCAGGGGGCGTCGGCGGGCAGCAGATGCCGGGCCGCCGCCCACAGGGCGAGGTGGCCGCCCGCCGAGTGGCCGGTGACCACCGTGCGGTCCGGGTCGGCACCCGGCAGATGCGCGCGCACCAGCGCGGGCAGCGCGTCCAGCGCGGCGGCCACGTCGTCGAAGGTGGCGGGCCAGCGCCCCGCGCTCCCCCCGGCTCCGCCCCGCCGGTACTCCACGCTGGCCACGGCGAACCCCCGGCGGGCGAGGAACGCGGCGAACGGGCTGAGGTGCCGCCGGTCGTACGCGTCCCGCCAGGCGCCGCCGTGCAGGGCGGCCACCACCGGGGCGGGGCCGCCCGGACCGGCCGCCCGGCGCGGCGCGTAGAAGTCGATCACCTGGTCGGGGTGGTCCCCGTACGCGGCGGTGCCGTCGGGGCCGACCGCCGGATGCGAGAAGGCGGACTTCTCCTCCGCGTCGTCGCCCGCAGTGGTGTCCGGCATGCTCCAACCTCTCAGCGGCGTAACGGTGTTGACGGACCCGGGGAAAGGAACCGGCCGTTGGCGGGACGGTATCAGGCCGGTGACGTGCGTGAACACGGGGATGTGACGCAGGGTGAGGGCCGGGCCGTCAGCTCAGGGTGACGCCGAGCACCCGTGCCGCCCGCTCCGCGTCCGCGAAGGAGGTGTAGAGCGGAGTGAACCCGAACCGCAGCACGTCCGGGGCCCGGAAGTCCCCGACCACACCCTGCGCCACCAGCCGTTCCATCACGTCCCCGGCGTCCGGGCAGCGCAGCGCCACCTGGCTGCCCCGCTCGGCGTGCGCGGCCGGCGTCAGGGACTCGACCCGGCCGGCCGGCACGTACTCCTCGACGCAGCGCAGGAAGAAGTCGGTCAGCGCCAGCGACTTGGCCCGCACCGCCGCCACCGGCACCCCGTCCCACACGTCGAGGGCCGCCTCCAGGGCGAGCAGCGACAGGATGTCCGGCGTACCGACCCGCCCGCGCGCCGCACCGGCGGCCGGGGTGTACCCGGACGCCATCCCGAACGGCTCGGCGTGCGAGTTCCACCCCGGCAGCGGCGAGTCGAACCGGTCCTGGAGGCCACGGCGCACATACAGGTACGCGGGCGCGCCGGGCCCGCCGTTGAGGTACTTGTAGGTGCAGCCGACCGCCAGGTCGACGCCGTGCTCGTCCAGCCCGACCGGCAGCGCGCCCGCGCTGTGGCACAGGTCCCACACGGCGTACGCCCCGGCCGCGTGCGCGGCGGCGGTGAGCGCGGGCAGGTCGTGCAGCCTGCCGGTGCGGTAGTCGACGTGGTTGAGCAGCACGGCGGCGGTGCGCCCGCCGACGGCGGACGGCACCTCGGCGGGCGTCACCGGGCGCAGCGTCCGGCCGGTCAGCCGGGCCGCCGACCCGGCGATGTACCCGTCGGTGGGGAAGGTGGTGGCGTCGACCAGGATCTCGTCCCGGTCCTCGCCCGCCATCCGCACGGCGGCGACCAGCGCCTTGAAGACGTTCACGCTGGTCGAGTCGCCGACCACGACCTGCCCGGGGCCGGCGCCGACGAGCGGGGCGATCCGGTCGCCGGTCCGCTCCGGCGCGGTCCACCAGCCGCTCTCCTCCCAGGACCGGATGCGCAGCTCGCCCCACTGTCGGCGGACCACGTCCTCGACCCGTCCGGGCACGTGCGCGGGGAGCGCGCCCAGCGAGTTGCCGTCCAGGTAGACGACGTCGTCCAGCACGAACCGCTCCCGCACGGCGGCCAGCTCGTCGGCCGCGTCCAGTTCCGCCGCGGCGCTCATCAGCTCAGACATGGGACCGCGCCGTCCACAGCTCGGGGAAGACGTTCTTGCGGGCCCGCTTCTCCAGCCAGGCCACCCCGGCGGAACCGCCGGTGCCGGTCTTGGCGCCCATCGCGCGGCGGGTGGCGACCAGGTGGTCGTTGCGCCAGCGCCACACCAGCTCGGCGACGTCGGTGAGCGCCTCGCCGAGCCGGGCCAGCTCGCCGTTCTGGTCGCCGGAGTACACGGCCGTCCAGGCCGCCTCCACCTCGGGCACCGCCTCGTACGCCCGGGACACGTCCCGCCGCAGCACGGCGTCCGGGATGCCGTACCCGCGCCGGGCCAGCAGCCGGACCACCTCGTCGTACAGGCTCGGCTCGTGCAGCGCCTTCTCCAGCTCGGCGTGGGCGCGCGGGGCGCCGCGGTGCGGGACGAGCATCGACGCGGACTTCTCACCGAGCAGGAACTCCAGCTTCCGGTACATCGCCGACTGGAAACCGGAGCCCTCGCCGAGGGCCCCCCGGTAGGAGTTGAACTGGGCCGGGGTGAGCCCGGCCAGCGGCGTCCAGGAGGCGTTCAGCGCCTCCAGTTCCCGCACCGACCGCTTCAGCGCGTCGGTCGCGACCGGCACCCGGTCCTCGCGCAGCGCGCGGGCCGCGGTCTCCCACTCGTGGACGATGACGGTGAACCACAGCTCCATCACCTGGGTGGTGACCAGGAAGACCATCTCTCCGGGATCGTCGGAGAGGGTGCGCTGGAGATGGGTGAGCACGTCCGCCTTGACGTAGTCCTCGTACGGCGTGCTGCCCGCGAAGTCGAGATTCGGGGCGTCGTGGGACATCGCTGTCTCCTGATGGCACTTCGGGTAGCGGTCCGCCCCTGCCGTTACCGGCACGGGGGCCCCGGTCCCCACCGGCATCCTCCGCAATCGTCCCAGCGAACCGCAAGGCCCGCCTGCGCACAGACGGGCCCGGGAGCGTCAGCCGAGCACGTCGGCGGCGGTCGGCGAGGAGTCGCGCAGGAACTGCGCGCAGCGCTCGTACTCCTCCTTCTCCCCGATCGACTGCGCGGCGCGGGCCAGGGCGTGCAGCGCGCGCAGGAAGCCGCGGTTCGGCTCGTGCTCCCACGGCACCGGCCCGTGCCCCTTCCAGTTGCTGCGGCGCAGGGCGTCCAGCCCCCGGTGGTAGCCGGTCCGGGCGTACGCGTACGACTCCACGACGCTGCCCCGCTCGAACGCGTCGTCCGCGAGCCGCGCCCAGGCCAGGGAGGACGTGGGGTGCTGGGCGGCGACCTCGGCGGGCGGGGTGCCGGCCGCGAGCAGCTCGCGCGGCCGGGGGTCGTCGGGGAGGTGGGTCGGGGGCGGTCCCCCGAGCAGGTTCTCGTGAATGGCCATGCGTCCCAGTCTGCGGCATGGCCGGGGCCCGGCACCGCGAGGGTGCCGGGCCCGTCGTACGCCTTTCGGCGGTTACTTGATCTTCTGGCCGGCCGAGCGGAGGTGGCCGCACGCCTCGACCACGCGGGCGGCCATGCCGGCCTCGGCCAGCTTGCCCCAGGTGCGCGGGTCGTAGGTCTTCTTGTTGCCGACCTCGCCGTCGATCTTCAGGACGCCGTCGTAGTTGGCGAACATGTGGCCCGCGACGGGCCGGGTGAACGCGTACTGGGTGTCGGTGTCCAGGTTCATCTTGATCACGCCGTTCTCCAGCGCGGTCGCGATCTCCTGCTCGGTGGAGCCGGAGCCGCCGTGGAAGACGAAGTCGAACGGCTTGGAGCCGGCCGGCTTGCCGTACTCCGCGGCGACGCCCTCGTTCAGCTCCTTCAGCAGCTCCGGGCGGAGGACGACGTTGCCCGGCTTGTAGACGCCGTGCACGTTGCCGAAGGACGCGGCCAGCAGGTAGCGGCCCTTGTCGCCCAGGCCGAGGGCCTCGGCGGTGCGCAGCGCGTCGTCGACCGTGGTGTAGAGGGAGTCGTTGATCTCGTGCGAGACACCGTCCTCCTCGCCGCCGGTCGGGGTGATCTCGACCTCAAGGATGATCTTGGCGGCGCGGGCCCGCTCCAGCAGCTCGGTGGCGATGGCCAGGTTGTCGGCCAGGGTCTCCGCCGAACCGTCCCACATGTGCGACTGGAACAGCGGGTTGCGGCCGGCCTTGACCCGCTCCTCGGAGACGGCCAGCAGCGGACGCACATACCCGTCGAGCTTGTCCTTCGGGCAGTGGTCGGTGTGCAGCGCGATGTTCACGTCGTACTTCTCGGCGACGATGTGCGCGAACTCGGCCAGGGCGACCGCGCCGGTCACCATGTCCTTGCTGTGCTGGCCGCCCAGGAACTCGGCACCGCCGGTGGAGATCTGAACGATGCCGTCGCTCTCCGCCTCCGCGAAACCGCGCAGGGCCGCGTGCAGGGTCTGGGAGGAGGTCACGTTGATGGCCGGGTAGGCGAACTTCCCCGCCTTCGCCCGGTCCAGCATCTCGTTGTAGACCTCGGGAGTTGCGATGGGCATCTGTCCGCTCCTTGTATGTGCGGGTGGGCGTGGTGCGTCTCTTACGGCCCTGACCTAGACCTTGGGGGCGACGTCATCGTCGGCCCCATCCTTCCAGACGTGGCGGGATACTCCGAGCGGACCCGGGTCCGGGCTCAGTCCAGGCCCAGCTCGTCCTTGCCGAAGGCGTACCGGTAGGGCACACCCGCGCCTTCCTCGATCTTCTCGGCGGCGCCGGTCGCCCGGTCGACGATGGTGGCGACGGCGACGACCTCGGCGCCGGCCTCGCGCACGGCCTCGACGGCGGTGAGCGGGGAACCGCCGGTGGTGGAGGTGTCCTCCACCACCAGGACCCGGCGGCCGGCGATGTCCGGGCCCTCCACGCGGCGCTGCAGCCCGTGCGCCTTGGCCGCCTTGCGGACCACGAAGGCGTCCAGGCGCCGCCCGCGGGCGGCGGCGGCGTGCAGCATGGCCGCCGCGACCGGGTCGGCGCCCATGGTCAGCCCGCCCACGGCGTCGAAGTCGAGGTCCTCGGTCAGGTCCAGGAGCACCTGCCCGACCAGCGGCCCGGCCTCACCGTCCAGGGTGACGCGGCGCAGGTCGACGTAGTAGTCGGCCTCCAGGCCCGAGGAGAGGGTCACCTTGCCGCGCACCACGGCCTTGTCCTTGATCTGCTGCAGCAGCGCGCCGCGTGTTCCTGAGGGCATTACTGCGTTGACGTCACTCATGCCGGTCAGCTTAAAGGCGGCGCCAGCGCCAGGTGGTCGTCGCCTCCAGCGGCTCCAGCGGGGTGACCAGGCGCGGCAGGGTGTTCAGCCCGTTCGGCGGGCCGGTCTGCGGCTCGACGCACACGGCGGCCTCCTGCTCGTCGTAGACCACGACCCACCGCTCGGGGCTGGTCACCTTCAGCTCCAGTCGCTCCGGCCAGGTGAGGGTGACGTCGACGCCGTCGGGCATCCCGAAGCAGTCGTCCCACGGTCCGGGCTCCGGCTCGGTCCGGTTGCCGGTCGGCAGGTGGTCGGCGCCGCGCTCCTCCTGCCAGGCGGCGTCGAAGCCGATCGTGACACCGGCGCCGTCCCCGAGGGTCCGGTTGAACCAGGGGTGCCAGCCCAACTGCGCCGGGAACGACGACTGGTACGTCTCCACCGACATGGTCAGCGTCAGCGCGTCCTCGCTCAGCGCGACCTGCTGGGTGACCAGGCCGGGGTACGGCCACGGGTCGGTGAGTTCGCAGGTGAGGACGGCCTCGGTCGGCGTGACCCGCGCGGTGCGCCAGGCGGCGTCGCGGACGAAGCCGTGGATGGCGTGCGGCGGGGAGTTCAGCGGCATCTGATGGACGGTGGCGCCGTCCCGGAACCGGCCCTCGCGGACGCGTCCGCACCAGGGCGCCATCGGGAAGCAGCCGTAGCGGTCGCCCTGGCGGAGCAGCTCTACGCCGCCGACGCGCAGCCCGCCGACCCGGCCGCCGTTGCCCGGCAGCACGGTCGCCTCCGCGTCACCCGCGGTCAGCGTGATGGGTTCGTTGCTCACGCCCCGACCCTACTGGCCGCCTCAGTGCCGCCGGCGCAGTGCCCGCCCCACCACGATCGCCGACGCCACGACCAGCGCGGCGGCCGGCGCGGCCCAGCGCAGGGAGGTCGGCGCGGCGGTGGCCTCCGGCGCGGGCACGGGGGCGTACCGGCCGCGCGGCGGGGCGTGGTCCACCTCCTCCGCGCTCCGCCCGATCATCGTCCGCCGCGCGTGCGCAGCCTCGGCGGGCGGGTCCTGGTCGGCGGGGGCGGGGGTGGCGGCGGGGCTGGGAGCGGGGGCGGGGGCCGGGTCCGGGTCGGCGGCGGGGCCGGCAGCGGGGTCCGGGTCGGCGGCGGGGTCGAGCGCGGGCGGGGGGACCTCGGTGTCGAAGACGGTGGCGGCCCCGGAGGCCGTCTCGTCGGCGGGGCGCTGCGCCGCCGCTCCCAGGTTCTCCGCGAAGCGGGTGAGCAGCCGGGTCCCGGCGGCGGCGACCGCGTCGGCGGGCAGCTCGGTGAGCCGGCCCGTCGCCGTGGCCGTCCCCGCGTACGCCACCGCGGTCCCGCCCTCGGCGTCCGCGAGCCGCAGGGTCAGCGCCAGCGTCACCCTGCCCGTGCCGCGCGTCTCGGCGCCCTCGCCCTCGACGGCGTACGTCCCGTCGTCGCCGCGGGTGACCCGTACCGTGCCCCGGTAGGTGACGGAGTGGCTGCCGACGCGTACTTTCAGCCGTCCGGCGACGGGCTCGGCACCCGCGTCCTGCTGGAGCCCGGGTACCGCGCCGGCGACCCGGGCGGGGTCGGACAGCACCTCCCTGAGCCGCTCGGCCGGAACCGGAACGAACACCTCATGCTCCATGTCGACGCAGCCTACCCAGCGGGCGCCGCACGCACCCCCGGTCGGCACGAAGTCACCCGGCGCCCCGGTCCCCCGGCGTGACCAGTCCCGTCTCGTACGCCAGCACCACCGCCTGGGCGCGGCTGGCCAGCCGGAGCTTGGACATCGCCCGGTTGAGGTGGGTCTTCACCGTGGCCTCGCTGATGAACAGCCGGTCGGCGGTCTCCGCGTTGGTCAGCCCCCGGGCGACCAGCCGGAGCACCTCGGTCTCCCGCCCGGTCAGCGTGTCCAGGCCGGGCGGCGGCCCCGGGTCCGCGGAGGTCGCGTGCGACATATGGGTGAACGCCTCCACCAGACGCCGGGTGACCGCGGGCGCGAACAGCGCGTCGCCGCCGTGCACGGCCGCGACCGCCGCCAGCAGCCGTTCCGGCCCGGCGTCCTTGAGCAGGAACCCGGAGGCGCCGGCGCGCAGCGCCCCGTACACGTACTCGTCGAGGTCGAAGGTGGTCAGGATCAGCACGCGGGGCGCGGGGTCGACCGCCCCGGCGAGGATCTGCCCGGTGGCCTCGATGCCGCTCATGCCGGGCATCCGGATGTCCATCAGGACGACGTCCGGCCGGGTCGCCGCCGCCAGCGCCACCGCCTCGGCCCCGTCGGCGGCCTCCCCGACCACCTCGGTGCCGGGGGCGGCCCGCAGCAGGGCGACCAGTCCGGTACGGACGAGGAACTGGTCGTCGACGACCAGTACGCGGATGGGTCGGTCCCTGGGCTGGTCTGCGGTGCTCATTCCCGGACGGCGTCTCCCCGGCGTGCGGTCCGTACCGGCGTAGGCAGGGTCAGTCGCACGCCGAATCCCCCCTCGCTGCGCGGGCCGACGGCAATCGTCCCGCCGTAGAGCTTGGCCCGCTCCCGCATACCGATCAAGCCATGTCCGCCGCCCTGCCGCATTGTGTCCGGAACCGCTCGCTGCGCGGAGCCGTCGTCGACCACCGATACCGTCACCTCGCCCGCGCGGTAGGCGAGTTCGACGTCGGCGTGCGCGCCGGGCGCGTGCTTGAGGACGTTGGTCAGGGCCTCCTGGACGACCCGGTAGACGCAGAGCTGGACGCCGGGCGGCAGCGGGCGGGGCTCGCCGGTGACGCGCAGGTCGACGGGGACGCCGCCGGCCCGGACCCGGCCGGCCATCTCCTCCAGTTGGTCCAGTCCGGGCGCGGGGGCGCCGGCCGCCTCCTGGGCGCCGTCGGCGCGCAGCAGGCCGAGCATCCGGCGCAGTTCGGCGAGGGCCTCGCCGCTGGAGCCCTCGATGGTGCCGAGGGCCTCGCGGGCGGTGCGGGCGTCGGAGCCGAAGACGAAACGGGCCAGGCCCGCCTGGACGTTGATGACGGCGATGTGGTGGGCGACCACGTCGTGCAGCTCCCGGGCGATGCGCACGCGTTCCTCGGCGACCTCGCGCCGGGCGCGGTCGGCCTGTTCGGCGCGGAGTTCCCGGGTCAGTTCGGTGGTCCGGTGGGCGACGTACCCGAACCGCCACAGCACCAGCGGGAAGCCGATGGCCTGCCCGACGACGGACGCCATCGCGCCGGTGCCGCTGATCACGCCGGCGTAGATCCAGACCCCGGTGAGCAGCGCGGCCGAGGCGGCGGCGGCCGGGGTCGACCGCAGCGAGGCGACGGTGTAGAGGGCGAGCATCGGGCCGAACGACCCGACGACCGGCCAGTATCCGAGGCTGACGTACACCACCCAGCTCGCGTGCACGAGGAGGCAGACGGCGAGCGGGGCGCGGGTGCGCAGCGCGAGCGGCAGATCGATCAGCGCGACCAGCGCCCAGCCGAGCGGGTCGAGCGCGGGCCACCCCTGGGCGACGGCCTCGGTGCCGAGCAGTACGGCCACGGTGGCCAGCGCGGCGGCGATCAGGCCGTCGGCCGCCGACGGGTGCAGACGCATCCTGGCAGCGTAGATCCGACGCCGCCCCGCGGCGTCCCCCTCCCGCCGTACCGCGGAAGTTGCAGCCCCACCCGAACATCAACCGACGGCGGCATTCCGCTACCCGGCGCCCCCCTCTAGATTCCGACACGGACGGGCGGTCCGCCCCAGCCGGGGGGAGGGACGGACCGCCCTCCCTTTCCGACGGGCGCCCAGGACATGCCCCAGGGGCGCGGGGAACTGCGCGACCAGCCACGCCACTCCCGCACACACCCACCGACACCCACCACCCACCCCCCCAGGGGCGCGGGGAACTGCGCGACCAGCCACGACGTACCCGCATCCGACGACCCACCGCCCCGCCCCCCCGATCTCCCCCACCCCCTCAATACCGCGGATGCACCAGCGTCGACGGCGGCACCCCACCCCCCGCCCCCGCCACTCGCACCCCACCACCCCCCACCCGAGGCCGCACCTCCCGCCCCGCCAGCACGAACCCCCACTCCCGCACCGCATACGGCACCGCACGCAGCCCCGCCGCCCGCACCGTCGCCTCCACCGTCCAGAACCCCCGCCCCGCCGCCGCCCCCGCGTGCACCACCAGCCGCCCCCCGGGCGTCAGCACCCCCCGCACCAGCCCGTAGAACTCCTGCGAGTACAGCTTCGTACCGGCCGCGTCCCGGGGGTCCGGCAGATCCGCGATCACCACGTCGTACGTCCCGGCCGGCACCCCCCGCAGCTTCCGGAACGCCTCCTCCGTCGTCACCCGCACCCGCGGGTCCCCGTACGCGTGCCCGTTCAGCGCGGACAGCCCGGGATCGCGCCGCGCCATCGCGACGAGCCGCGCGTCGAGGGCGACGACGTCGACCCGCCGTACGCCCCGGTACCGCAGCACCTCCCGCGCCGCCAGCCCGTCCCCCCCGCCGACGATCAGCACGCGTGCGTGCGCCCCGGTCATCGCGGGGCGGACCAGCGCCTGGTGGTAGCGGCGCCCCTCCCCGCCGCCGGCCCGCAGCTCCCCGTCCAGGTACAGCGCGGCCGGCCGCCCGCCGGTGCCGCCGACCAGGACCACCTCCTGCGCGCCGGTCCGCTCGGCGACCCGGACGTCCGCCCCGTAGACGGCCTGCCGGGCGGCCCGTTCGAAGTCGTCGACGAGGACCCCGGCGGTGCCGAGGACGGCGATCACGGCGAGGTTGGCGGTGAGCAGCAGGTGCCGGGTCCGGCGGGACAGGTCGCGCCGGAACAGGCCGAGGACCAGCGCGGCCCCGACCACCGCGTTGACGGTGCCGGTGAGCAGGCAGCCGGTCAACTGGCCCAGGAACGGCAGCAGCAGGAACGGGAAGGCCAGCCCCCCGACCAGCGCCCCGACGTAGTCCGCGGCGAACAGGTCGGCGACCGCGCCGCCCGCGTCCTGCCGGCGGATGCGCTGGATCAGCTCCATCAGCAGCGGCACCTCGGCGCCGATCAGCAGCCCGATGGCGAGCGAGAAGGCGACCAGCAGCACCCGGGGCGCGTGGGCCCACAGCCCGCCCCAGTCGCCGGTCCAGGCGAACACGGCGTACAGCACCATGGCGCTGCCGCCGCCGACCAGGGCGAGGGCGGCCTCGACCGCGCCGAAGGCGGTGGCCGCGAACCCGCGCAGCCTCTTCGCGGCGAGCGAGCCGACGCCCATCGCGAAGACCATCACGGACAGCACGACGGACGCCTGGGTCACCGAGTCGCCGATCAAGTACGAGGCGAAGGCGACCAGTTCGAGTTCGTACACCAGCCCGCAGGCCGCGCAGACGAAGACGCCCGCGAGGACCAGGAAGCGTCCGGTGCCCGGCCGGACGGGCAGGCGGACGGCGCCGCCGCGGGGACCGCCGGGACCGTCCCCGGGCGGCGGGGAGCCGGACGGGGCGGACGCGTGCGGTTCGATCACGGAGTGACCGTACGTCACGTCGGGACTGCCTTCCGTCACCCACACGTGTGGAACCGTGGTTCAGCGGGGCACCGCGGGTTTAAGCGGTTCCCGCCCCGGAACGACTGAGCCGGAGCGCGCCGGGGCGTACCCCCACCCGGGTCCGGGTGGCGACGAGTTGGCCGTCCTGCGGATAGGCGTGCCAGGTCCGCCAGTGCACCTGTCCGCCCCGGCGCTGGGCCAGCAGGGCGGTGAAGGCGTACGGGCTGCCCGGGAAGACGCCGACGAGGCCGTGCGGATGGTCGGAGACCAGGGCCAGCAGTTCCTGGGCCCGGCCCGCGAACGCGCCGGGCGCGAGCCGCTCCACCCGGGCCGCGAACTCGTACTCCCAGTCGCCCACGCGCTTGGCGATGCCCAGCGGCAGCGGGGTGCGGCTGCCCGCGATGCACGCCACCGTCTCCGAGCAGTCGCCGCCCTCCTCTTCCAGGAGGACCTGGTGGGAGGCGCCGAGAAGTCTCAACTGCACTCGGGCGCCCGCCAGTTCCAGGTCGAGGGTGGCCAGCGCGGGCAGCGGTTCGCGGCCCAGGGCCCAGGCCAGGTCGGCGGCGCGGGTGTCGGAATAGGCGGTGTTCAGGGTCGTGAGCATGGGTCGGCTCCGCAAGCACAACAAGGAAGGGGAGGTGGTGGGGCCTGCGCGTCCCGGACGCGCCGGACATACGGCCCGGTCAGCCCGGTCGGCCGGTCAGAAGGGCTCCACGGGTGGCCCGGGGGCTGCGTCGGTGAGGGAGAGGCAATCACGAACTCTGGCGCCACCACAGCTTTTTTACCCAACTTCGTGGTATTTCCATCCCTCAGAGGGCCCCACAGCTCAACTGTTCAACCGGCGTGCGCCCACCCCCGTGGGGCGCACGCCGGAGCACTGACCCGTCCGCCGGGCGCGGTGGCCGGTCCCCCGACCCGGCCACCGCCCCCGTCACCCCCGTTCCCCCGTGTCCCCCGGGCCCCGGACCTGCCGTTCCCCCGGCGCCCCGGCCCCCTGCCCCCATGCCCCCGCGCCCCCCGCGGTCCGAACCCCCGTTCCCCCGGCCCCCGTCAGCTCCCTCCCCCGCACCCGCCGCCGCCCCCGCACGAGGACCCGCCCCCGCAGGAGGAGCCACCCCCGCAAGAGTGACCGCCCGAATGCCCGTCCGAGGAGGAACCGCCGCTGTCCGAGCTACCCCCGTCGGCCCACCAACTGCCGCTCCCGCCGTCGTACGACCCCGCCCTGCGGCGCGGCCGGGTCGGTCCGGCGTGCGCGCTCCCGCGCATGGCGGTGACGACCGTCCCGAAGATCACGACAACGACCACTGCCAGGATGATGCCGAGAACCATGGCGCCACCCTCCTTCCGTTGCGTCCCCCGAAGCGCCCCCCGTCGGGTGCCTCGCTCGTTGCGTGACCGGGAGATGCCCTCCGCCGTACCGCGCCAAAGCGAAGTTGAGGAACTCCAGAGCTTGGGCGCAGGATGGCCGGCATGACCTCCAGCGCACGCCCCCTGCTCAACCGCCGGCTCGCCGGGTTCGGGACGACGATCTTCGCCGAGATGTCCGCCCTGGCCGCCCGGACCGGCGCCATCAACCTGGGCCAGGGCTTCCCGGACACCGACGGTCCCGAGGAGGTCCGGGAGGCGGCGGTACGGGCCCTGCGCGACGGGCGCGGCAACCAGTACCCGCCGGGACCGGGCGTCCCCGAGCTGCGCGCGGCCGTCGCCGCCCACCAGGAGCGGCACTACGGCCTGTCGTACGACCCGGACACCGAGGTGCTGGTCACCGCGGGCGCCACCGAGGCGATCGCCGCGTCCCTGCTGGCGCTGGTGGAGCCCGGCGACGAGGTGGTGGCGCTGGAGCCTTACTACGACTCGTACGCGGCCTGTGTCGCGATGGCGGGCGGCACGCGGGTGCCGGTGACCCTGCGCCCGGCCCCCGACGGCAGTGCCGTCTTCCGCCTCGACCTGGACGAACTGCGCGACGCCGTCACCGACCGCACCCGGCTGCTGCTGATCAACACCCCGCACAACCCCACCGGCACCGTCCTGACCCGCGCCGAGCTGGCGGCCGTCGCCGAACTGGCCGTCGAGCGGGACCTGCTGGTCGTCACCGACGAGGTCTACGAGCACCTGGTCTTCGACGACGCCCGGCACGTGCCGCTGGCGAGTTTCCCCGGGATGCGGGAGCGCACGGTCACGATCAGCTCGGCCGGGAAGACCTACGGCTTCACCGGCTGGAAGGTCGGCTGGATCACCGCCGCCCCCGCACTGGTCACGGCGGTCCGCTCGGCCAAGCAGTACCTGACGTACGTGTCGGCGGGCCCGTTCCAGTACGCGGTCGCCGAGGCGCTGGCGCTGCCGGACACCTATCTGACCGCCTTCCGCGAGGATCTGCGGGCCAAGCGGGACCTGCTCACGGCGGGGCTGGCGGAGGCCGGCTTCGGCGTGTTCCGGCCCGCCGGCACCTACTTCGTCACCACCGACATCCGCCCCCTCGGCCTCACCGACGGCTTCGCCTTCTGCCGCGCCCTGCCGGAACGGGCCGGCGTGGTCGCCGTCCCCAACGCGGTCTTCTACGACCACCGCGAGGAGGGCGCCCCCTTCGTCCGCTTCGCGTTCTGCAAGCGGACCACGGTCCTGGAAGAGGCCGTACGCCGGCTCAGGGCGGCCTGAACGGCGGACGGCACCGTCCACAGGCTGTGGACGGTGCCGTCTGCCGGGTCGGGGCCGGGTTACTCCTCGTCCGGCTTGTCCGCGTCGTCGACCTCCTGCTCCAGGCCGAGCTGCTCCACCAGCCACCGGTCGAACTCGATGGCGGCGCGCACCCAGCTCACCGTGGAGGAGACGAAGTGCTCCAGGCTGACGCCCATGCCGATCAGCATCTGCGCCTCGCCGATGAGCCGGACGGTGCCGTCGTCGTGCGTGTGGGTGTAGAGCTTGGGCCACAGGGTGCGCCGGTTCCAGTCGTCGATGGACTCCAGCAACTGCGGCTTGTCGTCGATCTGGTGGGGGCGGTCGTAGAACGTCCGCACCGAGAAGACCTGCTGGTCGTCCTCGCCGCGGAACATGAAGTACGTACGGAACTGCTCCCACGGCGCCGCGAGGTCTCCCTCCTCGTCGACGACGTACTTCAGCTCCATCTGTTCGAGGAGCTGCTTCACGAGGTCCTGATCCGGGACGACGGGGCCCGCCGGTCCCTGGGCCTGCGGCTCGGGCTTGCCCCCGAAGTTCGGAATCGAGGACGGGTCGATGCTCACCGTGATTTTCCCTTCGTACGGATTCCGCCATCCTCCCCCATGCGGGGAGGGGGGTGGCAAGCCTCGGCGGGGCCTGTCAGCCTACGGCGGACAGTATCCAGCCGGTCAGAGTGTCTTCCCGGACGCCGGTCCGACGATCAGGCCGTCCTCGTAGCGGTCCACCCGGACCGTGTCGCCGTCCTTGACCTCCCCGGAGAGGATCTCCCGGGCCAGCCTGTCGCCGATCGCGGTCTGCACCAGGCGGCGCAGCGGCCGGGCCCCGTACGCCGGGTCCAGTCCCTCCACGGCGAGCCACTCCAGGGCCTCGTCGGTGACCTCCAGGGTCAGCCGCCGCTCGGCGAGGCGCCGGGCGAGGGCGTCGATCTGAAGGCGGGCGATGCGGCTCAGCTCGTCCTTGGTGAGGGCGGAGAAGACCACCAGGTCGTCCAGGCGGTTGAGGAACTCCGGCTTGAACGAGGCCCGGACCACCTCCAGGACCTGCTCCTTCTTCTCCGCCTCGGTGGAGATCGGGTCGACCAGGAACTGGCTGCCCAGATTGGAGGTGAGCACCAGGATCGTGTTGCGGAAGTCGACCGTGCGGCCCTGTCCGTCGGTCAGCCGTCCGTCGTCCAGCACCTGGAGCAGGATGTCGAAGACCTCCGGGTGCGCCTTCTCCACCTCGTCCAGCAGCACCACGCTGTACGGGCGCCGCCGCACCGCCTCGGTGAGCTGGCCGCCCTCCTCGTAGCCGACGTAGCCGGGCGGGGCGCCGACCAGGCGGGCCACGCTGTGCTTCTCGCTGTACTCGCTCATGTCGATGCGGACCATCGCCCGCTCGTCGTCGAAGAGGAAGTCGGCGAGCGCCTTGGCCAGCTCGGTCTTGCCGACGCCGGTCGGGCCGAGGAAGAGGAACGACCCGGTGGGCCGGTCGGGGTCGGCGATCCCGGCCCGCGAGCGCCGTACGGCGTCGGAGACGGCCCGCACGGCCTCGGTCTGGCCGATCAGGCGCCGGCCCAGCTCGTCCTCCATCCGCAGCAGCTTCTGCGTCTCGCCCTCCAGCAGGCGCCCGGCGGGGATGCCGGTCCAGGAGGCGACGACGTCCGCGATGTCGTCGGGGCCGACCTCCTCCTTGACCATGGTGTCCCGGGCCACCTCCTCCTCGGCCTCGGAGGCGGCCTCCAGGTCGCGTTCCAGGGCCGGGATCTCGCCGTAGAGCAGCTTGGAGGCGGTGTCGAAGTCGCCGTCGCGCTGGGCCCGCTCGGCCTGCCCGCGCAGTTCGTCGAGCTTCTCCTTCAGCTCGCCGACCCGGTTGAGGGACTGCTTCTCCTTCTCCCAGCGGGCGTTGAGGCCGCGCAGCTCCTCCTCCTTGTCGGCGAGGTCGCGGCGCAGTCGCTCCAGGCGCTCCCGGGAGGCCGGGTCGGTCTCCTTGTCCAGCGCCAGCTCCTCCATCCTCAGCCGGTCGACGGCACGCTGGAGTTCGTCGATCTCCACCGGCGAGGAGTCGATCTCCATGCGCAGCCGCGAGGCGGCCTCGTCGACCAGGTCGATGGCCTTGTCGGGCAGGAAGCGGGAGGTGATGTACCGGTCGGACAGGGTGGCCGCGGCGACCAGCGCGCTGTCGGCGATCTGCACCTTGTGGTGGGCCTCGTAGCGGCCCTTGAGCCCGCGCAGGATCGCGATGGAGTCCTCCACGCTGGGCTCGGCGACCAGCACCTGCTGGAAGCGGCGCTCCAGGGCGGGGTCCTTCTCGATCCGCTCGCGGTACTCGTCCAGCGTGGTGGCGCCGACCATGCGCAGCTCACCGCGGGCGAGCATGGGCTTGAGCATGTTGCCCGCGTCCATCGCGGAGTCGCCGCCCGCGCCGGCGCCGACGACGGTGTGCAGCTCGTCGATGAAGGTGATGATCTGCCCGTCGGAGTCCTTGATCTCCGCCAGGACGGTCTTCAGCCGCTCCTCGAACTCGCCCCGGTACTTCGCCCCGGCCACCATCGCGCCGAGGTCGAGCGCGACCAGCCGCTTGTTCTTCAGCGACTCGGGCACGTCGCCCTTGACGATCCGCTGGGCGAGGCCCTCGACGACGGCGGTCTTGCCGACGCCGGGCTCGCCGATCAGCACGGGGTTGTTCTTGGTCCGGCGGGAGAGCACCTGGACCACCCGCCGGATCTCGGTGTCCCGCCCGATGACCGGGTCGAGCCGGCCCTCGCGGGCGGCGGCGGTGAAATCGGTGCCGAACTTCTCCAGCGCCTTGTACTGCCCCTCGGGGTCCGCGGTGGTCACCCGGCGCCCTCCCCTCGCCTTCTGGAAGGCCGCCTGCAGCTTCTTCGCGTCGGCCCCCTGCTCCTTGAGCACCTCGCCGGCCGCCCCGCCCTTGGCGGCGATGCCGATCAGGAGGTGCTCGGTGGAGAGGTACTCGTCGCCGAGGTCCCTGGCCCTGGTCTGGGCGTCGGCGACGACCGCGAGCATCTCACGGTTGGGCTGCGGCGGCGCCACGGTCGACCCGGTGACGCTGGGCAGGGCGGCGATCACCCGCTCGGCCCCGGCGCGCACGGCCGCCTGGTCGGCGTCCACCGCCGTCAGGAGGTCGGTGATGTTCTCGTTGTCCTGTCCCTGGAGCAGAGCCAGGAGCAGGTGTGCGGGGGTCAGGTCGGCGTGCCCCTCGGTCACGGCCCGGTTGCTGGCCGCGTTGATCGCGTCCCGGCTCCGGTTGGTCAGCTCGGCGTCCACGTTCGGGTTCTCCTCCTAGCGACGGCGGTCGGCCACGTATCTCAGTGCTGACTCAATCAACGTACACAAACTTGAGTCTATTCCACTCAAGGCCGGGGCGGGAGTGCCGCTCGGTACGAGTTCGGCCCGGTACGGGTTCCCCGTGACGCGGTAGGTTCCCGGGTCATGACGCGACCGGACGAGCCGTACCTCGCCTTCTGGCGGGAGCGGCATCTGTGCATCCTGACCACGCTCCGCCCGGACGGCTCCCCGCACGTGGTGCCGGTGGGGGTCACCTACGACCCGGCGGCCGGGATCGCCCGGGTGATCACCGACCGGGCCAGCGCGAAGGCCCGGCACGTCGCGGCGGCCGGCGCCGCGGGCGCGCGGGTCGCGGTGTGCCAGGTGGACGGCGCGCGATGGGCGACCCTGGAGGGCCGGGCGGTCCTGCGGGACGAGCCGGAGGCGGTCGCGGAGGCGGAGCGGCGGTACACCGAGCGGTACCGGCCGCCGAGGCCGAATCCCACCCGCGTGGTGATCGAGATCGCGGTGGACCGGACGCTGGGACGCGGCTGAGAACGCTCTCGGGCGGCGGCCCGCACCGACTGTTTCCGGCCACTGATCGGGCCGGGCGATATCGGGAGAGTCCCGGAAAACTGCAGCGGCGTCACCGTGTTCAGGTCACGGTGACGCCGCTGCGGGGGGAAGCGCCTGAGCGATCTGTTACGACGGGGGAATCGCGTCAGGCACTGCGGGGGGTGGCTGAGATGGTCCGCACGTCGGACTCCTCCGGCGGTACGAGCCGGTGGTCCCGCTGGTCCAGGTTCACAAAGATCATTCCGTAACGGATGGCACACCGTACGGGCTGCGGCGCCCCCCGGGGCCGCCGCAGACACCGGTACGCCCGGACGTCTCCGTCCTCGTCCCGGGTGACGACGACCGGCTCACCGAAGACGGTCACCATCAACGAGTCACCACTGTGGGGGATGGCGGTGACCAGGTCGATGAAGTGCCAGCCGGAGCGGTAGGCGGTGGCCATCTCGCGGCGGAAGGAGCGGTCGTCGGGTGGAGTGGTCATCAGTCAGCCCCAAGTGCTGTCGTCTTCACCAGAGGAAGCAGGCTGAGCACCGCGGTCGTACACCGTGACCGTCGACTTGGTCATTCCCCAGGTGCTGTCCGCCGTCTTGTAGTCGCTTCCCCCACCCGCGAGGCCACTGACTGCGCCCATGGCCAGAACGGCGGAGAAGGCGGCAACAAGTACCGAGCGAAGCATTCTTGTGCGCATAGTCGGCTTCGTCCTCACTTGAAGGTCCCCTCGTTCCCCCGTCGAACAAGACGATGGCTCATTCGGGCACGTCATGGCCACACAATCGGTGCATCATGTTCCTGCATGTTCAGGACCCTGGGGGGTGGAGATTTGCCAACGAATCTGACTAAAGCATCACATCCCCATGCGATGTCCGAACTGTGCGAGGAGGGCAGCCGCCTCTACGCGACCGCTCTGCGGGCCGGCCGCATCGCCCGCGAGGACGTCGGGCCCGCCCCCTGCCTGATGGAGTTCGACCTGCTCCATCCCGACCCCGACGACCCGAGCTGGCTGCGGCCGGTGCCCCCGTCGGTGGCGCTCGCCCAGCGGCTGAACCCCATCGAGCGCGAGATCACCGAGCGCCGGCGGCTGTCCATCGCGATGGCCGAAGCGTTCGAGCCGTTCATGGCGCTCAGCGCCCAGGTCACCTCCCGGACCCACTCCATCTCCGTCCTGGAGGGGCTGGACCGCATCAACTCCGCGCTGGACCTGGCCACCGCCGAGTGCCGCTCGGAGATGCTCACCGTCCAGCCCAGCAGCCGCCGCCTGGAGCACACCCTCCTCCAGGGCCTGGAACGCGACCGGCCGCTGATCGACCGCGGTGTCCGGATCAGGACGCTCTACCAGCACACCGCCCGCTACAGCCCCGAGACCCTGGGGTACGTCTCCCAGTTCTCCGAGGGCAAGGTCGAGTACCGCACCATCGACGAGCTGGTCGAGCGCCTCATCATCTGCGACGAGACGGTCGCCTTCATCCCCACCCGGGACGACCGCCAGGTCGCCCTGGAACTGCGCCACCCCGGTGTCGTCCGGTACCTGATCAAGGTCTTCGAGTTCATGTGGGCCCGCGCGGTCCCGCTGAGCACCGGCGCCCCCTACGAGACCGCCCCCGACGGCATCACCGAGATCCAGCACTCCATCGCCAAGCTCCTGGTCGAGGGCCATGTCGACGAGGCCATCGCCCGGCGCCTGGGCATGAACGTGCGCACCTGCCGCGCCCACATAGCCAAGCTGGCCCAGGCCCTGGGCAGCGGCAGCCGCGCCCAGTTGGGCTACCTCATCGCCCAGTCGGGGCTCCTCGACAAGGGAGCCGCCCCGTGAACGCGCCCCCGCCCCACCGGGAGCACGGCATCGAGGACCTCTGCGCCGCCGGTACCTCGCTGTACGCCCGCGCCCTGGGCGAGGGCCGCCTGCGCCCCGAGGACACCGCCCAGGCGCCCTGCCTGCTCGACCTGGGGCTGCTCCGCCCGGCCGTGGACGCCCCGCACCTGTGGGAGCCGGTACCGCCCGCCCTGGCCCTGCACAGGCTGCTGCGCGCCTCCGGGCGGCGCATCGCCGAGGAACGGCGGCGCGAGGAGAAGCTGGCCGAGACCTTCGCCCCGCTGCTGCGCGAGGCCCGGGGCGGCCCCGCGGCCGGACACACCCCGACGCTCGGCGTCCTCAGCGGCAAGGAACGCATCGACCGGGCCATCGCCGAGGTGCTGGCCGAGGCCGGCGACGAACTCCTCACCATCCAGCCGCACGCCGGCCACATCGGCCCCCCGCCGCACGTCCACGAACCCGCGATCCGCCGCGACCAGGAGTTCCTCGACCGCGGTGGCCGGATTCGCACCCTCTACCAGCACACCCTGCGCTACGCCCCCACCGTCCTCGCCCGCTACGAACGGCTCACCGGCGACGTACAGGCCCGCACCCTGGACGAGATCACCGAGCGTCTGGTCCTCATCGACCGCACGGCCGCCTTCGTCCCCGCCAACGCCGAGCGCACGATGGCCCTGGAGGTCCGCCACCCGGCGCTGATCTCCTACTTCGCCACCACCTTCGAGCGGTTCTGGCGGCTGGCCACCCCCATGTACCCCCGGGCGGTGCGGCAGCCCACGCTGGGCGGCGTCACCCCCCGCCAGCGGGCCATCGCCGCCCTCCTGGTCGAGGGCCACACCGACGCCGTCATCGCCGACCGCCTCGGCATGAACGTCCGCACCGCCCGCGAGCACATCGCCAAGCTCGCCGCCACCCTCGGCAGCGAGAGCCGCGCCCAGTTGGGCTACCTCATCGCGCGCTCGGGGATTCTCGACCGGGAGAGCTGACCGGCGGCCCGTCCAGCCCCGCCTGCGCGATCCGCACGCCCAACTGGGTCCGGCTGGCCGCGCCCAGCGTCTCCGACAGCTTGGCGATGTGCGCCCGGCAGGTCCGCACGCTGATCCCCAGCCGCTCGGCGATCACCGCGTCCTGGTGCCCCTCCGCCAGCAGCGCCGCGATGGACCGCTCCCGGTGCGAGATGCCCTCGATGCCGGTGTCGGGCAGCGGCGCGGCCAGCGGGATCGCCAGCCGCCACAGCCGCTCGAAGACGGTCACGAGGTACCCGACCAGCGCCGGGTGGCGCAGCTCCAGGGCCATCGTGCGCTCGGCGTTGGCGGGGACGAACGCCACCGTGCGGTCGAACAGGATCAGCCGGTCGATCACCTCGTCCAGGGTGCGCGCCTCGACCGCGTCGCCCATCAGCTCCAGGTAGTTGAGCAGCCCCTGGCCGTGCCGGGCGACATGCGTGTAGAGGTCCCGCATCCGCACCCCGCGCCCGCGCAGCGCCAGCGCCCGGTGCAGGCCCTCGGTGAGTTCGTGCTCGCGCCGGATGCCGCCCGGCTGGACGGTGAGCACCTCCGTGGTGCACGCCTCGGTCGCCTCGTCCATCGCGGCCTGGATGCGGCCCAGCCCGTCCAGCACCCGGATCGCGGTGCCCTCCCCGGACGCCGGGGCCTGCCGCCGCGGCCCGCCGAGACCGGCGTACCGCTCGACGGCCGCCACAGCCGCCCCCACCCGCAGCCTGCTGGCGCTGACCTCCTCGTAGACCCCGCGCAGCAGTTGGGTCACGACCTCCTGCGGAGGGGTCGGCACCAGCCAGTCCATGTCGTCCGGATCGGGGTGCAGCAGGGCGAGTTCGAGCAGGCACGGCACCGGCTCGGCGTCCCGGCGCGGCACCCGGCCGCGCCGCACCGCCCGGGAGTACACCCGGTCCCCGGCCTCGCACAGCCGGTCGGCACCGTGTGGATGCTCCTCCGTCCCGTGCCCGGCCATCGCCCGTCCCACCCCCGCGTAACGCGTCTCGTGCAGCGCAACTATGCGCGGCCGGGACCGGGTCCGCAACACGGCCAGGGACGGCGGTTCAGCCGGTGAGGCCGATCTTCGCGCAGTCCGCCTGGTACTTGGCCGTGCAGATGTCGGAGACCTTGTGGATGCCGTCGGCGATGACGGTGTCCTTGATGTTGTCCTTGGTGAGCGCGGTCACCGACACCAACTGGGCCGGAATGTCCTTGTCGGTGGGGCTGTCGACCTTGTCGCCGGTGAGCGCGTCGAACTGGATGTCCCGGCCCTGCACCCGGGCCACGGCCATCTCGGCGGCGTTCTCGGCCTCCTGCGGGTAGGACTTGTACACGCTCATGTACTGCTCGCCGGAGACGATCCGCTGCACCGCCGCGAGGTCCGCGTCCTGGCCGGTGACCGGCGGCAGGTCGGTGACGCCGGCCGCCTTCAGCGCCTTGATGACGCCGCCGGCCATGCCGTCGTTGGCGGAGTAGACGCCGTCGATGCCGTCCGCGCCGAGCTTGCCGATCGCCTCGGCCATGTTGGCCTCGGCGTTCTCCGGCTTCCAGTCCTTGGTGTCGAACTGGGCGCCGATCTTCACGTTGCCGGCCAGCTCGGCCAGCGCCCCGGCCTTGAACTGCTTGGCGTTGGGGTCGGTGGGCGAGCCGTTCATCATGACGATCTGGGCGGCGGCGGATTCGCTGCCGAGGGCGTCCAGCAGGGTGCGGCCCTGGACCTCGCCGACCAGTTCGTTGTCGAAGGAGATGTACGCGTCGATGGGGCCCTCGGCCAGCCGGTCGTAGGCGATGACCGGGATGCCCGCGTCCTTGGCCTTCTCGACCCCGCCCGCGATGGCGTGCGAGTCGACCGCGTCCAGCACGATCACGTCGACCTTGTCGTCGATCATCTGCTGGAGCTGGTCCTCCTGCTTGCCCGCGCTCGCCTCGGCGTTGGCGTACGTGACCTTGCCCTGGTTCTTGGTGAGCGAGGCGATCTTCTTCTTGAAGATCGGGGCGTCGAACTGCTCGTAACGCGTGTTCTCCTTCTCCGGCAGCAGCAGACCCACCGTCAGGTCGTTGCCCTTGGTCGGGCTCGCGCCGTCGCTGCTGCTCGACGCCCCCAGCGCCCCGCAGGCCGCCAGTGAGAGGGTCATCGTGGACGCGGCCACGGATATGGCGATACGACGCATACAGCAGCTCACTTCTGGTGTCTTCCGGACGCGGGGGCCGCATTGCGACCCAGGTGACTGAAAAGCCAACGCGTCAGCGCACTACGGCGTCAAGCGGAACCACTTAACGAGATGGCAACACCACGCTCCGCGATCGCTGTGAAGACGGAGCGGAATCGCCTCCAGGGCGCCTTCACATCCCGCGCACCGGGTGGTCATGCGCGCGGGCCCGGCGGTCCACGTCCGAACCACCGGGCCCCGCGTCACGTCTGGCCTGCCGTCAGTCCGGCGACTGCGACCGCTTGGGCCGCCACACCACCAGCGCGCTGGTCTGCTGAACCTCCTGGTAGGGCACCAGGTCACGGCGGTACGAGGCGTGCACCGCCGCCTCCCGCTGGCGCATCGTCGCCGCCGCGCCGTCGAGCGCGGCCTCCAGCTCCGCCACCCGGGACTGGAGCGCGGCGACCTGGTTCTCCAGTTCGATGATGCGCTTGATCCCGGCCAGGTTGATGCCCTCGTCCTGGGACAACTGCTGCACCTGGCGGAGCAGTTCGATGTCCCGGGCCGAGTAGCGCCGGCCCCGGCCGGCCGTACGGTCCGGGGAGACCAGGCCGAGCCGGTCGTACTGGCGCAGGGTCTGCGGGTGCAGGCCGGAGAGCTGGGCCGCCACCGAGATGACGTAGACCGGGGTCTCCTCGGTCAGTTCATACGGGTTGCGTCGACGGCCGTCCATCTGATCAAGCTCCCTTCGCGGCCTGGAACAGCTCCGCCCGCGGGTCCTCCCCCGCGGTCGCCTCGCGATACGCCTCCAGCGCGTCACGAGCCTTCCCCGTCACGTCCTTCGGAACACTCACCTCGACGGTGACCAGCAGATCGCCGCGGGTGCCGTCCTTGCGGACCGCGCCCTTGCCGCGGGCCCGCATGGTCCGCCCGTTGGGCGTGCCGGCCGGCAGCTTCAGCGTGACGGGCGGTCCGCCCAGGGTCGGGACCCGCACCTCGCCGCCGAGCGCCGCCTCGGTGTACGTCACCGGCACGGTGATGGTGAGGTTGTCGCCCTTGCGGCCGAAGACGGGGTGATCCTTGACGTGCACCACCACGTACAGGTCGCCCGCCGGGCCGCCCCGCTCGCCCGGCGCGCCCTTGCCGCGCAGCCGGATGCGCTGGCCGTCCTGCACCCCCGCGGGGATGCGGACCTGCATCGTCCGCGAGGACTTGGCGCGGCCGGAGCCCTTGCAGACCTCGCAGGGCTCCTCGGCGATCAGGCCCCGGCCCTTGCAGTCCGGGCAGGGGTCGGTCAGCGAGAAGCCGCCGCCCGAGCCGCGGGCGACCTGCCCGGTGCCGACGCAGGTCGGGCAGACCCGCGGCGTGCCGTTCTTGTCGCCGGTGCCCGAACACGCCTTGCAGGGCGCCTGCGAGGACATCCTGAGCGGCACCGTCGCGCCCTCGATGGCCTCGGTGAAGCTCAGTGTGACCTCGGACTCGACGTCCTGGCCGCGCCTGGGCTGGGTGCGCGGCCCGGCGCCGCCGCGGTTGAACAGGCCCCCGAAGACGTCACCGAGTCCGCCGCCGAAGCCGCCGGCTCCCTGGCCGCCGCCCGGGGCGCCGCCGCCGAAGAGGTCGCCCAGGTCGAAGTTGAAGGTGCCGCCGCCCGCGCCCGGCCCGGGGCGGAACCCCCCGTTGCCGAACAGCGCGCGGGCGTCGTCGTACTCCTTGCGCTTCTTGGGGTCGCCGAGGACGTCGTTCGCCTCGGAGATCTCCTTGAACCGCTCCTCCGCCTTGGCGTTGCCCTTGTTGGCGTCCGGGTGGAACTCGCGGGCGAGCTTCCGGTACGCCTTCTTGATCTCGGCCTCGGTGGCGTCCTTGGGGACGCCGAGGACCTTGTAGTAGTCCTTCTCGATGAAGTCCTTGGTGCTCATCCCCGACGTCCCTCCTTCCTGCTGACTGCAAGCTCAGCCCTCGTCCGGGCCACCGCTCTCCTTGTCGTCGGCCGCCGCTTCGCCGCTCTCCTCGGCCGGCTTGACGGTCTGCGCCCCCGGCTGGGGCTCGGCCACGGCCACCCGCGCGGGGCGGATGGTGCGTTCGCCGAACCGGTACCCGGGCTGCAGGATCGCCACGCAGGTCGTCTCGGTGACGTCCGGCGCGTAACTGTGCATCAGGGCCTCGTGGATGGTCGGGTCGAAGGGCTCGCCCTCCTTGCCGAACTGCTGAAGGCCCATCTTGGCCGCGACGGTCTCCAGCGACTCCGCGACGGACTTGAAGCCGCCGACCAGTTCGCCGTGTTCCCGGGCGCGGCCGATGTCGTCGAGCACCGGGAGCAGCTCGGTCAGGAGGTTCGCGATGGCGATCTCCTTGACCGCGGCCCGGTCCCGCTCGACCCGCCGGCGGTAGTTCTGGTACTCGGCCTGGAGCCGCTGGAGGTCCGCCGTGCGCTCGGTGAGCGCGGTGCGTGCCTGGTCCAACTGGGCCACCAGACCCGCGTCCTGGCTCGCGTCCCCGGCCGGGGCCGCCTCCGCCTCCGAGGAGGGGGCGGCGGCCTGCGGCTCGGCGTCGTCGGTGTTGGCGCCGGAGGGGACGTCGGGCTTCTCCTCAAAACCCGGGGTCTCCTCCGTCACGCGGCACCGTCCTTGCGCTCGTCGTCGACGATCTCGGCGTCCACCACGTCGTCGTCGGCCTTGTCACCGGCGCCGGCCGCGGCACCCGGGGCCTCGCCGCCGGCGGCCTGCGCGCCCTGGGCGTCGGCGTACAGGGCCTGGCCCAGCTTCTGCGAGACGGCGGCGACCTTCTCGGTGGCGGTGCGGATCTCGGTGGTGTCCTCGCCCTTGAGCTTCTCCTTCAGCTCGGCGACGGCCGTCTCGACCTCGGTCCTGACGTCACCGGGGACCTTGTCCTCGTTGTCCTTGAGGAACTTCTCCGTCTGGTAGACGAGCTGCTCGCCCTGGTTGCGGGTCTCGGCGGCCTCGCGGCGGCGGTGGTCCTCCTCCGCGTACTGCTCGGCCTCCTGGCGCATCCGGTCGACCTCGTCCTTCGGCAGCGAGGAGCCGCCGGTGACGGTCATCTTCTGCTCCTTGCCCGTGCCCAGGTCCTTGGCGGTCACGTGCATGATGCCGTTGGCGTCGATGTCGAAGGAGACCTCGATCTGCGGGACGCCGCGGGGCGCCGGCGGCAGACCGGTCAGCTCGAACATCCCGAGCTTCTTGTTGTACGCCGCGATCTCGCGCTCGCCCTGGTAGACCTGGATCTGCACGGAGGGCTGGTTGTCCTCGGCGGTGGTGAAGATCTCGGACCGCTTGGTCGGGATCGTGGTGTTCCGCTCGATCAGCTTGGTCATGATGCCGCCCTTGGTCTCGATGCCGAGGGACAGCGGGGTGACGTCGAGCAGCAGGACGTCCTTGACCTCGCCCTTGAGGACACCGGCCTGGAGGGAGGCGCCGATGGCGACGACCTCGTCCGGGTTCACACCCTTGTTGGCCTCCTTGCCGCCGGTCAGTTCCTTGACCAGTTCGGCGACGGCGGGCATACGGGTGGAGCCACCGACGAGAACGACGTGGTCGATCTCGCTGAGCTGGATGCCGGCGTCCTTGATGACGTTGTGGAACGGCGTCTTGCAGCGCTCCAAGAGGTCGGCGGTGAGCTGCTGGAACTGGGCGCGGGTGAGCTTCTCGTCCAGGTGCAGCGGGCCCTCGGCGGAGGCCGTGATGTAGGGCAGGTTGATCGAGGTCTCGGTGGACGAGGACAGCTCGATCTTCGCCTTCTCGGCGGCCTCGCGCAGGCGCTGGAGCGCCATCTTGTCCTTGCTGAGGTCCACGCCGTGACCGGACTGGAACTGCTTGACCAGGTAGTCGACGACACGCTGGTCCCAGTCGTCGCCACCGAGGTGGTTGTCACCGTTGGTGGCCTTCACCTCGACGACGCCGTCGCCGATCTCCAGCAGCGAGACGTCGAAGGTGCCGCCGCCGAGGTCGAAGACGAGGATCGTCTGGTCGTCCTTGTCGAGGCCGTACGCCAGCGCGGCGGCGGTCGGCTCGTTGACGATGCGCAGGACGTTCAGGCCCGCGATCTCGCCGGCCTCCTTGGTGGCCTGGCGCTCGGCGTCGTTGAAGTACGCCGGAACGGTGATCACCGCGTCGGTGACCTTCTCGCCCAGGTACGCCTCGGCGTCCCGCTTCAGCTTCTGCAGCACGAAGGCGCTGATCTGCTGGGGGTTGAAGTCCTTGCCGTCCAGGTTGATCTTCCAGTCGGTGCCCATGTGGCGCTTGACCGACCGGATGGTCCTGTCGACGTTCGTGACCGCCTGACGCTTGGCGACCTCGCCGACCAGCACCTCACCGTTCTTCGCGAAGGCGACGACGGACGGCGTGGTCCTGGCGCCCTCGGCGTTGGTGATGACGGTGGGCTCGCCGCCCTCCAGAACGCTGACGACGGAGTTAGTCGTGCCCAGGTCGATGCCGACCGCACGTGCCATGGTTGATTCCTCCAACTGACTTGAGTGCAACAGGCTCAAGTGTGCATGACGGCGCGCGTGGGGTCAACAGACCTGAGCCCATCGGACTCAACTCTTATCCGTTCCTTACGCGCAACGACCCTCTGACCTGCGTAGACGCCGGTCGCCGGGTCTGCCGCACCGGAAAATCCATCGACTGCTTCGCGGCCCCGCGGCGCGATCGGCTCCCGTTCCGGCTCCCCCGGCGGGGCCCGTACACCCGTACGCGGGTCAGCCCGAGCACCACGGCCGCCACCGCGCCGGCCACCCACAGCACGGCGCCGGGCTCCAGTCGGCCGGTGTGCACGAGTACCCCGGTCAGCACCCCGCCGAACGCCCCGGCGGCGGTCAGCACGACCGCGCCCCGCGCGGTCAGCCCGAGGCGGCGCAGCCGGTGCACCAGGTGGTCCGGCCCGCTCCGCAGCGGGGGCCGCCCGGCCAGCCAGCGCGACAGCGCCACGAGGGCCACGTCACCGCAGAGCACCGCGGTGAGCGCGAACAGCGTCCCCGCGCCGCCCCCGGGCCCGCGCCCCGCGCAGGCGAGCAGCGCCGCCGCGGCCAGCAGGAAGCCCGTGAACAGCGTCCCGCACGCCCCGAGCCCGGTCCGCGCGGGCGGCCAGTTGTGCAGCAGGGACCCGGCGAGCGCGGCGGCCAGCACGCTCAGCAGCACCGCCACCCCGTCCATCACCTCCGCCGCCGCGCACGCCCCGACCCCGAAGGCGGTCACCACCCCCACCGTCCCCGCCGCCCCGTCGGCGTGGTCGAGCCCCCGGAACGCCCCGGCGGCGCCGGTGATCCACAGCACCCCCAGCGCCCCGGCCCAGATGCCCGTCTCCTCGTACGGCACCACCCAGGCCGCCGCCACCGCCGTGCCGGCCAGGACCCACCGCCGGCGCAGCTTCCACAGGTCGGCGGCCAGCCCCAGCAGCCCGGCCGCGGCCCCGGCGACCAGCAGTCCGCCGACCACCGGGCCGAGCGGGACCATCCCGGTCCGCTCCCCGGCCCCGGCCACCAGCGCGGTGACCAGGACGACGGCGAGCCCGCCGGACAGCGGGACGGGCGGCCGGCGCCGGCGCCGCTCGACGACGCCCAGCCACTGGGCGGGGAGCCTCAGCAGCGCGGCGAGCAGGGCGGCGAGGAGGAACGAGACGGTGGCGGCGCAGATCCCGTAGAGCACGGTCCCAAGCTAAGCCGGATATCACGATGTGTGACGAATGTCCGGTCCGGTCCGGCGTGGCGCCGTACCCCGTCGTACCCCCGTGGTCAGGGTTGCCTCAGCGACGCAGATCACCGCACGCCCGACTACAGTGCGGCGGAGGATAGGGGTAGTCTCAGACGGACTGCATAAGCTACCGCTCAGTAATAACACCCTCGAAACCTCGCAGGCCCGAGGAGCCCCCAAATGCAACTCGCCGCGATCATCGTGTCGCTGGTCCTGATCGTGGTCGGCGTGGCACTGTTCGCACGCGCTGTCCTGCAGATCGTCCAACACATGCGACTGGGCCAGCCCGTGCCGGCCGGCACCCGGACCGACCGGCCCGCACAGCGCACCCTCACCGTGGTCAGGGAGTTCCTCGGCCACACCCGGATGAACCGCTGGGGCGTCGTCGGCGTCGCGCACTGGTTCGTGGCGGTGGGCTTCTTCTCCCTGCTGCTGACGATCGTCAACGCGATCGGACAGCTCTTCCAGGCCGACTGGGTCCTCCCCGTCATCGGCGACTGGGCGCCGTACAACGTGTTCGTCGAGTTCATCGGCACGATGACGGTCCTCGGCATCCTGGTCCTGATCGTCATCCGGCAGCTCTCCCACCCGCGCAGGCCCGGCCGCAAGTCCCGCTTCGCCGGCTCCAACTTCGGCCAGGCGTACTTCGTCGAGACCGTCATCCTCGTCGTCGGCGTCTGCATCTTCATGCTGCACGCCCTGGAGGGCGCCCTGCACCACGTGGACGGCTACGAGGCGTCGTTCTTCATCTCGTACCCCGTGGTCGCGGCCCTGCGGGAGCTGGACCTGTCCACCCTCCAGAACCTGGTCTACTTCTTCGCCGGCCTGAAGATCGCGACCTCCTTCATCTGGATGATCACCGTCGCGCTCAAGACCGACATGGGCGTGGCCTGGCACCGCTTCCTGGCCTTCCCCAACATCTGGTTCAAGCGCGAGGCCACCGGCGGGACCTCCCTGGGCGCCCTGCTGCCGATGACCTCGGGCGGCGAGCCGATCGACTTCGCCGACCCCGGCGACGACGACGTCTTCGGCGTCTCCCAGGTCGAGCAGTTCTCCTGGAAGGGCCTGCTCGACTTCTCCACCTGCACCGAGTGCGGCCGCTGCCAGTCGCAGTGCCCCGCCTGGAACACCGGCAAGCCGCTCTCCCCCAAGCTCCTGATCATGTCCCTGCGCGACCACGCGCACGCCAAGGCCCCCTACCTGCTGGCCGGCGGCGGCAAGACCATGGAGGGCGAGGAGAAGGCGCCCGCCGAGGCGCTGAAGGACGTGCCCGCCGCCGCGCTGGCCGAGGCCGAGCGCCCGCTGATCGGCACCGCCGAGGAGAACGGCGTCATCGACCCGGACGTCCTGTGGTCCTGCACCACCTGCGGCGCCTGCGTCGAGCAGTGCCCGGTGGACATCGAGCACGTCGACCACATCGTCGACATGCGCCGCTACCAGGTGATGATCGAGTCGGCGTTCCCGTCCGAGGCGGGCACCATGCTCAAGAACCTGGAGAAGAAGGGCAACCCCTGGGGTCTGGCCAAGAAGCAGCGCCTGGAGTGGACCAAGGAGCTGGACTTCGAGGTCCCGGTCGTCGGCAAGGACATCGAGGACCTCACCGAGGTCGAGTACCTGTACTGGGTCGGCTGCGCCGGCGCCCTGGAGGACCGGGCGAAGAAGACCACCAAGGCCTTCGCCGAGCTGCTCCACATCGCGGGCGTGAAGTTCGCCATCATGGGCGGCGACGAGAAGTGCACGGGTGACTCGGCACGGCGGCTGGGCAACGAGCCGCTGTTCCAGGAACTCGGCATGGAGAACGTCATGTCCCTCAACGCCGCCTTCGGCGAGGAGACGGACGAGGACGGCAAGGTCACGCCCGAGTCGGCGAAGCCGAAGTCGGCCAAGAAGATCGTCGCCACCTGCCCGCACTGCCTCAACACCCTGGGCAACGAGTACCCGCAGCTCGGCGGCGACTACGAGGTCGTCCACCACACCCAGTTGCTCCAGCACCTCGTGGACGAGGGCAGGCTCACCCCGGTCACCCCGGTCGAGGGCATCATCACGTACCACGACCCGTGCTACCTGGGCCGCCACAACAAGATCTACACGCCCCCGCGCGAGATCATCGCGGCCGTCCCCGGCGTCCGCAACGAGGAGATGCACCGCCACAAGGAGCGCGGCTTCTGCTGCGGCGCGGGCGGCGCCCGGATGTGGATGGAGGAGCGGATCGGCAAGCGCATCAACAACGAGCGCGTCGACGAGGCCCTGTCCGTCGACCCGGACATCGTCTCCACGGCCTGCCCGTTCTGCCTGGTCATGCTCACGGACTCGGTCAACGGCAAGAAGAACGACGGCAAGGCCAAGGAGTCCATCCAGGTCGTCGACGTCGCCCAGTTGCTCCTCGACTCCGTGAAGACCCCCGCCGACCCGGCCGGGGAGGCGGAGCGGGAGACCGCGCCGGAGCCCGAGCCGGTGAAGTAACCCCGTCTCTCTCCCTTTCGCACCCCCGGGTCCCGGTACGGACCCGGGGGTGCGGTCGTATGCCGCCGCACCCGGCCTCAAGTCCCCTCCCCGGCCGAGGATCTCGCCGCGGCGCGTACAACCCTCCGGCCCCGGCGGCGGTCTTGTGATCACCGGTCCGCCCTCACGCCCCTACGGAGCCCCATGCGCCTGAGAACCGCCGCCGTCGCCGCCGCCGTGGCGGCGACGGCCCTGACCCCGCTCGTCCTGACCGCACCCGCCTCCGCGGCCGTCGCCAAGCACTACGACGACTTCAACGGCGACGGCTACCGCGACCTGGCCTACGGCGGCTACAACGACGTCGACCGCACCGGCGGCACCGTCACCGTCGTCTACGGCACCGCCAAGGGCCCGGACACCGCCCACCCGAAGTTCCTGCACCAGGACAGTCCCGGCATCCCCGGCGCGGGCGAGGACGACGACCAGTGGGGCGCCTCGCTGGCCAGTGCCGACCTCAACAAGGACGGTTACGCCGACCTGGTCGTCGGCAACCCGAGCGAGCACGTCGGCAAGCAGGAGTACCGCGGCTCGGTCACCATCGTCTGGGGCTCCCGCTCCGGCCTGTCCGGCGGCACCGACCTCCCCCCGGCGTCCGGCGCGAAGGGCTCCTACAGCGCCTTCGGCCGCGACCTGGCCACCGGCGACTTCACCGGCGACGGCTCCCCCGACCTCGCGGTCATCGGCGGCGAGGAGGCGTGGCTGTACCGGGGCGCGTTCGCCAAGTCCGGCTCCAAGGGCACCGTCAGCAAGATCGACAAGTCGGCGGGCTGGTACTCGCACGGCCTCGCCGCCGGCAAGGTCACCGGCGACGGCCGCACCGACCTGGTCGTCCTCGGCACCGAGTTCTCCGGCTCCCAGCAGCGCCACCGCGCCTGGTTCCTCAAGGGCACCTCCAGCGGACTGGCCCCGGGCGCCTCCAAGACCTTCGGCACCGAGGTCATGGGCGCCGCCATCGGCGACTTCGACAAGAACGGCTACGGCGACATCGCCCTCGGCCTGCCCGACCAGTCCTCCGGCAAGGGCGCGGTCACCGTCTGGCGCGGCACCTCCGCCGGCCCGAGCGGCTCGGTCACCTACACCCAGGCCACCTCCGGCGTCTCCGGCAGCCCCGAGGCCGACGACAACTTCGGCTACGCGCTCTCCGCCGCCGACGCCGACGGCAACGGCTACGCGGACCTCGCGGTCGGCGTGCCGCACGAGGACGCCGGCGGCCACCAGGACCAGGGCGGCGTCCACCTCTTCCGCGGCGGCTCCGGCGGCCTGTCCGGCGCCCGCTCCTCCTGGGTCCCGGCGACCGTGGCCGGCCCCGCCGACTCCGTCACCTCCTTCGGCTACACCGTCCGGCTGCGCGACCTGACCCGGGACGGCCGGGCCGACCTCGGCGTGGGCGGCACCCCGGCCGCCGTGCTGCTGCGCGGCACCGCCACCGTGCCGTCGACCGCCTCGCCGGTCGTCCTGCCGGAGCTCGGCGGCGCGTTCACCGACTGAACGCGCGTCCCGCCCGCGTCCCTTACGGGTAGCGGGGGCACAGGCCGTGCGACCCCCTAGGGGATGTCACAGCTCGGCCGCAAAGCCGCCCCCGGGACGCGGGCCCCGGCACGTCACTCTCCGGGACCAGGTACGTTCGAAGGCGTGGCTGGATTCAGGATCGGACGCGGCCGGGACAACGGCGCTCGTCAGACGCGACCGCAACACCCTCCGCACGGACAGCAGACGCCGCCGGGACCGTCGTACGGCTACCCGCCGGCGCCACAGCCGTACCCGCAGCCGTACGGGGGCGGCGGCACCGCTCCCGGCGGCCCGTGGCCGGGGCCGCACGGCGGCGCCCCGGCCGGGGACCACGGCGAACCGGAGTACTTCGGCGACGGCGGCCACCCCCACCAGGGCGGCGCCCCCTACGACCCGTACGCGGCCAACAACCCGGGCCACACCCAGGCGTTCACGGTCGGCGAGGACCCCTACAGCCAGGGCGGGACCTACCGCGCCGGCTCCGCCGCGCCGCCGCCCGGACCGGTCGGCCCCCGGCTGCACTGGAAGGACCTGCTGCGCGGCATCGTCCTCGCGCCCGACCGGACCTTCCTGCGGATGCGGGACTACACGATGTGGGGCCCCGCCCTCGTCGTGAGCTTCCTCTACGGCCTGCTCGCGGTCTTCGGCTTCGACGGCGCCCGCGAGGACGCCATCAACGCCACGCTGTCGAACGCCGTACCCATCGTCCTGGTCACCGCCGTGGCGATGGTGCTGTCCGCCTTCATCCTCGGCGTGGTCACCCACACCCTGGCCCGCCAGCTCGGCGGCGACGGCGCCTGGCAGCCGACGGTCGGCCTCTCCATGCTGATCATGTCCCTCACGGACGCGCCCCGCCTGGTCGTGGCGATGTTCGCCGGCGGCGACGCCTCCTTCGTGCAGATCCTGGGCTGGGCCACCTGGGTCGCGGCCGGCGCCCTGCTCACCCTGATGGTCTCCCGCTCCCACGACCTGCCCTGGCCCAAGGCGCTCGGCGCGTCGGCGATCCAGCTCGTCGCCCTGCTGTCGATCGTGAAGCTGGGCACGTTCTGAGCGGTCCCCGCACCCACGAGAAGGGGCTCCCCGGTCACCGGGGAGCCCCTTCCTGTTCCGCCACGCTCGCCTCGCCTCAGGCGTCGAGCACCTGCCCACTCCTGCGCACGACCGGCTTGTCGACGCTCCACGGGAAGTTGATCCAGTCGTCGGTCCGCTTCCACACGTACTCGCACTTCACCAGCGAGTGGGACTTCTCATAGATCACCGCGCTGCGCACCTCGGCGACCGTGTCCAGGCAGAAGTCCCGCACCAGCTTGAGGGTCTTGCCGGTGTCGGCGACGTCGTCGGCGATCAGGACCTTCTTGTCGGAGAAGTCGATGGCGTTGGGGACGGGAGCCAGCATGACCGGCATCTCCAGGGTGGTCCCCACGCCCGTGTAGAACTCGACGTTCACCAGGTGGATGTTCTTGCAGTCCAGCGCGTAGGCGAGCCCGCCGGCGACGAACACCCCGCCCCGGGCGATGGACAGCACGACATCGGGTTCGTACCCGTCGTCGGCCACGGTCTGCGCGAGCTGGCGGACGGCGACGCCGAACTGCTCGTAGCTGAGATTCTCCCGAACGTCACCCATGCTCATACCTGTGTCCGATGGAAATTGATGAAGGAACGGGAGGCGGTCGGCCCCCGCTGCCCCTGATAGCGCGACCCGTACCGCTCGCTCCCGTACGGGTGCTCGGCCGGCGAAGTGAGCCGGAACATGCACAACTGCCCGATCTTCATGCCCGGCCACAGCTTGATCGGCAGGGTCGCGAGATTGCTCAGCTCCAGGGTCACGTGCCCGGAGAACCCCGGGTCGATGAACCCGGCGGTGGAATGCGTCACCAGCCCCAGCCGCCCCAGCGAACTCTTCCCCTCCAGCCGCGAGGCGAGGTCGTCGGGCAGCGAGATCACCTCGTACGTGCTGGCCAGCACGAACTCCCCGGGGTGCAGGATGAACGGCTCGTCCCCCTCCGGCTCCACCAGCCGCGTGAGGTCCGCCTGCTCGACGGAGGGGTCGATGTGCGGGTACCGGTGGTTCTCGAACACCCGGAAGTACCGGTCGAGGCGCACGTCGACGCTCGACGGCTGCACCATGGAGTCGTCGTAGGGATCGATGCGGACCCGCCCGGCATCGATCTCGGCCCGGATGTCCTTGTCAGAGAGAAGCACGCCCCGAGGATACGCAAGGCGCGCGAAGCAGCCACAATCGGCCACCGCACGCGCCCGGCAGGTCTCCCGCGTGGGGTGTCAGCGCTTCTCCAAACTCACCGGCACGACACTGCGCAGCCGCGCACACCGCGGACAGCGCACCAGCCGCCCGGGGCCGAGTCGCTCGGCCTTCTGCATCGGGAACGACGAGGTGCTGAACACGTGCCCATCGGCACAGCGGACGAGGGTGCGCTCCATCAAGTCCTTCAAGTCCCTTCCCCAAGAGCCGCGTCTGGCTTGCTGCCCGGACGACAAAAGCCACAGTACGGGATCAAAGGGAAGGCCCTCCAGGCGGCACTCCGTCCCCGCCGGACCCCTCCACCGTACGCCCCAACTCCGTTCCCCCGCAGCCCCGTCACACACCACAGGCCCCAGGGCGAAAACACCCGGGGCCTGCGATGAGGTACAGTAAGCGAGCATCCGGACAGCGGTCCTGCACCGCTCGTCCGTGTGTTTCGCGGGTGTAGTTTAATGGTAGAACATCAGCTTCCCAAGCTGAGAGCGCGAGTTCGATTCTCGTCACCCGCTCCAGAGACAAACCCCAGGTCAGCGGCCTGGGGTTTGTTGTTGTCTAGACCAATTTGGGGTGGCGCGCCCTTCGCGTGCCCTATTAGGCGGAGCAAGTTATCGGCCCGCCCAGGACAAGACCCAGCTCACCGCCGCCGCTCGCGCGACCCGTACGAGCCTGCCCGCCTCCTGACGATTGCGGGCAGAGTGCCGCAGACGGGGAGCTTGCCGCGGCGCTCACGGTTGAGTACAGGTACTCATGCGCACCGATACCATTCGCGGCACCGTGCATCCATGACCGACATCCCAGCCCAGGGACGGCGCCTCCCCTGGTCGCATCGGACGCGCCTGGGTGTGGACCTCGCCTTCGCCATACCGTTGTTCCTGCTGGAGGCCGGGTGGCTCGCGCTGGACTCGATATACGGCTACGGCCTCGACGTATGGGCAGCGCAAGGCGAGCAAACGCACATCGACGCGGCCACTCTGGCGTACATGGGGCGACTACGGACGCTGCTGATCACCGTGCTCATCCTGGCGGTTCTCGCGGCGGTCTCCCGCGCCCGCTGGACCGTGATCGCACATCTGCTGGTCGCCCTCCTGGCAGGCGGAGCACTCATGGCCACGCAGCACGACTGGGACCGCAGCCACGCCCCACCACCCGGATGCGTTCGCTACAGCGCGAACTGCTGAGCCCGCCAGGGCACCTCCCGACCCTGTTGGACGCGCTCCACCCAGCAGCTCAAGCTCGTTCGGCACCTTCAGACCGGTGCGGCCCGAGTCTGCCTCCACCGAACCGCCGGCATCGCTGCCCTCTCCCCCGATGCCGTGGGCATCGAAGGAGAGGCGCTCGCCCGGTCGGTGAAGGTGAGCTGGTGCAGGCGGGCGCTGCCGGGCAGGACGGCTGCGCATAGGCTGCCCCATGGTTCGGCCTAGCCACTGGGGCAGGCTCGCCTGGGGGTGGTTTACCTGATAGCTCGTCATGGGTCGGCGGCTGGAGCTTCAGTGGCTCGCCGGGTGGGCAGGGCTCTGGGGTTGGTCGCAGTTGCGGCGGCCGTGCTGGCGGCGCTGTTGTGGTCGCCTTTCGTGCTGCAGGAGGTCGCCGGTTCCAAGGGCGTGGACTGGAACAGGCTGAGTCAGATCGGCGCAGCGTACGGCTTCACGTCGGCGATCGTCTCGGCGCTCGCGTTGGCCGGTGTTGCCGGTTCGCTGATTGTTCAGAACCGGCAGGCCAGGGCGGAGCAGGTCCAGGGGATTCGCAGCTACTACCTTGAACTGGTTCGCCTGGAACTTGAGGACATGGCGCTTTACCAGCCTGTCTGGGGCGTCACGGACATCGCCGATCCCCATGAGCGGAAGCGGCATGTCTATGCCGACCTCATGATGAACTACGCGTGGATGGGTTATGAGATCGGGACCATTCGCGAGCCTCTCCTGCGGGACATGCTGTCCGGGATGTTCACCGGAGAGGTTGGGCGGCATTACTGGAGCAGGGCCCGCACCTCATGGACCGCCAGTTCGTCAGGAAGCCGTATCGGTCGTCGCTTCCTGGCCATCGTGGGCGAGGAACACACTCGCGCTGTTGCTGCCGGACCGCCGACGCGCTCGGCCATTGCCCCGAGTCCGCCCGTCGTGCCTGGCGCAGGAGCGGCGCCCGTATGGCGGACGGCGGCCGGCGCCCTGATCGGTCTGGGTACCGGCTTGGCACTCGGATCGCTGTTGCGCAGTCGGCGCTGAGGGCCGTTGGGCACGAGTTGGATGATCACGGTGTGGCTGGTGTGATCACGGCGTCGGAGCCTTCTTGGCCACGGCCCGTTCTCTGGGCTGAGCCCGCGCTGCTTTGGGAAATTGGTGTGACCGCGCTGCGGCGCGAGGGGGCCGACGCGGGCGGCCGGGGACGGCCCTGGAGCCTGCCTCTGGAGGATCGAGTGCTGCTTGGTCGCGGCCTACTGGCACACGGACTTGACGATGCGCCGGATGGCCCTGCTGTTCGGCATCTCGAAGTCCGCGGCAGACCGGATCACCGACCACCTCGGCCCGCTGATGTCTCTGCGGCCGCACGAGCATGCCCTCGCTCGGACGAAGGGCTGGAAGATCCTCCACGACTGCCGCCCGAGAGGCGACGGCGTCCACTACGCCATGCTCGGCATCGCCCGCAGCCCCGGCCGAAGAGCGTGCGCAGATCGGGTCGAGAAGCCCGCCGAGCCCCCCCGGCATCACCCAGCTCTCGGAACCTCGGGAACGGACCGTCGACCGTCGACTTCAGCGGAAGCCGAGTCGCCACGAGCTCGTACGAGACGGTGATCCGCCGGGTGGCGGCCACAGCGGAACGCCCCGTCGGGGCAGGGTGACCGAAGGGGTCCCCTGTCCCGACGGAGCGCGGTCGGGCGGGTGCTGGGTCACCGGTGCCTGGCGGCGGCCGGTGCCGTGTGCGGTGCTTCCCGGCTCAGCCGAAGTTCACGTCGCTGCACCACATGTACGCCTGGTCGAGGTGCGACGCCTGCCAGATCACGAACAGGATGTGGTGTCCGGTGTAACCGGAGGTCTGGACGGGGAACGTGATGTCCTGTGCCGGGGCGTAGCGGCCGGTCTGCGTGATGAAGTCGAGGTTGCCCCAGCCCAGACTCTGCGTCTTGGGGTTGAAGCCCTGCTTGCTCACGTAGACCTTGAAGTAGTCGGCACCGTGGGACGCCTGGTCGTACAGGTGGACCGAGAAGTTGTTGCTG
The DNA here is from genome assembly GCF_042899225.1 of Streptomyces sp. NPDC000134. NCBI lineage: Bacteria > Bacillati > Actinomycetota > Actinomycetes > Kitasatosporales > Streptomycetaceae > Streptomyces > Streptomyces sp. NPDC000134. Next base: position 68,395 of record NZ_JBIAZN010000012.1, read on the forward strand.
ACGTTGGTGGTCTTCCACTGTCCGGGCTTGTCCAGGCTGGCGTTCCGCGACAGGTTGTTGCTGCACAGCGTCCCGTCGGGGGTCCGCGCCTGGAACTGGCCGCCGAGGCCGTCGCGGAGCGCGCTCATCCAGTTCCACATGGTGTCGGCGTTGGCCTGGAAGGCCTGCCAGCACATGGGGTCCTGGGTCTGCATGGCCGGGTTCGTGTGGTTGCTGCCCCACGTCTTCCAGCACTGGTACGCGCGGGAGGCGGGGTCGACGATGGTGCCGTGCGCCTGGGCGGGGGCCGACCAGGTCAGTGCGCCGGCGACTACCGCGAACAGCATGACGAGCGCCTGGAGAGGCCGCCGGAGTGACGACCGTGAACGCCCGGGTAACGGACTCTGGTTGCGCATGTGGGGGGGACTCCTTCCAGTGGCAAGCTGTAGTGGGAGCGCTCCCAACGGTAGGCCCGCTGAGTGAAATGTCAATGAAAAAAACGGAGTTGATTACCGGGGCTTCGCGGTCTTGCGCATCCGGATCGGGAGGGGAGACTGCCTTCACGTCCGCCCGGCCCCCGGCAGGAGCGTCACGCCGAACGGGCCGGCCCACCGTCACTCCACCGGGATGAGGTCTCATGAACCGTAACCGAGCCGCCGTCAGCGCGGTCGCCGTGACCCTGTTGGCCACCGGCCTCGCCATCGGCCCGGCGACCGCCGCCGGAGCCGGCGAGGCGAAGGCCCGCGTCGGAGCCGACTGGGCACGTCAGTCGATCGTCTTCACCGCCGCCGCGGGCCAGACCAACGATCTCAACATATTTCCCATGTACACCAGCGACGGAATCCGGCGGATCGGCTTCAGCGACGTGGTCCCGCTCGCACCGGGCGACCACTGCGCGTACTCCAGGGCCGAGGACACCACCTCCGTCGTCTGCGAACTGCCCGCCGACAGCCCCCGGTCCGACCGGATCGACGTCTTCCTCGGCGACGGCGACGACACGATCGCCGCCTTCGACCCCGGGATCGGCACCGTCAGCGGCGGCTCCGGCGACGACGAACTGCACGCCCATACCGCGCGCACGGTGCTGGGCGGCACGGGGAACGACATGGTCATGGGACCGGCCGCCCTGTACGGCGGCGACGGCATGGACCACCTGATGGGCGACGACGGCGGCCAGCGGATGTGGGGCGGCCGGGGCGACGACATGTTCGAGGGCTACGGCGGTGACGACGCCGTGTACGGCGGCTCCGGCGACGACCACGCCATGGGCGGGGACGGCCGCGACATCCTCCTCGGCGGCCCCGGCGACGACACCCTGGACGGCGAAGGCGGTGACGACGTCGTCTGCGGTGGCACCGGAAAGGACGCCCTCGAAGGCGGACCCGGCCGCGACATCGTCCTCCCGTAGCCGCGCCGCCCTGCCCGGATCATCCCCTGCCCCGCGGCGCGAACGGCGCCGCGGGCGACCGGCTTCGTCCCCCCGTTCCATCCGGCGTCCCGGGGCGGACCAGTTTCCCCAGGTCTCCCCCGTTCCATCCGGCATCCCAGGGCAGACCAGTTTCCCCAGGTCAGGGCCGGTATACGCATCCCAGCGTCCCGTCCTGCCCGGAAAAGTGGCGGGTGGGACGGACCGGGGCACAGGCTTGGGTCATCGCAGCACGGCACCGCACCGGAGACGGTCGGCCGCCGCGCCCGACCTCCCACCCGCCTGCCGTGCTCCGGCTTGTTCCGAGCGGCACGGTCGCCTCAGAGAAAGCAGTCCGTCATGCGTATCGCCACCCGTTTCCTGTCCCGCAAGGCCGCCTCCTCCGTGGTCGTCGCCACCGCCCTCGCGTTCGTCGGTGTCCAGGCCGCCGGGCAGACCGCCTCCGCCGCGCCGAAGCAGGCGTCCTCGGTCGCCGCCTGCACCGCGTCGAACGTGAAGCTGACCGTCAGCGAGGTGTCGCGCCCGATCAACCACCTGCTGCTCAAGGCGACCAACACCGGGTCCACGTCCTGCTACGCGTACAACGCGCCCTTCCTGCGGGCCGGCGCCGACGCCCAGGCCCCGCTGCGGTGGGTGACGGAGTCCACCCCGCAGTCCGTGGTGAAGCTCAAGCCGGGCCGGTCCGCCTACGCGGGCATCCTCACGTACTCCCCCGACGGCGAGGGCGGCGGCAAGAAGAAGACGCTGGGCGTCCAGCTCACCGACAGGAAGGGCAACCCGACGGGCAAGGAGAAGACCCTGAAGCTCCCCCACAGCACCCTCTTCAACAGCGCCGCCGCCGTCACCTACTGGCAGACCAGCGCGGCCGACGCCCTCACCTGGTGACCCCCGCCGACACCGGCCGGCCGCACCGGGGCGCGGCCGGCGGGAAGTCGGTCAGCGGACGTCGACGTAGTCGCCCGGGGCGGTGACGGGGGCGGTGGTGGTCGAACCGGCGTAGGAGTAGCGCCAGTAGCCGTCCGTCGACGCCTTCACCGTGGTCTTCAGACCGCCGGTGCCGCTGGTGGTGACCGTCTTCACCGTGGTGTACGCGTCCGTCCCCTTCTTGCGGAACTGGAGCTTCACCTTCTGGCCGGCGTAGCCGTGGTAGCCGCCGGACGTCTCCCAGTCCACCCGGGCCAGCTTGCCGGTGACGGTGAGGGTCTTGCCCTTGGCGACCGGCTCGGGAGCGGCGTTGACCGTCAGGGTCGTGTCGCGTACCACGGGGACCGACTTGGCGGCGTGCTGGTCGACGTGGCCCGTGCCGTCCGCGGACTCCGCCCAGACGGCCGCTTTCCAGGTGCCGGCCAGGGAGTTGCGTCCGAGCCCCCAGCGCGGCTCGATGTAGGCGAACTGCGTCTCGCAGGCGGCGGTGGTCGCGCCGGTCCTGGTGCAGGTCGCCGGCCAGGTGCCGTAGAGCACGGCGTCGGGGGTGTCGTACGAGCCCTTGTAGAGGTACATGTCCCCGCTCGCGATCCCGGACGGGTCGGTGGCGGTGAACCTGGCCGTGAACTCCTGCAACGGCGCGTCGGTCAGTTCGACCCGCTTGCCGCCGTTGACCACGACGTTCGAGACACGGGTCGCGCCCACCGTCTCGTCGCCCCGCTTCGCCGGGCCCGCGAAGGCCCGCGTGATGGTGCGGCGGAGGCTGCCGCCCTGGTCGTCGGCGGCGGTGACGCGCAGCGAGACGTAGGAGGCGGTGGCGGGCAGGTCGAGCGTCGCCGAGCCGTCGGCCGCGACACTCAGGTCGGTCCAGGTGGCGCCGTCGTCCGTGGAGTAGGCGAGCCCGGTGATCCTGGTGTTCGCCTCGGCCGGGTCGGTCGCGCGGGTGGTCGCGCCCGACCGGACCTGGACCGGGCCGGCGGCGGCACGGCCGTATCCGTCCAGGCCCGGGACGCTCAGCCGGGCGTCGATCAGCGGGAGTTCGCCGCTCTGGCCGGAGGACGAGCGGAACGTCCACTCGTTGCGCACGTCCGTGGACAGCCGCGTGTACGGGACCCGGCGATGCACGGTCTGGTCGAGGGTGTACGTCCGCTGCTGCGACGGCAGGGTGGACGAGCTGAGCGGGTCGTACGCGTCGAGGCCGTCGGCCTGGGCGTAGGTGACGCCGTCGGAGGAAGTGAGCTTGTACGCGTACGTCGCGCGCCGGTCGATGGCCGGATGGCCGTCGGCGTCGCCGAAGGCGTACATCTCGTCCAGCCGGATCTTCCCCGACCTGCGCTCCGAACCGGCCCGCTCCCCGCGAAGCGGCTGGTACGGGGCCGCGCCCAGGGTCTCGCCCGGGTTGGTCCCGGCGGCCGTCGTGCGGTCCGGGAGGTCCAGGCTCAGGTCGCTGGGGCCGTAGAACAGCATCCGGCTGTAGGTGATACCCGGGGTGGTGTACTCGGTGACCGACCCGGCGACCGGTACCGCGCCGCCGATGAAGGCACCCGTCCACTCACCGAGGGACGGGGCGCTCTGCAGCAGGGCCGTGGCCCGGGTGCCCGGGGCGCCCACCTTCGTGACCGTCTTCCCCAGGGCCGAGGCCCGGACCTTCGCGACGGGGGTGGCGGGCACGGTGCCGGTGAAGCTGTGGGTAAGGTCGTAGCGGTAGGGGCTCGGGGCGCTCGCCGACGCGCCCTTCCTGCCGAGCACCTCGTGCAGGCGCAGCGAGACGCCGCTCACCGAGAACGGGGTGACGTACACCTTGCCGGCGCCCGCACCGGCGAAGCCCGCCAGGCCGCCGCCCGGGACGCTGATCCACACGGCGGCCGAGTCGCGGGTGGCGGTGGTGTCGTCGGTGCGGATCGCGGTCTCCTTGGCCGCGCGCTCGTCGAAGGTGACCGTCTTGGCGGCCGAGGTGACCGAGAAGGTACGGGTGAGCAGGTAGCTCGGCTGCCGCCAGTCGCTGTGCAGCGCGACGGAGAAGTAGTCGCCCGGGGGCAGTTTCACGGTCGACGAGGCGCCGGAGGTGTCGCTGTCGACGGTGTACGACATCCAGGTCTTGCGGTTCCAGACGTAGAACAGCTTGGTCACGACGTCGGCGTTGGTGATGCTCAGCTTCACCTTGTGGGTCGCCGTGGCGGTGCTCCGCGCGGCGGGGGTACGCGTGGCCGGCGGGAGCTGCACGGTCGTGCGGTCGGCCGCCGACTCCGCCGTCGGCCGCACGGTCACCGTGCCGTTCGCCGAGGCGAAGGAGTAACGCGGTGCGGTGCCGCGGCCGCCCGCGTCTCCCGTGACCCGGATGTTCCGCCCGTCGACCAGCTCGACGCGCCCGCCGTCTCCCCACTCGGCGCTCGGCCCGGCGCCGAGCGCCTCGCCGCCCGCCGCCGCTTCCGCCTCCGCGTCCGCCTCCGCCGACGGGACCGTCCCCGCCGTCACCGGACCGCCGCCCGATTCCACCGCGGTCGCCGTCGCGGTCGCCGTCGCGGTCGCCGTCGCGGTCGCAACGGGCGCGAGCAGCAGCGAGGCGGTCAGCGCCGCCCCGCACACCCCCGCCGCGGCACGTCTTCGGACCCACCCCGTAGCAAGAACGGACATCGATGGCCCCCCTGCCCTCTCCCCTGAGAACCGCCCCGCACCTGATCGCGGGTGATGATCGGCTCACTTTAACGGCAGGCGGCGACAGCACCGCCGGGCCGGTCCGCGCCTCAGCGCGGCTCGTGGGGCGGGCGGCCCAGGGCGAGGAGGGCCGTGTCGTCGTCCAGGCCGTCGCCGAAGCCGACGAGGAGACCGGTGAGGGAGTCGATCAGGTCGTGCGGGCCGACGGGGGCGAGTTCGGTGGTGAACGAGCGCAGGGCGTCGTAGCCGTACAGGTCGTCCTCGGCTCCCGTGCGTGCCTCGGTGATGCCGTCCGTGTAGAGCAGCAGGGTGGCGCCGGGGTCGAGCGTGGTGCGGACCGTCGTGAAGGACGCCTGGGGGAAGGCCCCCACCAGCATTCCGGCGGGTGTCGGCACGTACTGGGCTGCCCCGTCCGCCCCGATCAGCAGCGCGGGCGGGTGGCCGCCCGAGGCCAGGCTGACGCCGACGGTCCCGCCCTCGGGTTCGAGGATGCCGAAGATGGCGGTGCAGTACCGCGGGTCGCCGTCGACGTACCGGGCGAGCAGCGCGGTGTTCAGGGTGGACAGGACGGCTTCGGGGGCGAGGCCCTGGAGGGCCGCCGTGCGCAGGGTGTAGCGCACCAGGGAGGTCACCGCCGCGGCCTGCGGGCCCTTGCCGCAGACATCGCCGAGGAAGAAGGCGAAGCGCTCGTCGCCGAGGGGGAACAGGTCGTAGAAATCCCCGCCCAGTTGGATCGGGGAGGCCGTGTGGTAGTGGACGGCGGTCTCCACGCCGGGGACGGCCGGCAGACTGGCCGGGAGCAGGCTCTGCTGGAGTACGGCCAGTGCCTCGCGCAGGCGTTCGCGGTCGGCCTCGGCCTGCCGGCGGGCCTTCTCCGCCGACTGGCGGGCGCGGAGCAGTTCCCGTTCGTAGGCGCGCCGGTCGGTGGCGTCGAAGACGGTCGTGCGGATCAGCAGGGGCCGGTCGTCCGCGCCGCGTTTCACGGTCGAGGTGAGCAGCACCGGCAGCCGGGCCCCGTCCGTGACCTTCATGTCCATCGCGATGCCGCCGACCTGCCCCTTCATGCGCAGCAGCGGTGCGAAGTGGGTCTCGTGGTAGAGCTTGCCGCCCACGGTCAGCAGATCGCTGAAGCGTCTGCGGCGTACGACCTCGTCCCGGGAGAGGCCCAGCCAGTCCAGCAGCGTCTGGTTGATCTTGACGATGGTGCCGTCCATCAAGGTGGACAGATAACCGCACGGAGCGGACTCGTAGAGCTCCTCCGTGCTGTCCTCCAGCAGGGCGAGGACATCGGAGTCGATGGAGGGGTACGAGCCGGCATCAGGGGGGTCCGGCTCGGGGCGGGATATCACTCCAAAGTTTCCAGGAACGTGGTGATCGCTGCCAGGGTCGCCTGCGGAGCACTCAACTGCGGGCAGTGGCCGATGGCGGGCAGCGTGACCAGAGAGCTGCCGGGGATGGAGGCGTGCACGTAGGCGCCGACCTCGCGCGGGGCGATGGCGTCCTGCTCGCATTCGAGGATCAGGGTGGGGACGGCGACCGTCTTCAGGTCCCGCCGCGCGTCGGTGAGGAACGTGGTGCGCGCGAAGACCCGCGCCACCTCCGGGTCGGTCGCGCAGAAGCTGTTGGTGAGTTCCTCGCCCAGCTCGGGGCGGTCGGGGTTGCCCATGATGACCGGGGCCATGGCCGCGGACCAGCCGAGGTAGTTGGACTCCAGCATGTCCAGCAGTTCCTCGATGTCCGCCGCGCTGAAGCCGCCCCGGTACTCCGCGTCGTCGATGTAGGAGGGCGAGGGGCACACCATGACCAGCGACCCGATCCGGTCCGGGGCCGCGGCGGCGGCCCGGACGCCGACCATCGCGCTGACCGAGTGCCCCACGAGCACGGCGTCCCGCAGGTCCAGTGCCTCGCACACGTCGACCACGTCCTGGGCGTAACCGTCCAGGCTCGCGTAGCGCTCCTCCCGCCAGGCGGTCAGATCGGAACGGCCGGAGCCGACGTAGTCGAACAGCACCACTCGGTGGTGTTCTGCGAGACCGGAGGCCACGAAACGCCACAGGTTCTGGTCGCAGCCGAAGCCGTGCGCGAGCACAAGGGGCCGACCGTGCTCCGGCCCCATCACACGGACGTTGTTCCTGCGGAGGATGTCCATTCACCCATCGTGCCACGCCTTCCTCCGGCTCAAGAGGTGCGCGGTGTCTCATCCGTCTCATCCGTCTCGTCCGCCCCCTCCGCCTCTGCCCGTCCCCTCCGTCCCGGGCCGCCCGGGTCACCGAGGGGTCACCCGTTCGGCCCAATGGCCGGAAGCTCGCGAACCCCGCAATCGCAAGCGCTCCCGGTCTCCCCGGTGGTTTCCCGCGTCCTGCGCTGTTGCGCGCGTGCGCGTCGTCACCGGATATGGAACGCAGAGCCCCCGCCCCGGGGGACACGGAGGAGAGCCATGCGTCGCATGACCATCGGAGCTGTTCTGACCGCCGCCCTTCTCGCGGGGCCCGCCGTGGCCACCGCGGAGGCGCAGACACCGGTGTCGGTGCAGACAGCGACCGTGCAGAGCGTCCAGGCCGCGCAGAGCCAGGCCCAGGCGCAGCAGAACGACGACAACGACGACGACGATGACAGCGGAGGGTGGGGACTGTGGGGTCTGGCCGGCCTGCTGGGTCTGCTCGGCCTCATCCCCCGCCGGCGCAAGACCCCGGACCGGGGCACCGGCCGGGGCCCGGGAGCCACGGGCTACCCCAACGACCGCCCGTGAGCGGTCGTCCTTGAGGGTCGTCCACGGGTCCTGGCCGTTGAGTCGTCGCTCATGAGCCGGAGCACGGCCCGGCCGGGCGGCCGGGCACCGGCCCGAGAAGTCCGAGGGGAGCGGTCGGCGCGACCGCTCCCCGGGCGTGCGCGCACCTCACGGACCGTACGGGCCCTACCGCGAGCCGCGCCGACGGGCCGTACGCCGCGCCCACGCGGTCACCGCCACGCCGGAGGCGAGGGCGGCCAGGGCAAGGGCCGCGCGCCGCCCGGTGGGACTGTCCACCGCGATCAGGTCCCGCAGCCGGTCGAAGCCGCTCAGCGGCACGCCCGCCAGGGCGTTCCCGGGCGGGCGGCGGGAGACGGCCGGGTGCGGACGGGTGGGGGCGGCCAGCCGCACGGCCTCCCACACCGCGCCGACCCGGCGCAGCCGCCGGTCGTCCAGTGCGGCGCGGAGCCGGGGCAGCAGCAGGTCCTCCTCGTCCCTGATGTCCTCGCGCACCAGGCGGAACGCCTCCTCGATCCACTCCGCGCGCCGGGGGTCCCCCTTGTCCGCCTCGACGCGCGCCAGCAGGTCGTTGACGGCCTGGTGCTCCTCCTCCACCCGCCGGGTCAGTTCCTCGCCGTCCGGGGCGACGCGGCGCAGCACCGGCCACAGGACGGTCTCCTCGGCGAAGGCGTGGCTGAAGACGAGTCGCACGAAGTCCCGCCAGAGCCGGTCGCGCGACGGGGCGTCGGCCCCGGCCGCCAGCCAGGCGTTCATGAGCCCGTCCAGTTCGGCGTGGTCGCGGCGCTGTCGGAGCAGGACGCTTCCCGGGCCGCCCAGTTCGGCGGGGCTCTGCCGGGAGATCGACGGGAGGCTTATGTGCTGGGGTGGGCCGCCGGACATCGCGGTCTCCTTTCGCGGGGGGTGGGGAGGGGTCAGCGCCCGGTCCAGTCGAGGCAGGCGCTCGCGCAGGCGGCCCCGGCCAGCAGGGCGCAGGCCCAGGCCGCGTGGCCCTTGAGGAGGCGGCGGCGCAGGCCGGCGTAGCGCTGTTCGTACTCCTGACGCAGGGACTCGGCCCGTTCGAGCACGGCGAGGAGCATCCGGCGGGAGAGGTCGATGTGCTGCCGTACGTACTGCCGGGTGAGGTCGTCCGCCTGGGCGCCGGTGAGCCAGGGCAGCCGGGCGCACAGCGTCTCGGCGTCGCGGAGCGCCTCTTCGTGCCGGGCGCGCGCCAGCAGGTATCCCTCGGCCTCGGCGGCGACCGACGGATGCCGGTCGCCGGCCCGGCCGGTGGTCAAGACCGGTCCCCCTTGTGCCCGCCGGGGTCGAGGATGTCGCGCTGCCCGGTGTTCTCCGCCTGGTCCCGCTGTGCCAGGGCGGGGTGGTGCAGGTCGAAGGCGGGTGATTCGGAGCGGATTCTCGGCAGGGTGACGAAGTTGTGCCGGGGCGGCGGGCAGGAGGTGGCCCACTCCAGCGAACGGCCGTAGCCCCAGGGGTCGTCGACGTCGACCTTCACGCCGCGCTGGGCGGTCCTCCACACGTTGTAGAGGAAGGGGAGGGTGGACAGGCCCAGGAGGAAGGCGCCGATGGAGGAGACGGTGTTGAGGGCGGTGAAGCCGTCGGCGGCCAGGTAGTCGGCGTAGCGGCGGGGCATGCCCTCGACGCCGAGCCAGTGCTGGACCAGGAACGTGGTGTGGAAGCCGGCGAACAGCGTCCAGAAGTGCACCTTCTCCAAGCGGGTGTCGAGCATGGTGCCGGTCATCTTCGGCCACCAGAAGCTGAAGCCGCCGAACATCGCGAACACGATCGTGCCGAACAGCACGTAGTGGAAGTGGGCGACGACGAAGTAGCTGTCGGTGACGTGGAAGTCCAGCGGCGGCGAGGCCAGCAGCACCCCGGTCAGGCCGCCGAACAGGAAGGTGACCAGGAACCCGGCCGCCCACAGCATGGGTGGTTCGAACGACAGCGAGCCCTTCCACATGGTGCCGATCCAGTTGAAGAACTTCACCCCCGTCGGCACCGCGATCAGGAAGCTCATGAAGGAGAAGAACGGCAGCAGCACCGCACCGGTGGCGAACATGTGGTGCGCCCATACGACGACGGAGAGACCGGTGATGGCGATGGTGGCGCCGATCAGGCCCATGTAGCCGAAGATCGGTTTGCGGGAGAAGACGGGGATGATCTCGCTGACCACGCCGAAGAACGGCAGGGCGAGGATGTAGACCTCCGGGTGGCCGAAGAACCAGAACAGGTGCTGCCACAGGACCGCCCCGCCGTTGGCGGCGTCGAACACCTGCGCCCCGAACCGCCGGTCGGCCTCCAGCACCAGCAGGGCCGCCGCCAGGACCGGGAAGGCCAGCAGCACCAGCACCGAGGTGAGCAGCACGTTCCAGGTGAAGATCGGCATCCGGAACATCGTCATGCCCGGCGCCCGCATCCCGATGATCGTGGTGATGAAGTTGACCGCGCCCAGAATGGTGCCGAACCCGGACAGCCCCAGCCCCATGATCCACAGGTCGCCGCCGACGTACGCGGTGCGCATCGGGCCGCTCAGCGGGGTGTACGCCGTCCAGCCGAAGTCGGCGGCGCCCTGCGGGGTGAAGAAGCTGGTCATGACGATCAGCCCGCCGAACAGGAACAGCCAGTACGCGAACATGTTCAGCCGCGGGAAGGCGACGTCCGGCGCCCCGATCTGCAACGGCATGATCGCGTTGGCGAACCCGGCGAAGGTGGGGGTGGCGAACAGCAGCAGCATGATCGTGCCGTGCATCGTGAACGCCTGGTTGTACTGCTCGGTGGAGACGATCTGCATGCCGGGGCGGGCCAGTTCCGCCCGGATCATCATCGCCAGGGCGCCCGCGATCAGGAAGAACGCGAACGAGGTGATCAGGTAGAGGTGGCCGATCTTCTTGTGATCGGTCGTGGTGAGCCAGGAAATGATCACTCGGCCTCTGCCGCGTCGTCCCTCCGCCGCCGGTGCCGGGGAGAGTGGCTCGGTCGTTTGTGTCGCCATTGAAGTCCTCGATCACAGCGTGGGGGGGCGTCGAAGCTCGGGCGGCTGCCAGGTTTCCGTCGGGCGGGCCGGGCAGTGCGTATCCAGACGCGTGGAAGTTAGTCCACGTTCCGCCGATCCGGACGTCTCGCGGACGCGGTAGGCGGCCGGATGGCTGAACCCATGCATCCGTTCGGGGGCGGGGCCGACCGGCCGGTTCCCGGTGCCGCCACGGGTGCGCGGGGCATGCCCGCGCGGGCGGCTGTTTGTCCCCGGCCGCCCGGGGGGACCCTGCGCCCATGAGCGAGAAGCCAGGTCGTCGCCGTATGGGCCAGAACCGGATGCTGTCGCTGCTGGACGCCCTGGAGCGTGATCCCAGAGCGGACGCCGCGATCGACGCGCTGACCCGGAAGGTGCGGTCGCTGCCGCTCGGCCGGGCGCGGGACGCGCTGCACGGCCGGTGGCTCGGCCATCCCGTGCACCCGCTGATGGTGCAGGTGCCGATCGGCAGTTGGCTGTCGGCCGCGGTCCTCGACCTGCTGCCCGGCCGGTCCCGGGGGGCCGGCGTCCTGGTGGGCGTCGGGCTGGCGGCGGCCGGTCCCGCCGCGCTGGCGGGCGCGGTCGACTGGGCCGAGCTGCGCCGGGAGCAGACCCGGGTGGGCCTGGTGCACGCCGCGGCCAACACGGCCGCCGTGGGCCTGTACGGCGCCTCCCTGCTGTGCCGACTCGCCGGGCGGCGCGGCGCCGGACGGGCGTACGGCTTCCTCGGGCTGACCGCGGCCGGCGTCGGCGGGATGCTGGGCGGCCACCTCGCCTACCGGCAGGCGGCCGGCGCCAACCACGCCGAGGAGGTGCCGCACGTCGTCGGCGCGGGCTGGCACCGGGTCGGCGCGGTGAGCGAGTTCCCGGCCGGCGAACCCGTGCGGCGCTCCGTGGACGACGTACCGGTCCTGGTGGTGCGCGAGACCGGCGGGACCTTCCACGCGCTGGCCGACCGGTGCAGCCATCTGGCGGGGCCGCTGTCGGAGGGCGCGGTCGCCGACGGGTGCGTGACCTGCCCCTGGCACGGCAGCGTCTTCCGGCTCTCGGACGGCTGGAACGTCCGGGGTCCCGCCACCGCGCCCCAGCCCGCCTTCGACACCCGGGTCGTCGACGGCCACGTGGAGATCAGCCTCCGCCAGGCGGACGGGACCGGGGCGCTGGAGACCGACGACCAGGACTGAGCGGGCGGACGGGGCGGCGGCCGGTGGCCGCGCCGGTGCCCTCGTACGATGAGACGCGTGTCCAGGACTCCGCGAACGAGCCGCCGCCATCCGGCCGGGCGGCCGTTCGCGCTGGTGGTGCTGGTGCTGCTGGCCGGACTGCTGGCGATGCACGGCCTGGCCCCCGGCGGGACGGCGACGGCCGCGGCGCACCCGGCCGCCGGACACGCGGCCACCGGACACCCGGGCACCGGACGCTCGGACGTCGCGCGCCCGGGGGCCGGACGCTCGGGCGTCGCGTCCCCGGAGGCCGAACGCTCGGGTGCCACGCACCCGGGGGCCGAACGCTCCGACGTCGCATCCCCGGGCAGCGGACGCTCGGACGTCGCGCACCCGGAGGCCGGACGCTCGGGCGTCGCGTCCTCGGGCACCGGACACCCGGGCGCCGCGTCCCCGGGCGCCGGACAGCCGGGCGCCGGGTACTCGCGGGCGGTGGCCGCGTCGTCGCGCCTGGGCGGCGACGGGGAGTGCGCGCACAACGGCGGGGCGCCGGGCCGTGCCCATCACGCCGACGGCCTGTGCGCCGCCGCCGGGACCGGTTCGGCGTACTCGCCCCCGGCGCTCGTCGGTGCCGCGCCGGCCGCTGCCGCCGCGTCGCCGCCCGCCGGGGCGGCCCCGCGGGCGCCGCGCACCGGGCGGGCGCCGCCCGACCTCTCCGAGCTGCAACTCCTGCGGATATAGGGCCGACCCGCACGGCGTCCGGTGCCGGACGCCGTGTTCCGGCATGCCCTTTCGTCCGTACGACCACGTGCTGTGCGCAGCACGTGTGAGGAGTTGTACCCCGATGACGTACAAGCGTTCTCTGCCGCGGCGGTCCGCCGCCGTCCTCGCCGCCGGTGCGGCGGTGCTGGTCCTGGCCAACTGCGCAGGCGGTGACGGTGACGGCCCGGCCGGACACGGCGGCCACCGCACCACCGCCTCGCCGTCGGCCTCACCGGGCCGGCCCAACGCCGCCGACGTCGCCTTCGCGAGCGGCATGATCCCGCACCACCGCCAGGCCGTCGAGATGGCCGGCCTCGCGCCGGGCCGGGCGCGGTCGGCCGAGGTGCGGCGGCTCGCCGCCGAGATCGAGAAGGCCCAGGCCCCGGAGATCAGGACCCTCTCCGGCTGGCTCACCTCCTGGGGCGAGGAGGTCCCCGCCGAGGGGGCCATGGACCATTCCGCGCACGGCATGGGCGGCATGATGACGGACGAGGAGATGTCCGGGCTGGCGCATGCCTCGGGCACGGCGTTCGACACCGCCTTCCTCACCATGATGATCGAGCACCACCGGGGCGCGGTCGCGATGGCCAGGACCGAGCGGGCCGACGGTGCCTACGCCCCCGCCACCGAGCTGGCCGAAGAGATCATCACCTCGCAGAGCGCGGAGATCGAGCGGATGAACCGCCTCCTCGGCGAGGACTGACCCGCGAGGAATACCCCAGGGGGGTATATGGTTGACCGATCGTGGGGCCGTCAGGTCCCACGATCGGACGCCGAACGGGGAGGCACGTCATGGACCACACCACGCACCACGATCACGCCGCGGCCGGACACGCGCACGGCACCACCTGGGCTACCGCCGCGCGGGCGACACTGCACTGCCTCACCGGGTGCGCCATCGGCGAGATCCTCGGCATGGCCGTCGGCACCGCCCTGGGATGGGGCAACGCGCCGACCGTGGTCCTGGCGATCGCCCTGGCCTTCGTCTTCGGCTACTCCCTCACCCTCTACGCGGTGATCCGCGCCGGAGTCTCCCCGAGGACCGCGGTCAAGGTGGCGCTGGCCGCCGACACCGTCTCCATCGCGGTGATGGAACTGGTCGACAACGGCACCATCGCCCTGGTGCCGGGCGCGATGGAGGCCCACCTGGCGGACGGGCTGTTCTGGTCCACGCTGCTGGGCGGCTTCGCCGTGGCCTTCCTGCTCACCACGCCGGTCAACAAGTGGATGATCGGCCGCGGCAAGGGCCACGCCGTCGTCCACGCCTACCACTGACGAAAAAATATCTGTGCTGGAGAAAGGAGAATTAGCTGCCGCGATCGGCGAGTATTCCTTCTCCCGCCGGTCGGTGGTGATGCGGAAACAGGCAGAAGCGATCGCGGCGTGCTACTGTCGTTCTCAGTTGCAGGTGTGGTTGCCAGAGGGTTAATTTCCGACGGGGTAATCACCACGGCGACGCGGAATTCACACAGAGTGAATTCTGATTCCGCCCTCCGAAGGAGAAATAAAATGGCTACTGGCACCGTGAAGTGGTTCAACGCGGAAAAGGGCTTCGGCTTCATCGAGCAGGACGGCGGCGGCGCCGACGTCTTCGCCCACTACTCGAACATCGCCACCCAGGGCTTCCGTGAGCTGCTGGAGGGCCAGAAGGTGTCGTTCGACATCGCCCAGGGCCAGAAGGGCCCGACGGCCGAGAACATCGTCCCCGCCTGATCATCCGGCGCTGACGCGAATCTCGCAGCCGGGACCCGCACCTTGGGGTGCGGGTCCCGGCTCGCCGCATTTCCGGGTGCCCTACTCGACCCGTATCGGTTCTTGGCGTTTGCAGGAGGCACGTATGAATGCGGTCCAGACGGTCGAGACGGTCCGGACGGTCCCGCCGGTCCGGATGACCGAGGCGCGGCGCGGGAACGCGGCCGGGCCCCGGGTGCGGGACGACATGACGGTCGAGGTGGCGCTGTCCCTGATGGCCGGCGCCCGGGTCGACCGCCTCGTGCTCTGCGACGGGGACGACCAGAGCGTGGGCCTGATCACACTGGCCCGGCTGGCCGTACTCCGCGACAGCCCCCTCTACACGGACCGGGTCCGGTTGCGCGACGTCCTCGCCCCCACCCGCTGACCGCGACCCGCCCGCTCCGCTCCACTCCCCCGTGAGGTCCCCATGCGCTGTGTCATCGCCCGGTACCCGTTCGATCTGACCAAGAGCGGGGTGCTGGCCGCCATGAAGGGCGTCCGGCCCGAGCTGGTCACCGGCGAGTCCGTGACCATCGGCCGCCGCCGCTACCCGGTCAAGCAGGTGGGCCAGGTCGTCACCCGACAGGACCGCCGCGACTTCACCAGCGGCGAGGTCGTCCGGGCCATGACCCGCCTCGGCTTCACCTGCCACGACCTCCCGGCGACCGCGCCGGCGGGCGGTCCGACCCCGTTGCAGACGGCGTCCGCGCTGCTCGGCGGAGCCGCCGCCGCTCCGGCGGTGTGACACCGGCGGGAGACCGCCACCCCCCGAAGACCCGATGAGGGCCCTGCCGACGCGCGTCGGCAGGGCCCTCATCGTCGTTCCGGCGCCGGTCCGCTTCGCCTTGCTCCGTTCCGGTCGACTCAGAAAATCTACTCTTGCCAGAGTAGACATTGGCTCCTGGTGTGGTTAAGGTTCTGGTAGTCGACATAGTCCAGTGAGACCCGGCAGACACGAACTGGCGGGCAGAAGCATCACGAAGTACGCAGGTCCGTGCGGTTCCGGAGTTCGCAGCCGGAGCCGGACGGCGCCATCAGGCAACGGGTAGAGAGTAAGAACGGAG
This sequence comes from Streptomyces sp. NPDC000134, assembly GCF_042899225.1. Classification (NCBI taxonomy): domain Bacteria; kingdom Bacillati; phylum Actinomycetota; class Actinomycetes; order Kitasatosporales; family Streptomycetaceae; genus Streptomyces; species Streptomyces sp. NPDC000134. The sequence goes on from NZ_JBIAZN010000012.1 coordinate 83,858, forward strand.
GAGGCAGACGCCATCAGGATCGCCCGGTCCGGGAAGCTTCCGGCCGGGTACCGCAAGACCCCGGATTGGATGGTGGTCCACGGTCACGCAGCCGCGATCCCCGCACCCTCGCCCCGACCGGGCCGGGTAGCGGAAACAGAAGGTCGGCCGAGCACGAGGGCCGGCAGATGGTGTTCAATTTCCTTCGGGGCCCTGGTGCCGTACGGCACCGGGGCCCCTCGACGCGTTGCACTACGAGGTGACATGCCAGCAGATACTCCGCTCAGTGATCGTCTGGACGACGACGACTACCCCGCCTACACGATGGGCCGGGCCGCCGAGATGCTCGGCACCACCCCGGGCTTCCTGCGGGCCATCGGCGAGGCCCGCCTGATCACTCCCCTGCGTTCGGAAGGCGGCCACCGCCGGTACTCCCGCTACCAACTGCGGATCGCCGCCCGCGCCCGCGAACTGGTGGACCGGGGCACCCCCATCGAGGCCGCCTGCCGCATCGTCATCCTCGAGGACCAACTGGAAGAGGCCCAGCGCATCAACGCCGAGTACCGCCGAGCGGCCCAGCAGGCCGCCGAGGGCTCCCGCACCGGATCGGGCTGATCGCGAGGCCCCGCGGGCCGACCGGTCAGGCGGGGGCCGCGGACCGTGGAACGTCGGCGCTCTCCCGTGTCCTCGGGGCCGGACGGTCCAGGTGGGTGACGACCGTGGCGTAGAAGCGGTGGACCGCGTCGTCGACGCTGCGGATGAAACCGGACTCGGCGCTGCCCCGGCCGCTGCCCATGCTCTTGATGAGGGACAGGCGGAACCCGGTGATCTGCGTGCCGTTCTTCGGCAGCATGTCCGCCGGCTCCGGGCGCAGCCGCTCCAGGGTCCCCCGGGGGCCACCCGTCTCTCCCTCCACGAGCGTCTCGATGTGCAGGTCGGCGGGTGCTTCCGCGAGCCGCCGCACGAGCCGCTTCGCCCAGGTGAGGGGGTAGCCCTGCTCGGGCGCCGGAATCTCGACGGACGTGCGGAGCCTGCCGGTGCGCAGGTCCGCGGTGACCGCCAGGACACCGGGCGTGCCCTCGATGCGCAGCTCGGCCTGGAGCCTGCCGTGCAGGCAGAGCTGGTCGGCCAGGAGGGCCCGGCGGGCGGCGGGGTCCGTGCCGCGCCGGGCGCGCTGGACGGGCAGCACCTTCTGTCCGAGTTCGCCGCCGAGCCGCAGGCAGACCTGGCGGATGAGCCGTTCCCAGCTCTCCACGACCTCCAGGGCCCGCGAGTCGCCCTGGCACAGGGTCTCGTCGTCGATCCCCCTGCGTACAGGGACCCAGGCCGCGCCCATGTTCTGGAAGCCGTGGCAGCCGGAGTTCTCGTGCTGGAGGTAGTGCAACAGTTCCTGGAGCAGCCAGGCGTGTGCCACGTTGCCCACGCCCTCGTGGCGGATCAGCATCTGCGCCTGGTGGGCCACCTCCGCCCAGGACAGGTGCCACAGCGCCACCTTGTGCTTGCGTCGGCCGTCGATCCGGACGTCGACCAGCGGACTGCCCTCCAGGGCGACGTCGTTCGACAGGGTGATGACGGCCTCGTAGCCCCGGCGGGCGGCGATGTCCATGTACGCCTGCACCTGCTCGGCCTTGAGGGCGTTCCCGTTCGTCTTCGTCTCGACCAGCGCGGTCCACAGTTTCCCGGCCCGCTCCACCCGGATCACACCGTCGGGGCGGCGCGGGCTGTCGCCGTGCGGCAGCGACACCTCGGTGAAGGTCTCCATCCGGCCCGCCGGTGCGCCGAACGCGGCGGTGAGCCGCCGGCCGAACTCCGGGATCTGCGCCATCACCGACAGCAGCACCGAGGTGGCCCGGGTCTCGCGGTCCCGGTCGCTCTTGAGGGCGGAGACCGGGAAGAGCCGGGCCTCCCGCCACGACTCGTTCTCCGCCAGGGTCTTCCTGGGCGCCTTGGGCAGGGTGATCTTCTTCTTGGCGGTGCGGGGCCTGGACGGTTTCCGCCCCGGCGCGGTGCCCTCGCCGGGCTGCCGGGGGGCGGGGACGGCTTCCAGCGGCGGCCGAGTCTCGTCCGCCGCGGGCATCACCGTCTCCGCCGTCTCCGCCGGTACGTCGTCCTGAGGTTCCCCGGCCGCCGCGTCGTCGTCGATATCGACGCCGAAGTCCGTCGCCAGACCGGCCAGGCCGGCGTCGTAGCCCTGGCCGACGGCCCGCAGCTTCCACTCCCCGCCGCGGCGGTAGAACTCGCCGAAGATGAACGCGCTCACCGGCCCGGCGTCCTCGATCGCGAACCGGAGCAGGTTCTCACCGGACCCGTCGGCCAACGTCAGCTCCAGATCGCCCAGCTCCCCGAAGTGCGCCCCCGCGTCCCGGCTCGCGGCGACCACGATCCGGTCGACGGCCGCCGGGACCGCCGTCAGGTCGAAACCGATCCGGTCCTCGCTGCCGCCTCCCGTGGGCGTCTTGCCCAGGAGCTGCACGCTCCCGTCCGGCGCGACGGGGTTGTTGTAGAAGTAGAAGTCGGCGTCGCTGCGCACCTTGCCGCTCGCGTCCAGCAACAGCACCGAGACATCCGCGTCGCCCTCGCCCGTCGGGCTGGTCCAGCCCAGACTCACGATCACGGAGTCGACGCTCTCGCTGAGGGCCGCCAGACCCACGTTGGCACCCTTGGTCAATTCGTACATGGAACCCCCCACCCCGACAGCGCGCGTCACGGCGGCCCAGGGGCCGTCCCCCGTCCTCCCCCGACCCCGGGGTGTGACGCGCGGCACACTCAATGCAGGGCGCAACTTTAGCCCCGACAGGCGTGCCGCGTAGCCGTCCTGCCGGAAAACGGCGGGCCCCGATCGCCCGGGGCCCGGTCCCGGCGGGTGGAGGTCAGGCCGCCGACCTGGTCGGTGTCGTCGGCTGGGGGTTGGTGACGGGGTGGCGGCGGGTCGGGGTGAGGGTGGGGTGGGTGACGCCCCAGGCGGCGCCCTTGCAGATGAGTTCCTTGTAGGTGGCGGCGAGGCGGCCGGTCAGGGCGGCGTCCTTCGCGCGGTCGTCGGCGGTGACGTACTGGATGAGGCCGTCGCGGCGGCCGAGCGAGACGCACTGGTTGAAGTAGCGGATCGGCACGCGCGGGACCTTGTGGCCGGTCAGCCGGGCCGCGAGGGCGTCGGCGGCCTGCCACGCGGTGGGGACGCCCGAGGCGCACGACATCCGCAGCGGCTTGTCGCCGGGGCCCATGACCAGGGCGGCGTCACCGATGGCGTACACGTCGGGGTGGGAGAGCGAGCGCATGGTCTCGTCGACCATGATCTGGCCGGAGTCGGCGCACTTCAGGGTCGTGGTCCGCGCGATCGGGTGCACGGCGAAGCCCGCGGTCCAGACGGTGACCTCGGCCGGCAGGACCGTGCCGTCGGCGGTGGTGACGTGGTCGGCCCCGACGGCGGTGACGCGGGTGTGCTCGTGCACGGTGATGCCCAGCCGGCCGCAGACCTTGCGCAGGTGCCGGCGCCCCTTGGGCGAGAGCCAGTCGCCGAGGCCGGCGCGGGCGGCGAGGGCGACGTCGAGGTCGGGGCGGGCCTCGGCGATCTCGGTCGCGGCCTCCACGCCGGTCAGGCCGGCGCCCACCACGAGGACGGACTGCCCGGCGGCCAGGCGGGCCAGGCGCTCGCGCAGCTTCAGCGCACCGGCGCGGCCGGCGATGTCGTGGGCGTGCTCGGTGGTGCCGGGGACGCCCTGGGTGTTCCAGCCGCTGCCGAGGGCGTGGACCAGAGTGTCGTACTCCAGTTCGCTCTCGTCGGCCAGGGCGACCGTCCTGCGGTCGGCGTCCACCGCCGCGACCTTCGCGATCCGCAGCGTGACGCCGGTGCCCCGGAACATCTCGGCGAGGGGGCGGGCCTTGAGGTCCTGGCCGGCCGCGAGCTGGTGCATCCGGACGCGTTCGACGAAGTCGGGCTCGGCGTTGACGAGGGTGATGTCGACGTCCTCGGGGCGCAGCCGCCTGGCGAGTCGGCCGGCGGCGATGGCTCCGGTGTATCCGGCTCCGAGAACGATGATGCGGTGCCGCATGTCCCTGCTCCTGTCTGCTCCTGGTGAGGAATCACCCCCTGAACCGGGCGGGGCCCGCTTTCCTGACAGGTGCGGAGTGTGACTGCGGTCACATCGGTCGGGTCAGAGGGTGAGCAGCGGGTCGCCGTGGCCGGTGGCCGCCCAGTGGCGGGTCGCGCGGACGAGCTTGTCCGGGTTGGCCTGGCTGCGGAACGCGGCGATGCCGTCCGCCGTGACCTCCAGGCACATCACGCCGATCACCCGGCCGTCGACGACCACGACGAGGGCGGGCTCGCCGTTGGCGGTGGCGGCGTGGACCTCCGCCACACCGCCGACCAGGTTCCGCTTGGCCTGGCCGGGCCGGAACAGGCCCCGCATGAACTTCGCGACCGCCACCGCGCCCTCCCACGCCTTGGTGCGCGCCGGGACCTTCCCGCCGCCGTCGCCGACCGCGATGGCGTCCTGGGTGAGCAGCGCCACCAGCGGTTCGGTGCGGCCGCTGGCCGCGGCGGCGAGGAACTCCTCCACGACCCGCCGCGCGGCGGCCCGGTCGATCTCGGTACGGGCCCGGCCGGCCGCGACGTGCTTCTTGGCGCGGTGCAGGATCTGCTGGCTGGCGGCCTCGGTGAGGTCGAGGATCTCCGCGATCTCCCGGTGCCCGTAGTCGAACGCCTCCCGCAGGACGTACACCGCCCGCTCGTTGGGGGTGAGGCGCTCCAGGAGGGTGAGCACGGCGTACGACAGCGACTCGCGCTGTTCGGCGGTGTCGGCGGGGCCGAGCATCGGGTCCCCGGCGAGCAGCGGCTCGGGCAGCCACTGGCCGACGTAGGTCTCGCGGCGGGCGCGGGCCGAGGTGAGCTGGTTGAGGCAGAGGTTGGTGAGGACCTTGGTCAGCCACGCCTCGGGGACCTCGATCCGGGCCGGGTCGGCGGCCTGCCAGCGCAGGAACGTTTCCTGCACGGCGTCCTCCGCCTCGCTCGCGGAACCGAGGAGACGGTAGGCGATGGCTCCCAAGCGGGGCCGGGCCGCCTCGAACCGGTCGACGTCCTGCACGGTCAGCGCCATGGCCGGATACTAGCCCCCGTCCGGACCCTCCATCCGGACCATCCGTCCGGACCATCCGTCCGGCCCTCCCGAGGGGTGGATATCTGTGCTCGCGACGGGAGAATTTTCCGTCGCCACCGGACAGTATTCCCACGTGAGAGGCGTGTGGGGGAGTTCTTTGCCACGCGCCGCACGAGGGGCCATCGTGCTACTGTCGTTAGCAGTTGCAGTTGTGGTTGCCAGAAGGTTTTTTCCTACGGGGTGATCATTAGCGGCGACCGAAGCCCGCACAGAGTGGGTTTCGAACACCGTACCGAAGGAGAAAAATATGGCATCCGGCACCGTGAAGTGGTTCAACTCCGAAAAGGGCTTCGGCTTCATCGCGCAGGACGGCGGCGGCGCCGACGTCTTCGCCCACTACTCGAACATTGCCACCCAGGGCTTCCGTGAGCTGACCGAGGGCCAGAAGGTGACGTTCGACATCGCGCAGGGCCAGAAGGGCCCGACGGCCGAGAACATCGTCCCCGCCTGACATCGCCGGCGCTGACGCATACCTCGCAGCCGGGACCCGCACCTTGGGGGTGCGGGCCCCGGCTCGCCGTATTTCCGGCGCCCCTCTCCTCCTCATTCGCTGCGCGATTTCCCTTGATCGTGCCGTATCAAGGAAGTCTGACATCTTGCCTATGAGCCAGAGCCGTACCCGTGCCCCCCGCCGCGACAACCGCGGTAAGGGACGCCGTCCCGCCGCCGTCGTACCGCAGGGCGAATTCGCGCTGCCGGTGACGACCGTGCCCGCGCTGCCGCCCGTCGAGTCGTTCACCGACATGGAGCTGCCGCCGGCGCTGCTGGAAGTGCTGCGCCACGAAGGCGTCACCGCGCCGTTCCCCATCCAGGCGGCGACCCTGCCCAACTCGCTGGCCGGCCGGGACGTGCTCGGCCGGGGCCGCACCGGCTCCGGCAAGACCCTCGCCTTCGGCCTCGCCCTGCTGGCCCGCACCGCCGGACGGCGTGCCCTGCCGCGGCAGCCGCTGGCCCTGGTCCTCGTCCCCACCCGGGAACTGGCCCAGCAGGTCACCGACGCGCTCACCCCCTACGCCCGGGGGCTGAAGCTGCGCACGGCCACCGTCGTCGGCGGCATGTCCATCGGGCGGCAGGCCAGCGCGCTGCGCGGCGGCGCCGAGGTCGTGGTGGCGACGCCCGGACGGCTCAAGGACCTCATCGACCGCGGCGACTGCCTGCTCGACGACGTCGCCGTCACCGTCCTGGACGAGGCCGACCAGATGACCGACATGGGCTTCATGCCCCAGGTCACCGCGCTGCTGGACCGGGTACGCCCGGACGGGCAGCGGATGCTGTTCTCGGCCACCCTGGACCGCAACATCGACCGGCTGGTCCGGCGCTACCTGAGCGACCCGGTGGTCCACTCCGTCGACCCCTCCGCCGGGGCGGTCACCACGATGGAGCACCACGTGCTGCACGTCCTCGACACGGACAAGCAGCGGACCGCCACCGAGATCGCCGCCCGCGACGGGCGCGTGATCATGTTCCTGGACACCAAGCACCGCGTGGACCGGCTGACCAAGCACCTGCTGAACAACGGGGTGCGCGCCGCCGCCCTGCACGGCGGCAAGTCGCAGCCGCAGCGCACCCGGACCCTGGCCCAGTTCAAGGACGGGCACGTGACGGTCCTGGTCGCCACCAACGTGGCGGCGCGCGGCATCCACGTCGACAGCCTCGACCTCGTGGTCAACGTCGACCCGCCGAGCGACCCCAAGGACTACCTGCACCGCGGCGGCCGTACCGCCCGCGCCGGGGAGTCCGGCAGTGTCGTCACCCTGGTCACCCCCGACCAGCGGCGCGACATGAACCGGCTGCTGGTCACCGCCGGCATCACCCCGCGGACCACGGCCGTGCGGTCGGGCGAGGCGGAGCTGAGCCGGATCACCGGGGCGCGCACGCCCTCCGGTGTGCCCGTCGTGATCACCGTGCCCGCCGTCGAGCGTCCCCGCGGGGGCGCGGCCGCCGGCTCGCGCTCGTCCCGGGGCCGGCGCGGCCGTCCCGGCGGCCGGAGCCGGTCCGCCGCCGCCGGTGACGCCGGGCGCCGTGGCGGCACCGGCCGCCCGTCCGCATCCGGCCGGGCCGCCTAGCCGCCCGCCCGACCGACCAGAACTGTCCGACCGGGCCCGTCCCCTTCCCCCCTGAGAGGCATCATGCGCTGTGTCATCGCCCGTTACCCGTTCGACCTGACGAAGAACGGGGTGCTGGACTCGATGAAGGGTGTGACGCCCGAGCCGATCACCGGTGAGTCGGTGACCATCGGCCGGCGCCGCTACCCGGCCAAGCAGGTCGGGGAGGTCGTCACCCGGCAGGACCGGCGGGACTTCACCAGCGGTGAGGTCGTGCGGGCCATGACCCGGCTCGGCTTCACCTGCCACAGCGTCCCGGAGCCCGAGCCGGCCCCCGCGCCGCAGGACCTGCTCGGCGGCCCCGTCACCGGGACCGCCGGGCAGGACGGCGCTACTTGGTGAACGACAGGTACTTCCAGGCGCCGTGCGTCGTGGAGTTCACGGTGTCGCCCGAGGAGCCGTTGACGTAGGAGGAGCGCATCCGGGCGCGGACCCCCGACTCGCCCGGAGCCTCCAGTCGCACCGCCGACTTGCCGTTCGACGCCAGCGCGAAGTACTCCGTGCCCGAGTCGTACCAGGTGCCGTCGTAGTACACCTGGAGCTGGAAGCGCTGGTGGCGGCCCTGGTAGTAGTTCATGGCCGTGGTGAACACCGGGTCGGTGTTCTTGTGGAAGTAGTAGTACGTCGTGGAGCCGATCTTCCCCGTCTTGTAGTGCTTGGAGACGCTGGTGGAGACCTTGGCGTGGGCGTACGCGACCGACTTCACGGTCTTCGCGGCGTAGCGGGCGTCGCCGGAGAAGACCGCGGTGACCGTGGTGTCCCGGGTCATGTCGACGGTCGCCGACACATTGCCCTTGGAGTTGACCTTGGCGGTCTTCAGCAGCTTCTTGCCCTTGTCGGTGCCGAACGGGTCCGCGTAGAGCGACACCGTGCGGTTCTTGTACGTGCTGCCGAGGTGCGCGGTGAACGTGACGTCCTTGCCGTACGCGTACAGCTTGCCGTTGTTGCCCAGGGTCAGCGCCGGGGACTTCCGGGAGACCGTCACCGCGTCCGAGCCGGCCGCCGGGGCGTGGGTGGCGTCGCCCGCGTAGGACACCTTGTACGTCACCTTGCCGCCGGCCGGCGGGGTGTCGGTGAACGAGAAGGTGCCGTCCGCCTTGGTCTTCACCGAGGGCAGCGCCTTGCCCTTGGGGGACTCCACGTCGGTGCGGGTCACCGTCAGGGCCGTGCCCGCGGCGGGGCGCGTCCTGGAGGTCAGCTTGCCGGTGACGGTGAGCTTCTTGGCGCGGTCGGCCTCGGCCGGCGCCGACACCGTCAGCTTGGGCAGCTCCCGCGTCGGGTCGGTCAGGGCGCGCAGCGTGTACGTGCCGTAGCTGTTCTGCGAGACGGCGAAGACCCGGCTGGCGTCCGGCGCCCAGGCCAGGGCGCCGTCCACCAGGGTGTCGGCGCCGCTGCTGTCGCCGGTGTTGGGGAAGTCGTACTCCCGGGTCGGCACCGGGTCGCCGGGGCGGTGGATGTGGACGTCCGGCTCGTACCAGGAGAAGCTGCCGCCCGCGACGGTGCCGTCGGGCGCGATCCGCACCGCGTTCGGGTAGGCGTCGATCGGGAGGCTGCCGACCTCGGTGAGGTCGGTGGTGGAGTAGGCGGGCAGGCCGTAGCCGCTGCCCGTGCCGTCCCAGGAGGTGAGGACCTGGGTGCCGTCGGGCGTCAGGTCCAGTTGCTTGACGGCGGTGTCCATGCTGCCCGCGACGCGCAGCGCGGCGCCGTCGGCGGACACGTCGAAGACGGCGAGCCGGCCGGCGCCGCCCGCCACCAGCACGCCCGGCGCGGCCGGGTCGGCGGCCAGCAGCGGTGCCGCGCCGAGGGTGGTGCCGTCCTGGTCGAGGCGGACGACCGGCTCGGCGCCGGAGACGTCCAGGGAGCCGAGGCCGGCGGCGTACCCGAACCAGATCCGGCCGTCCACGACCTCCAGGTCGGCGGGCGCGTCCGCGCCGTCCAGCGGGTAGCTCGCGGTCTGGGTGTACGTCGCGGTCTCCACCGAGACGATCCGGTCGGCGCCCTTGACGGCCGCGTACACCTGCCCGGAGTCGGCGGACAGCGCGAGGCCGGTCACGCCGGGCAGGCCGGTCAGGGTCGCCTTGACGGCGCCCGCGTAGTCGGTGACGACGATCTTGCCGCCGCTCGGGTCGGAGACGTACACCCGCCGGTGGACGCCGTCCACGACCAGGTCGCCGACCGAGGCCACCGAGAGAATCTTCGCGGAGTCGGCGTTCGCCGTCCCCGCCGTGGTCGCGGTCAGGGCCGCGGAACCGAGGAGGACCGCGACGGACGTCGCGATCGAGATGCTGCGCCTGCGCACAGTGATGGAACCCCCACAGGAGAGCCCGGTGTCGACCGGGTGGAATGAGTGGGCCGCTCGTCCCCCCATGCGTCACCTGTGACGCGTGGTCGCCGCCCGTCGAGCAGGGTATGGCATGACAGTGACAACCGTGCACCGGGTTGCCCGCGGCAGCGCCCCGGGCGGTCCGGCGCGGTTCCGGCCCGGTTCCGGGACGCCGGTGGGGGCGTCGGTGTGGCGGGACCGGGGCGTCAGCGGGTCGGGACCGGGCCGCCGTCGGCCCACGCGCGCAGGAGGTCCTCGCGTTCGGCGCGGGACGGGTTGCCGGTGTCCTGGCGGGCGCGGCGCCAGGCGAGCGGCGGCCCGACCGTGCCGGTGCCGGTGGCCAGGCGGGCCAGGAGGGTGCGGGAGAGGTCGTACTCGGCCGTGGTGTGCACCCCGCTCGGCGCGGCGGTCAGCGCGTCCGCCTCGACCGTGCCGTCGGCGGTCGTGACGGCCACGGTGAACAGCGGGGGCTGGTCCACGTGGGTGGTCAGCAGGACGTCCACCCAGTCGGCGGCGATGGCCACCAGCCGCCGGGCGGGGGAGCGGACGGCCACGTCACGGACGTCGAGGCCGCGTATCTCCGGCCAGGTCCAGGAGGCGCCCTGGTCGGTGCCGAGGCACTGCACGCCGTCCTCGGTCAGCCGCACGCCGGGGGCCGCGCCCGTGGGTTCGGCGCCCACGAACACGTGGTCCTCGGTGATCCAGAACAGGCCGACCATGGTCATCGTCGCGCTCCCAGGGGCTCGGGGGTTTCCCCCGGAGACGACGGGGGGCCCGGCGCGGTTGCCGCGCCGGGCCCCTCGCGGCCGTGGTCAGACCGTCGCCGCCGGGCCGACCAGTTCGGTCAGCACGTCCTCCATCGTCACGAAGCCCAGGACGGTGCCCGTCTCGCCGGTGACGGCGGCCAGGTGGCTGCCGGTCGCGCGCAGGGCGGTGAGGGTGTCGTCCAGCGGGGTGTCGATGCGGACCCGGGTGACCGGGTGCAGGGCCGACCTGGGGAACGGGCGGTCGCGGTCGGTCACGCCCAGGGTGTCCTTGATGTGGAGGTAGCCCAGCAGGGCGCCGCCCGGCCCGGAGACCGGGAAGCGGGAGTACCCGGCCTCGGCGGCCAGCTTCTCCAGGCGGGCCGGGGTCACGGTGTGCGCGACCGTGCGCATCCGCGGCACCGGCACGAGGATCTCGCCGACCGGGCGGGTGCCCAGCTCCAGCGCGTCGCGCAGGCGCTCGCCGTCGGCGGGGGTCAGCAGACCGGCCTCGCTGGCGTCGTCCACCATCCGGGCGAGCTGGTCGTCGGTGAAGACGGCCTCGACCTCGTCCTTCGGCTCGACCCGCAGCAGCTTCAGCAGCGTGTTGGCGAAGGCGTTGATCCCGAACACCACCGGCCGCAGCGCCCGGGTGAGGGCGACCAGCGGCGGCGCGAGGACCAGCGCGGTGGCGGCCGGGGCGGCCAGCGCGATGTTCTTCGGGATCATCTCGCCGATCAGCATGTGCAGATACGTGGCGAGGGTCAGGGCGATGGCGAACGCCACCGGGTGGACCAGCGCGTGCGGCATGTGCACCGCCTCGAAGGCGGGCTCCAGCAGATGCGCGATGGCCGGTTCGGCGACCGCGCCGAGCACCAGCGAGGAGACGGTGATGCCCAACTGGGCGGTGGCCATCATCGCCGAGAGGTGCTCCAGACCCCACAGCGTCATCCGGGCGCGCTTGTCGCCCGCCTCGGCGCGCGGCTCGATCTGGCTGCGCCGCACGGAGATCAGGGCGAACTCGCCGCCGACGAAGAACGCGTTGGTCAGCAGCGTCAGGGCGCCGATCAGCAACTGGACGACGGTCATCGGGCCACCTCCGGCTGCCGCTCGCGCCGCCGCTCGGCGGACCGCTCGCCGGGCCGCTCGTCCTGGGCGGGTACGGCCGCGGGGGCCGGGGCCGTCAGGCGCAGCTTGTCGGCGCGGTGGTGGTCGACGTCGAGGACGTCCACCCGCCAGTCGCCGAGGCCGACGGAGTCGCCCTTGGCGGGAATCCGGGCGAGCCGGGTGGCGACCAGGCCGGCCAGGGTCTCGTAGGGGCCGTCCGGCGCGGTCAGTCCGATGTCCGCGAGCCGGTCCAGGCGGACCGAGCCGTCGGCCTCCCAGGCGCCGGGTCCGGCGGGCTGGAGGTCGGGGGTCTCGACCGGGTCGTGCTCGTCGCGGACCTCGCCGACGACCTCCTCGACGATGTCCTCGACGGTGGCGACGCCCGCGGTGCCGCCGTACTCGTCGATGACGACGGCCATGGTGCGGGCGGCGCGCAGCCGCTCCAGCAGGCGGTCGGCGGGCAGGCTGTCGGGCACCAGCAGCGGCGCGGTGGCCAGCTCGGTGACCGGGGTGTGGGCGCGCCGCTCGGGCGGCAGGGCCAGCACGTCGCGGATGTGGACGGTGCCGACGACCTCGTCGAGGCTGTCCCGGTAGACCGGGAAGCGGGACAGGCCGGTGGCGTGGGAGAGGTTGGCGGCGTCGGCGGCGGTGGCGTGGGCCTCCAGGGCCTTGACGTCCACGCGGGGCGTCATCACGTTCTGCGCGGTCAGCTCGCTCAGGTGCAGGGTGCGTACGAACAGCTCGGCGGAGTCGGCCTCCAGGGCGCCCTCGGCGGCGGAGTGCCGGGCGAGCGCGACGAGTTCCTCCGGGCTGCGGGCGGAGGCGAGTTCCTCGGCGGGCTCCAGGCCGAAGCGGCGCACCACGTGGTTGGCGGTGTTGTTCAGGTGGGTGATGAACGGGCCGAAGGCGGCGGTGAAGCCGCGCTGCGGTCCGGCGACCACCTTGGCGACGGCCAGCGGCCGGGAGATCGCCCAGTTCTTGGGGACCAGCTCGCCGACGACCATCAGCACGACGGTGGACAGGGCCACGCCGAGCACGGTCGCGACGGTGGGGGCGGCGCCGCCGAGGCCCGCCGCCCGCAGCGGACCGCGCAGCAGCGCGGCCAGCGACGGCTCGGCGAGCATGCCGATGACCAGGGAGGTGACGGTGATGCCCAACTGGGCGCCGGACAACTGGACGGTCAGCTTGCGTACGGCCTTCAGCGCGCCCTCGGCGCCGCGCTCGCCGGATTCGGCGGCGCGCTCCAGGTCACCGCGCTCGACGGTGGTCAGCGAGAACTCGGCGGCGACGAACAGGGCGCAGGCGAGGGTGAGGAGGAGGGCCAGCAGGAGCAGCAGGACCTCGGTCACCGTGCCACCCCCGCTCGCACGAGGGCCGCGGTGCGGTCACCGCGGGACATGGCACGGCCGGTACTGGGGGGCTCCATTACGGAACGGGGCTCCTTCTACGGGTTCTACGGGTTCTACGGGGTCGTGTCCCATGGGTGGGTCGTTCCCACAGGGGTCCGTCCCATGGTAAAGGACGGGCAAAGCCATCGTAGGCTTCTACTCGCCTGTAGAGAACGGTACGGCGCACCGAAGTGTTCCCTGATAACTTCTACATATCTGTAGAAGATCGAGACTGATCTTGTTTCGACGACCGTTCGGAGTGCGCATGGCCCTGTGGGACCGCTTCAAGGAGTCCGCGTCGCAGATGCAGACCCAGCTCGTGGCGAAGAAGAACGACCTCAAGAGCGGCGCCTTCCGCGACGCGAGCATGGCGATGTGCGCGCTGGTCGCCGCCGCCGACGGCCACGTCGACCCGGCCGAGCGGCAGCGGGTGGCCCAGCTCATCGCCGCCAACGACGTGCTGCGCAACTTCCCCGCCGACGACCTGCGCCGCCGCTTCGAGCAGAACCTCGACAAGTTGACGGCGGACTTCGCGTTCGGCAAGGTCAGCGTTGTGCAGGAGATCGCCAAGGCGAAGAAGAAGCCCGCGGAGGCGCGGGCGGTCGTGCAGATCGGCATCGTCATCGGCGGCGCCGACGGCGACTTCGACAAGGACGAGCAGGCCGTGGTGCGCGAGGCGTGCTACGCCCTCGACCTGCCGCCGCACGAGTTCGATCTCTGACCGACCCGACCGACCAGGGGGCCCCGTGTTCGGACTGAGCGAACTCGCGATCATCCTCATCATCATCGCCGTCGTCGTGGGCGTGAAGAAGCTGCCCGAGCTGACCCGCTCGGCGGGCAAGGCCGCGCGCATCCTCAAGGCCGAGAAGCGGGCCCTGGGCGACCAGGACGCCGGCGGGACGGCCGGCGAGCGGCCGCCCCGGGTGGTCCGGGGCGAGGTCGTCCGGCCCGACGGCCCGGCCGGGGAGCGGCGACCGCCCGAGAACTGACCGGGGCCGCACCTGCCGCCGGCGCCCGGTCACCCGTCGTTGTCGCGCCAGCGTCCGCCCGCCGGGGCGGAGTCGAAGCGGGTGGCCGCCGAGGCGTTGCCGGAGAAGTCGTTGCCGGAGACCCGGCCGCCGGTCCAGGTCCCCTCGTCGGTGATCCACAGGGCGTGGGTCTGGGTGCGCGGGTGCCCGTCGTCGCGGACCCGGTTGCCCCGCACGCAGGGGTGGGCGACCGGGGCGGCGGCGGTGAGGCCGGCGCGGGGGCCGGGGGCCTCCGGGAGGCGGTAGCCGGTGCCGTCCGGGGGCGTGCCCCCAGGCCAGGCGGAGGCGGCGCCGGGGCGGGCCGGGGCGAGGGTCAGCACGGTGGCCGTATTGCCGGTGACCATGGCGGTGCCCCCGCCCGCCGTGAGCCGCTTGCCGCGGTGGCCGTCCGGCGCCCAGTCGGCGCCCTCGTCGGTCAGGGACAGCGGCCCGTACCGCACCCCCGGGCCGCCGCCGTGCGCGGCCGGGGCCGACCGGCGTCCGTTGCCGCGGACGCGGTTGCCCTGGAACGCCGGTTCCCGCAGGGGCGCGTCGATCCGGACGCCGTCCAGGGCGTTGTCCCGGATGTCGTTGGCGTCCAGGACGATGTCGGCGGCGGCCTCCTGATCGCCGCCGGACAGGTTGTGCTGCCAGTAGCCGTGCCGGCCGTTGCCGCTGATCCGGTTGCCGTGGAAGGCGTAGGGGCCGGGGGTGTTGCCGACCGCGACCCCGTCGCGGACGTTGCGGTCGACGACGCACGCGGTGACGATGCCGCCCCGGCCGCCGACGCGCGTGGTGCCCTGCGCGGACACGTCGAACCCGGCGACCCGGTTGCCGGTCATCACACAGCCGGTGACCAGCAGGCCGTCGCAGCCCCAGTCGGAGATGCCGTAGCGGTTGTCCTCGGCGTGGCAGGCGGTGACGCGGACGCCCCGGGGCGGGGTCCAGTGCTCCTGCTGGAGTTCGAGGAAGATGCCGTTGGTGCCGTTGCCGGTCGCGGTGCACGCGGTGACCGACAGCCGCTCCACCGGCCCCCAGCCGCCGACGCCGATGCCGATGCCCGCGCCGCCCATCATCCCGCCGGGGTCCTGCCGTCCGCAGCGCTCGGCGAGCACGCCCTCGACGACGGTGTCCTGGAGGAAGTCGCAGCCGAAGCCGGTGGCGGCGGTGTCGTGGATGTACAGGTCGCCGAACCGGGCCCGGCGCACGTACTGGAGGCCGAGCCCCTTGGCCAGCACGTCGTACCCCTCGGTGGACACGCCCGAGCCGTCGATCTCGAAGTGCGCGAAGGTGAGGTCGGCGAGGTGGTGCTCCGGGCCGGCGCCGTGCTGGGCGGCGGTGAACCAGGCCAGCGGCACCGGTGTCGTCGGCGCCCCGGGGTTGCGCAGCGCGAAGCAGGTGGCGCCGCGGCCCTCGCCGATCAGGGAGACGCCGCTGCGCCACAGCACCGGCCGGTCCCGGATCACGTACCGCCCGGCGGGCACCCGCACGGTCCGGGGCCGCCCGTCGGCGGCACGGGCGTCGCCGAGGGCGTCCACCAGCTTCTGCAGCGCGGGCCGGTCGTCGGTCTCCCCGTCCCCGGTCAGGCCGTACGCGCGGGCGTCGGCCGTCAGCGGCGTGTCCATGGCCGGCTCTCCTTCCGACGGACTGCCCACCGGGTACCAGCGGCGCGGGCGGCTCAATCACGAGGACCGGGCCCGTCCGATCCCCGGAGCATGGCGAACTTTTTGCCGCTTTTCTCCCGTTCTGGGGTGATACTCGGAGACATGAGTACCGAAGCATTCATCCTGCTGGCCGCATCCCAGCACGCGCTGGACGTGACCGTGGCCTTCATCGGCGGGCTGGTGATCGCCGGCGCGCTGATCTGGGCCGTACGCGTCGGTATGCGGGTCATGGACCAGGAATCGCCCCGGCCCCGCGCCGACGAGCAGCCGAAGCTGCCCGCCGACTGGCCGGTGCGAGAGGAACGCGAGATGCGGGAGCCCGACGAGGTGCCCCTGGCCGGGGACGGGGGCGCGCGGCTGATGCCGTACCAGCTCCATCCCGCGAGTACCCGGCGCGGCGAGGACCAGCACCGGCGGCGCTGGCTGCCGGGGTCCAGCGGCTCCTTCGGGGGCGGCGGGCTGCCGCGCGGACTGTGAGACACCGCCCGCGCCACGCGGTGGCGCGGGCCGTGCCCCGGCGCGGCCCTACCGCGCCAGCCAGGCCGTGGTGTCCGGGCCGAGCTTGCCGTCCTCCAGGGGAGCGCTGGTCAGCAGCACCTCCCCGGCCGGGAGGCGCACGGCGGTGTCCGACAGGTTGGTGACGCACCGCCAGTTCTCCGAGCGGTCGAACCGCAGCACCCCGGGCGGCACGTCGTCCGCCCAGGTGAGCGTCTCGCCGTCGAGCAGCCTGCGGCGCAGCCGCAGGGCCGTGCGGTACAGCTCCAGCGTGGAGCCCGCGACCCCGTCCTGGGCCTGGACGGCGTACGCCGCGAAGGACGGCGGCTGCGGCAGCCAGGCCCCGCCCGGCCCGAAGCCGTACGACGGTCCGTCCGCCGTCCAGGGCAGCGGCACCCGGCAGCCGTCGCGGCCCTTGCGGACATGCCCGGTCTGCTCCCAGATCGGGTCCTGGAGCACCTCGGTGGGCAGGTCGGCGACCTCCGGCAGGCCCAATTCCTCGCCCTGGTAGACGTACGCCGATCCGGGCAGCGCCAGCATCAGCAGCGTCGCGGCCCGCGCCCGGCGCAGCCCGGCCGCCTCGTCGACGGCCGGGGCGGCGCCGCCGGACAGCAGCCAGGCGTCTGGGTCGGTGCCCGGCCCCAGCATCAGCCGGGAGGCGTGCCGCACCACGTCGTGGTTGGAGAGCACCCAGGTCGCCGAGGCGCCGGCCGCCGCCGCGTCGGCCAGCGAACCCGCGATCACCTCGCGCAGTTCCCCGGCGTCCCACCCCGCTTGCAGGTACTCGAAGTTGAACGCCTGCCCCAGCTCGTCCGGCCGCGCGTACAGCGCCCGCCGGGCGCCCGGCACCCATGCCTCGGCGACCGCCGTGCGCGGCGGGGTGTAGGCGTCCAGGATCTTGCGCCAGTCGCGGTAGATCTCGTGGACCTCGTCGCGGTCGTAGAAGGGGTGGGTGCCGGGCTCGAACCCGGCGAGCGCCGCCTCGCTGCTCAGCTCGGGGGCGCCGAGGTCGCGCAGCGGCTCGCCGAGGTCCTTGGCGAGCGCGTGCGCCACGTCGACGCGGAAGCCGTCGACGCCCCGGTCGGACCAGAATCTCAGCGTGCCGCGGAAGTAGGCGCGGACCTGCTCGTTCTCCCAGTTGAGGTCGGGCTGCTCGGGGGTGAACAGGTGCAGGTACCACTGCCCGTCGGGGACCCGCCGCCAGGCGCTGCCGCCGAAGACGGACTGCCAGTCGGTGGGCGGCAGTTCGCCCGCGGGGCCCCGGCCGTCCCGGAACACGTACCGGTCCCGGGCGGCCGAGCCGGGCCCGGCGGCCAGGGCCTCGCGGAACCAGGCGTGCCGGTGCGAGGTGTGGTTGGGCACCAGGTCGACGACGACCTTGAGGCCGAGCCGGTGGGCCTCGGCGGCCATCGCGTCGAAGTCGTCCAGGGTGCCGAGCCTGGGGTCGATGTCCCGGTGGTCGTCGACGTCGTAGCCGCCGTCGGCGAGTTCGGAGGGGTAGAACGGGCTGAGCCACAGGGCGTCCACCCCGAGCGCGGCCAGGTGGGCGAGGCGCTGGGTGACCCCCTTGAGGTCACCGAGCCCGTCGCCGTCGGCGTCGGCGAAACTGCGCGGATAGACCTGGTAGATGACGGCCTGCCGCCACCAGTCGGGGTCCTGGGAGGACAGGTCGGGGGTGCCTGCGGCGGTGCGTGCGGTCACGCGGGCTCCTTCGCGGTACGTGCGGGCGACACGAGTAGGTCTGTCCACAACGCCGGGAAAGTGAAACCGCCGGCGGACGCGACACACCCCGCCGTTCTGTGGAGGCGGCGTGAAGGGCGGAGAACTTCCCTGGTGTTTCCGCAGGTTGACAGGGACTTGCGGTATGGCGACCATGGGGGGCGACTGTGGCCCGAGTGACCGAAGGGCCCAGTGATTCTTCGACCACTCATCCCCCGGGTCGGCCCGCGCACGCCCGACGTGGCTTCTCGCCGTCGGCTGCCGTGCCGCCGCCCGGGTGTCTCACACGCCAAGATGGGACCCGCATGTCGACTGCACGACGTGTCACGATGCGCCGCCTGCTGGGGACGGGCGCCGCGAGCCTCGTTCTCTGCGCCGCCTCCGTCGCCTCCGCCACCGGTGCCTTCGCCCACGGCTCGCCGGGCGGCGAGGGCTGGGGCGGCGGCGACTCCTACCGGCCGGGCACCGGCGCGGGCACCGCCACCGAGACCGACCGGTGCCAGTTCTCCCTGGACGGCACCACCTTCACCGACTCGGTCAAGGTGGACGACCAGAACCTCAAGCCGTCCGAGGACGGCAAGGTGCACATCAAGGTCCGCGCCGCCGCCGACGCCGCGTCCTGCACCGCCTCGCTCGCCTCCTACCTCGCGCACGGCTCCACCTTCGCCACCTCCGGCAAGCAGGTCTTCGTCGACTTCGACACCGTGACCGTCAAGGGCGACCAGATCGACAGCCTCGACATAGCCGTGCCGGACGAGGGCTGCTTCGCGCAGATCGACCTGTACCGCGGTGCCGTGCGCTACGACGGCCAGCCGAACACCGGTGACGGTGTCGAGCACGGTCCGCTGCCCGAGGGCCCGGACGGGGCGGTCATCAACGACAAGCTGATCGCGGCCTGGAACGGCGGCACGAAGGACTGCACGTCCACCACCACGCCGCCGGCCGAGGAGCCGGGCGGGTCGACGCCGCCGGCGGCCACCCCGTCCGAGGGCACCTCCACCGCGCCGACCAGCCAGGCCCCGACCGAGGACGAGTCCCCGTCGGCGACCCCGTCGGACAGCTCCCCGGCGACCCAGGAGCCGTCGCCGTCCGCCTCCGCCTCCACCTCCGCGCCGGCCGCCGCGCCCTCCGCCGACGGTGACGGCGGCAACCTGGCCGAGACCGGCGCCGACAGCAGCACCGGCCCGATCGCCATCGGCGCGGCGGTGCTGCTGCTGGGCGGCGCCGGCATCGTGGTGGCCACGCGCCGCCGCCGGGCGACCCGCGCCTGACGCTCCGCCGGCCGGGGCCCGGCGGTCGTCCGTCCGGGCCCCGGCGGCGGGCTCAGTGCCCGACCGCCGACAGGTACAGCTCCACGTACCGCTCCACGTCGACGTCCAACGCGACGTCGACGAGGGGCTGTTCGCGGGCGCCCTCGTGGATCTCGGACTCGCCGGGCCGGGCGCGGCGGTCGACGAGGGTCTGGCCCCGGGCCGGTCCCGGCGCCAGGGACACCTCCACCGGCAGTCGCCGGGTCGTGAGCCCCGCCGGGTCGATCACCGCGCAGACCGCGCCCGCGTCCCCGAGCCCGCCGCCCGGGTCCGCCTCGCCGGTGGCCGGGCCGCGGTGGGCGAGCAGCTCACCGGCGAGCCGGGTGGCCGGATCGCCGCTCGCGCGCAGCTTCCGTACCTCCCCGCCGGGGACGATCACCCGCTGGAACACGTCCAGGCCGTACATGGTGATCGGCACCCCCGCGGTGAGCATGATCGCCGTCGCCTCGGGGTCGTGCCAGACGTTGAACTCGGCGACCGGCGTGGCGTTCCCGGTGGCCACCGCGCCGCCCATGAACACGATCCGCTCGATGTTGCGGGTCACCTCGGGGTGGGTGCGCAGCAGCAGCGCGATGTTGGTCGCGGGCGCGGTGGGGATCAGGGTCACCGGGCGCGGCGCGGCGAGGATCTCGCGCCGCAGCAGGGTGACGGCGTCCACGTCGACGGGGGTACGGGCCGGGGCGGGCAGCCCCAGGTCCCCCATGCCGTCCCGCCCGTGCACGTGCCGCGCGGTGCGCACCGCCTCGATCAGCGGCCGCTCGGCACCCCGAGCGACGGGCACGCCGGGGGCGCCGGCCAGCTCCAGCACGGTCAGGGTGTTGCGGACCACGCCGTCCACGTCGGTGTTCCCGGCGACGCAGGTGACCGCGCGCAGGTCGAGGGCCGGGTGCCGGACCGCGAGCAGCAGGGCGAGGGCGTCGTCGACCCCGGTGTCACAGTCGATGATCACCGGCACGGACCGCTCGTCGCTCACCACGTCGGGGCCTCCTTCACTCCGGACACTCCGGGGACTGCGGGCACTTTGCTCACTCTGCGCATCCGACCCTACGCCGCCGCGGGGGCCCGGCCCGCGCTCCGGCCCGCCGCCCGGCACGGCCGGGCCCTTGCGCCGCGGTGGGGCGGCGGTCTGGGATGGTTCCGGCCGTCCGCCGTGCCGAGCGGACCGAGGACAGGAGCCGTCTTGGGCACCGCGAGCACCGCCGACCTCCGCCCCCGCATCGACACCGCGCTGGTCAGGCACCTGGTCGACACCCAGTTCCCGCGGTGGGCGGGGCTGCCGCTGACGCCGGTCGACCCGGCCGGCTCCGACCATGTGATCCACAGGCTGGGCGAGGAACTGTCCGTGCGGCTGCCCCGCCACCCGGGGGCCGTCGGCCAGGCCGCGAAGGAACTGCGGTGGCTGCCCCGGCTCGCCCCGCACCTGCCGCTGGCCGTCCCGGAGCCGGTGGCGGTGGGCGAGCCCGGCCTCGGCTATCCGTGGCCCTGGGCGGTGTCCCGCTGGCTGGACGGCGAGGTGGCCACCGTCGAGGCACTCGCCGGCTCCGCCGCGGCCGCCGGGGAACTGGCGCGGTTCCTGACCGCCCTCCAGGGGTGCCCGCCCGCGGCCCCGCACCCGGACCTCACCGGCCGCCCGCTGTCCGACCGGGACCGCGCGACCCGGGCCGCCATCGCCGGGACCGCCGGCGTGTTCGACGCGGCGGCGGCGACCGCGCTGTGGGACGCGGCGCTGGCGGCGCCCGGCTGGGACCGTCCCCCGGTCTGGTTCCACGGCGACTTCCACACCGGCAACCTGCTGACCGCCGGAGGCCGCCTGGGCGCCGTCATCGACTTCGGCGAACTCGGCGTCGGCGACCCGGCCCGCGACCTGATGATCGCCTTCACCCTGATGTCGCCCGGCAGCCGGGCCGTCTTCCGCGAGACGCTCGGCGTGGACGACGCCACCTGGCTGCGGGGCCGCGGCTGGGCCCTGGCCACCGGCCTGAACGCCTACACCGCGTACGCCGCCGAGGACCCCCGGGTCGCCGCGCAGACCACCCGCCAGATCAACCAGGCGCTCATCGGCTGAGGGCCGGGGGCTGAGAAAGGTGCCCCGTGTGCCGGCTATCCGTCCTCGGTGTCGAAGCGGTGGCGGTACGCCAGGACCTCCTGGGCCGCCTCGCGGACCGTGCGGTCGCCGGCGAAGGCGTGGGCGCGCAGCCGGGCCAGCGCCTCGTCGGTGCCGACGCCCAACTGGGCCATGATCATGCCGACCGCCTGGTAGACCTCGTCGTGGCCGGTGGCCAGGCCGTTCAGCCAGGACGCGCCGTCGGCCCGGTCGTGCTCGTCCTCCCGGGGCAGCGCCATGAGGGCGACGGTCAGGATGCCCGCGACGAGCCGGGCGGTGCCCAGTTCGGCGGGGGTGAGCACGCCCGGGGTGTCGCGGTAGAGGTCGAGGGTGCCGACGCACAGCGCGTCCGTGCCCAGCGGCAGCGCGTACACCGCGCGGACGCCGGCGGCGGTGACCTGCTGGGCGTAGACGGGCCAGCGGCTCGCGTCCGCGCCCCGGGTCAGATCGCGGGCCAGCACCGGCGCGCCGGTCCGGGCGGCCTGCACGCAGGGTCCCTCGCCGAGGGTGGCCTGGATCTCCGCCAGCCTGCCGGTCCGCTCGTCGCTGGCGCAGAGCCGCACCGGCACGCCGCCGCTGCGCAGCGAGGCGCTCGCGCCGGTCACCGGCAGCAGCCGCACCGCCACCTCGCACAGCCGGGCGGGCACCTGCTCGGGGGGCACGCCGCGGACGCCGTCGGCGATCAGGTCGACGGCACGGTACTGGTCGGTGTCCCCGGTACGGCCGGGTCCGCCGGGGAATGCCGGGGGGTCGTCGCTGGGCCGCACGCCCACCGCCTCCTTCACTACGCGGTCGGCCACGTCGACGGTGCTGCGGCGCACGTCACCGGCCCGGAAGCCGAGCGTCGACTACCCCCGAGCGGCCGGCCGAAACCCCGGGCTCCCGGACGTCACAGGGACAACTGCGCCGGGGCCGGTCCCAGGGTCGTCGTGCCGGGCGCGGTGCGGTGGCCCAGGCCGGTGCGGTACGCGTCCAGGGCCGCCTCCACCCGGCCGGTGCGGCGCAGCAGATCGCCCAGCAGACGGCACAGGTCGGCGAGGTCACCGGCCGCGCCCGCCCGTTCCAGCAGGCTGAGCGCGCGGACGTAGTGCTCCTCGGCGGCCTCGGTGTCCCGGGCGTCCTCGGCGATGATGCCGAGCAGCCGGTGCGCGGCGGCGGCGTGCACGGCGCCGCGCTCGGAGGACAGGTCGTCCAGGACCCCGCGCAGCAGCCCGGCGGCCTCCTCGGACTTGCCGCGGCGGTGCAGCACGTCGGCCAGTTCGACGGCGGCCTGGCTGCTGTAGAGGGCGGCGCGGCTCTCCGAGAGCATCGCCAGGGCCTCCCGCAGCTCGGCCTCGGCGCGCTCCAGCCGGCCGTCCTGCGCGAAGACGTATCCGCGCATCCAGTGGCAGTTGGCCAGTTCGGTACGGAGCTGGAGGGTGCGGTACAGCTCGGCCGCCCTGGCCAGCGAGGCGTCGGCCTCGGCGAGCCGGCCCTCGGCCAGCAGCGTCCGGGCGACGGAGCGGTGCATCCGGGCGACCAGCGCCGGGTCGCCGGCCCGGGGCGCGAGCGCGAGCGCCAGTTCGGCGGCCTGCGCGGCCCGCGCGTGCGCGCCCATGTCCATGTACGGGCCGATCGCGCTGGCGTAGAGCAGCAGCAGCGCGTCCGGGTCGTGCAGCCCGCCCCGGTTCAGCTCGTCCAGGGTGGATTCCAGGAGGTAGACGGCGTACCGCAGCTCCCCGGCGAGGTAGTGGGCGACCGCCCGGCCGCGCAGCGCCGGGACCCGGGCGGTGAGCGGGGCGCCCGCGTCGGCCAGACACGCCTCGGCCCGCTCGAAGTACCCGCGGCCGGCCTCCAGCTCGCCGCTCTCCAGGGCGCACTCGCCGAGCCCGAGCAGCGCGGCGGCCCCGAGGTCGCCCAGGCCGTGCGCCTCGGCCTCGGCGAGCAGCGCGCGGTAGCTCCCGGCGGCCTGTTCGGCCCCGCCGGTGGCCAGGGTGCGCTGCGCCTCGGTGAGCCTCAGGCGCAGGTCGGTGGCGAGGCGGGCGGGGCGCCCGGTGACCAGTTCGTCGAAGCCGACGCCGAGCCGGTCCGCGATGTGCCGCAGCGCCTCGTCGGAGGGGCGGACGCGGCCGGCCTCCAGGGTGGAGACGTAGGCCGGGGTGTAGGCGGGTTCGGCGAGCTGGCGCTGGGTCAGTCCGCGGTCGGCCCGCAGTCGCTGCACCCGGCGCCCGATGGTCACCGGATCGTCTCGGTCTCCCACGTTCAACTCCCCCTGCGGCTCTTGCCGTTCGCCCCCGACGGCTCTAGGTTAAACCGAGTATTAAGCAGGTTTAACCCACCGCTTGACCACCGGCGGACCACCGCCGGCCCCCAGCCCACCCCCCGACCGTCCCCGCCGTACCGCTGTGGACCGCTGTTACGAGGTCGCCGTGCTCGAACGCCCACGCACCGCCGAGCGCTACGCCCGAGGCATCGCCGCCGCCGTCGTCGCCACGGCCTGTCTGCTGCTGGCCGCCAACGCCGGTCCGGCGCAGTCCGCCGAGCCGCCCGCCCCCGTCGTCCCGCCGAGCGTCCCGGTCACCGGCGAGTGACCCGCCGCCGGGCTCAGTCCGGCAGCGCCCGGCGCAGTGCCGCGTCCAGCGTCCGGGCCAGCGTCGCGTCGTCCGGCGGGTCGGCGCCGAACAGCGGGCCCAGGTGCGCGGTGAACGTCTGGGTGAAGGCCCCGTACAGCGGGGTGCGCGGCCGGTGCACCGCCGCGCGCAGGGCGGGCAGCAGCACGGTGCGGGCGTAGGCGGGCCGGTCGGTGGCGTCCCGGGGCATCCGGTCCGGCCGCTCCCCGGTCGGCGACGGCGACGGCTTGTCCCCGGCCACCGGGCAGCGCAGCCCCGGGTCGTCGTACGCCGAGACCCGCGTCGCCGCGAAACCGGCGTCCAGCAGACAGCGCTCGCTGGCCCGGCCGGTGAGGAACCCGACCAGCTCGGCCGCCTTCCCGGCCCGCCGGGAGTCCCGGGTCACCGCCAGGTTCTGCCCGCCGAGCACGGCCCGCCCCGGCAGCGCGGTCACCCCCAACTGCTCCGCGCCGAAGGTCTCGTGCAGGGTGCGGTACGCGTAGGGCCAGTGCCGCAGGAAGGTGGTCCGGCCGTCCGCGAAGGCCCCGAGGGAGGCCGCCTCGTCGGACCGGACCGCCTCGGGCAGGGTGTACGGCGCGGCGGCCCGGCGGCGCAGCTCCGCGACGCCCCGGGTCAGCGCTCCGACGGTGGCCGTGTAGTGGCCCGCGTCGTCGGTGAGCGCGGCGTCCTGCCCGGTGGACGCGAACGCCTCCACCGCGTTGACCGTCCGGCCCTCGTAGGCGGCGAGCTGGGTGGTCCAGCCCCGCTCCCGGCCCGGCAGGTCGGCCTCGGCGACGGTGTTGAACAGGTCCTCCAGGTCCGCCCAGTCCTTCACGTCCCGCAGGTCGGTGGATTCCAGGCCGGCCCGTTCCAGGTCGTCGCGCCGGTAGTAGAGGAGGCCGACGTCGCTGTTGAAGGGCACCGCGTAGGTCCGCCCGTCCCAGCGGGCGGTGCGCGCCACGGAGTCGATGACGTCCGCGTCGACGAGCGTGCCGGGCAGCGGGCGGACCAGCCCGGCGGCGGCGAACTCCGGCACCCAGGTGACATCGAGGTTGACCACGTCGTAGGCGGCGCTGCCGGACTGCAGGGCGCCCAGGAGCTGGCCGCGCTGTTCGTCGGCGCTGCCGGGCAGTTCCACCAGCCGGGCGCGGTAGTCGCTGCCCGCCCGTTCCTGGCGCTCGTTCCAGGCGTCGATGAGCCGCTGCCGCACGCCGTTGCGCCCGGTGACGTCCCGGCCGCTGGCGACCACGATGTCCCCGGGCACGTCGGCGGAGGGCGCGGGCCCGGCGCCGCCCCCGCCGCCGGTGCAGGCGGCGAGGCAGAGCAGGACCAGCAGGGCCAGCAGGGCGGCGGGGCGCCGGGTCATCAGTCCTCCCCCGTTCCGGTGCGCGCGACCTCGTCGTGCAGGGCTCCGCCGAGGTCGTCGCCGGTGTCCAGGCAGCGCCCGCCGGTCGCCTCGGAGATCCGGGCGTCCGGCTCGCCCGCGTCGCAGCTCCCGCCGGTCAGGGACACCATCGTCACCGGCACGCCGGCCGCGCGGGCCGCGCCGATGACGTCGGCGAGCCGGTCGCCGGTCAGGCGGCCCGCGTCCTCGTCGTCGGTTATGTACACGACCAGGTCGGGCCGCTCGTCGTCGGCGCCGCGCAGCCTCATCGCGTCCAGCGCGGCGAGCAGCGCGCCGTGCGGGTCGGCCTCGGCGTCCCGGACCACGGCGGCCCGGTCGACGGTCCGCTCGGCGTCCCGGCGGGCGTGCCGGCCGAAGGGCAGCAGCGTGTCGTACGGGTCGTCGCCGGTGCCGGAGACCGTCCACAGGGCGTACTCGTCCCGGCCGCCGAGGCCCCCGAGCGACTGCTTGAGCAGCCCGGGGCCGCCGCCGGAGCCCTCCCACCGCCCGGCCATCGAGCCGGAACTGTCCAGCAGGAACAGCGCCCGGCCCGGCCCGCCCACGTTCCGGTAGCCGTCCAGGGCGGCCTCGGTCGCGTCCCGCCCGGCCGTCCTGGTCAGCCGCGAGGGCGCGTGCAGCACCCCGGCGGCCCGGTCCGCGTCGAGCAGCGCCCGGTCGTCGGTCGCCGAGCGGAAGCCGTCCCGGGCGAACACCGCGCGCCCCGGCGCCCCCGCGAGCCACCGGCGGAACGCCTCGGCGGCGTCGTCCCGCGCCCCGGCGTCCCGGTCGGCGCCCTGCCAGCGCACCCGCGTGAAGACCGGCTCCAGGCCCGGTACGTCGCCGGGGTACTGGGCGATCCGCGCGGTGCGCCGCCTGCTGTCGCAGCCCACGCCGCTCTTCATCAGGAACTCGGGGACGAGGGCGGCGGTGCGCTCGTCCACGGCGTCGACGTCGGGCAGCACGCACAGCAGGTCGGCGGCGGTGGGCGAGGGCGGTCCGGGCTGGGCGACCCGGCGTTCCGCCCCGGCCGCGTCGCGGGCGCCGGAGCCGGTGCCGGTGCCGTACAGGCCGACCGTGGCGAGCAGGCCGGTGTCGGTGAACTCCGGGTCGGGCCGCCGTACCTCGGCCTCGGGGAGCCGCCCGCGCAGCGCGTCGATCATCCGGTTCAGCGGCACGCCGACCCGCTCCTCCAGCAGTTCGGCGGCGACGGCCTGGGGCACGGCCAGCACCACCGGTGAGTACGCCAGCGGCGTGCCGTCGGCGTCCAGGCGGGCCACCGCGTCGGTGTCCTGGGCCGCCGTCACCCGGGCGACGTCGGCGGGGCTGCCCGGAATCCAGATGTCCGGCTGGGGACCGACGTCCCGCTGCGGGTTGGCACCGGCGCCGGGCTCCTTCCAGGCCCCGGACCGCCGGCCGAGCGCGGTGACCGCGTCGGCGGTACCGGCACTGTAGACGGTGATCCCGCTGCGCCGGCAGCCGTCGCCGGCGGTGTTCTGCTCCGAGGTGAGGTAGGCGTCGGCGGCGGCCCGGACGGTCGGCTCCAGGTCGGGGTCGGTCAGCACCCGCAGCTCCAGCGGCGGCGCGCACCGCACCGGGTCGCCGGTCAGGACGACGATGCGGTAGGAGCCGATGCCGATCAGGGCGAGGGCGAGCAGCCCGGCGAGGACGGCCGGGCGCCGCCGGGAGCCGGGGCGGGGGCGGTCCGGCGGGCCGGCGCGGTCCTGGCCGGCCGGGACGCGGGCCCGGCGGCGTCGCCGTACCGCCGCCACGGCGGCACCGGCGGCGGTGCGCAACCGGACCGGCAGCGGGGGCTTCGGCGGGTCAGGGGGCGCGGGGCGCTCCGGGAACGCGGGGCGCTCCGGGGGCGCGGGCCCCGGACCGTCGGCCGGGGCCGGGCCCGGGGCCCGCAGCAGTACGTCCTCCCCGGGCTCCGCCCGGCTCAGCGGCTCCCACGGCTCGCCCCGCAGCGTGCGGTGGCCGCCCGCCGCCATCGCCTCGCGCAGCCCGTCCGCGAGCCCCCGGAACCACAGTCCCCCCTCGCCGTCCTTGCCGTCGCCCTCCAGCAGCCGGGCGAGTTCGGCGGTGAACGGGGTCGGCGTGCCCGGGTCGCCCGCGTCGGTGCGGTGGTTGGCCTGCACGCTCATCAGCAGCAGGACGCGCCGCTTGTCGCGGAAGGTCTCCCAGACCCAGGCCGCGTTGCCCGCGAAGCAGCAGTCGAGGACGATCACGATCCGCCGGGCCTCGCTGGTGGCCAGGACCGTCAGCACGGTGGTGAACATCTCCGCGCCGGGGAACACCGCGTGCCCGCCCGCCACCACGCTGGCGTTGCGCATCTGCAGGAACAGCTCGTCGCCCGCGCTGGGGATCGCCCCGTGCCCGGCGAAGTACAGCAGCAGCACGCCCTCGGCCTCGGCGGCGGTCTGCCGCAGGGCCCGGCTGAAGTCGTCCAGCGACGGCGACCGGGAGACGGTGATCTCGCGCTCGCCGAACACCCCGCCCCGGCGCAGCGCCTCCCGCAGTCGGTTGAGGCTGTGCTTGACCGCGGGCAGGTCTCCCGGCACGCCGTGCGGCGGCCGGACGAGGTCGTACTCGGACACCCCGACCAGCAGCGCCCGGTTCACCAGCCCACGCGGGTCGAGACCGGCCACCGGGTCACCTGTCGTCGGGGTTCACCGGATCGACGCGGCTCTCGGGCGGCTCGCCGTCCTCCACCTGGCGGCGGTTGGTCCGCCACGCCTCCACGGCCGCCTTGACCTGGTCCAGCAGCTCCCGGAACGTCACGGACGCGGCGCCCCCGACCAGCGCCACCACGATCTCCATGCCGATGCCCATCGGGGCGCCGGTCCCGTCGGTGCGGCTGCGCTCGTCGATCCGGAGCCGGCCGGCCCGGACCAGCTCGTCCAGCGGTTTCTCCCGCTCCAGCCATTTGCGCAGGGCGCCGATGTCGCTCTCGGTCGCGGTGCCGTCCAGTCGCACGCGGATGTCCAACGCGGCCCCTTCGTCCCCCTCAGCCATGACTCACCATCATGACAGCGCGGTCGAGCCGGGGCGAGGGTCCGGACGGGCCGCTTGCCGGGCCTCGGGGTCCAACTGGCCGAGCTGGCGGCGCACATGGTCCAGCGCGCCCTGACGGCGGCCGGGGACCCGCCCGCGCAACTCCGCGAGCGAGGCGCCCAGTTCGCGGGCGGCGGCGGGGTCGTGGATCTGGCCCCACTGGTGGTGGGCGCGGTCCACGGCGGCCTCGACGGCGGGCGCGTCCGGTGCCTGTCCGGCGCCGAGCCGGGCGGCGGCCACCGTCAGCCAGGCCCGGCAACTGCGCACCGGGTCCCCGGCGAACATCGCCAGGTCGGCCCGGACCTCCGTCCAGTGCAGGGCGTCCTCGGAGGCGGGGCCGTGGGCCTGGCCGGCGGCCCGCTCGTGCCGGGCGGCGAGCGCGTCGGCCTCGGCGTGCCGGCCGGCCTGGACGGCGGCGGCGATCGCGGCGTGCGGATCGCCGGTGTCCGGTCCCGGAGCGGCCAGCACCAGGTCGGCGCCGGTCGCGCCCTCGGCCGCAGCGCGGTCCAGCGCCTGCTGGTGCAGGACGTCGAGCGGCGGCCGGTGCCCGCTGCGCAGCACCGTCGCCACGCCCCGCATGTACGCCGGGACGCCCACCTTCCGCCGGGACGGGGGCGGCGCGATGCGACCGTAAACGGCGTTGTTCCGCCCGCAGTCGAACGGGTGCTCGCCGAGCCACTCCCAGGTTTCCTGGTCGGCGTGCAGGTCGAGGAGGAGCGTCGTCGCGCCGGTCGGCCGCAGGCGCAGTTCCTCGCGGACCCAGTGCCAGGGCAGCGCGGTGTAGCGGACGGTCGACGGGGTGGTGCGGGCCAGCGCCAGATGCGGCAGGCGCTGGCGCCGGTCCAACTGGAGCTGCCCGGTGACGTACACGGTGAGCGGTCCCGGGGCCGCGGCGGCGGCGCGCAGCCGGGTCAGGACCGCCTGCGGCTCCAGCGGGTCGGCCAGCTCGACGACGTTGGCGGTGCCGGTGCCGGACAGCACGGCGGGCTCCACCGCCGCCAGGACGGGGAGCACCGAGGCCGCGTCCACCAGGCGTCCCTTGCCGGCGGGCGCCGCCGCGAGCAGCAGCACGGTTCCGGGCATGTCCCCTCCCCCTGTCGATCACGTACGGCAGCACGGTAACCGCTGCGGCTGCAAAGAGGGGCCCGGAGTGCGAGTTGGGCCCTTACTCGACCACGGGCCGCCGCACCGCGAACACCGTCGTGTCGTCCGCCAGTCTCCCCCCGCAGTGCTTCAGCGTGCCCTCGCGGACCACGGCGACCAGCTTGCGCGGGGTGATCGCCCCGGGGTCGGCGGCGACCGCGTGGGCGACCTCCTCGGCGTGCCGGTAGAAGCAGCCCTCGCGGTCCCGGGCCTCGGTGACGCCGTCCGTGACGACCAGCAGCGTCTCCTCGGGGGCGAGGCGCAGCCGGCGCACCGGGGGCGGCCCGGTGCCCAGCTCCGCCATGCCCAGCGGCAGCCCGCCGGTCACCGGCAACTGACGTACGCCCCCGGGGCCGGCGGCGAGCGGGGGTTCGTGGCCGAAGACGACCGTGTCGACCGCGTCGGGCGGGTCGTCGGGGAAGCTCAGCAGCACGGCGGTGGCGAAGCGGTCGCCGTCGGCCCGGCCGAGGGCCACGGTGTGCCGCCGGTGCCGGGTGAGCCGTACCTCCAGGTGCTCGGCGACCGTGGCGAGGTCGGCCTCGTGGTAGCCGGCCTCGCGGAACGCGCCGAGCAGCGCCGCCGCCGTCTCCACCGCGCCCAGGCCCTTGCCCTGGACGTCGCCGACCAGGACCCGGGTGCCGTGCGGGCCGGGCTGGATGTCGTAGAAGTCGCCGCCGACGCGGGCCTCGGTGTCGGCGGCGAGGTAGACACCGGCGTGGTCGAGGCCGCCCCAGCCCGGCGGCAGCGGGCGCAGCACGGCCCGCCGGGTGGTGTCGGCGACGTCCCGCATGTGCAGCATCCGCCGCTCGCCGCGCACCCGGAGCACACAGGCCGCAGTGGCCAGCAGACCGCCGACGGCGACGAGGATGAAGTCGGGCAGCCCGCTCTGGTACTGGTGCGGCCAGGCGCTGTCGACCATGAGGTACGTGAGGACCGCGAGGACGGCGAAGACGGCGGTGGCCCACACCCCGCACAGCGCGGCGGCGATCCCGGGGACCAGCACGATCCAGGAGATCATGCGGAACTCCCCGGTGGTGTTGGCGTCGGCCACCGCGACCGCGAGGAGCAGCAGCAGCGGCGCGACCCAGCCGACGCCGCGACCGCGGACCCGCACCAGTTGGTGCCGGTGCACCGGGTCGGGGCGCTCGGGGTCGCGGCCTCTCACCGCCTCAGCGAAACACGGGCCCGCGCGGGCCGCATCCTGAGTTGCCCGCGGGGCTCGCGGGGTGTGCGCTGGTAGGCGGGGGCGAGGCGAGAAGGGAGTGCTCTCATGGCTCATGCGGCACCCGTGTCATCCGTGCCCGGCTCCGGTCCGAGGCCCGGTTCGAGGCCCGGCTCCGGCTCCGGCGGGACGCCCGACGTCTTCGGACCGAGGGCCCACCGGATGGCGAAGTGGGCGCTGCCCGTCCTGCTCGGCCTGGTCTTCGGGTTCTGGGCGGCGGCCAACCGGCGCTACGGCGGGCCCATCACCGGCTGGAACCTGCTGTTCGGCTGGCTGTGCACGCTGGTGTTCGTGGTGGCGTACTCCGTGGTGCGGGAGGTGGCCCGGCATCTGCGGCGCGAGCACCACGCCCTGCTGTGGGCCGCGTTCACCGGCTGCGCGACCGGATTCCTGATCAGCCAGTCGCCCTACGTCAGCCTGCTGCGGGCGGTGATCCCGGCGCTGGCGGCGGCGCTGGGCGTGTTCGTCATGCTGTTCTACGTCTACTACACGCGCGAGGACCCGGGCGGCCGGTCCGTCACCTGACCGGCGGACGGCCGACCCCAGCACGCCTCCCGGAAGGCCGGCCCACCGCGCCGTCCCGGTCGGTCCAGGACCGCCCCCGGGGGGCGCCCGGGTGGGCCGTTCTCCTCGCCCGTTCGGGCGTGCGTGCTCGCGCGGGAGGCGGGCGGGGGTTTGCCTGGGAGGGTGACCCCACGTCTGCGCGGCGCCCTGTCGGGCGTGCTGATCACCCTCGCCTGCCTGCTGGTGCCCTGCGGGACGCTGGCGGGCTGGGCGGCGTACGGACTCACCGACACCGGCCGGTACGTCGCCGCCATGGCGCCGCTCGCCGCCGACCCGGCGGTGCGGGACGCGGTCGCGGACACCGTGCGCGACGGCGTCCTCGACCAGGTCGCCGCCGACGCCGTCGACGGCACCCGTCCCGGCCCGCCCCCGGGCACCGTCGCCGTGTTCGTGCACGACGCGGCGCGGTCGTTCACCCGCACCCCCGCCTTCCGCGCCGGATGGGACGCGGCGAACCGGGCCGTCCACCGGGCCGTGCTGCGCGCCCTGCGCGAGGACGGGGCGCGCGGCCGGGCGGTCACCGTCGACCTCGCGCCGGTCACCGCCCGGGTCAAGCAGCGCCTCGCCCACGACCACGTGCCCTTCGCCCACCGCATCCCGGTCCGGCACCTCGCCGTCACCGTGCTCCCGGCCGCCGAGACGGAACATCTGAGGAAGGGCTACCGCGTGCTGGACCTCGCCGCGTTCTGGCTGCCGCTGGCCGCCGTCGTCTGCGCGGTCGCCGGGATCGCCGTCGCCGCCTGCCGCCGCCGCGCGGTGCTGGCCGCCGGTCTCGGCACCGCCCTGGGCGGCGCGCTGCTCGGCCTGGCGGTCGCCGTCGGCCGCCGCCTCACCCTCGCCGAGCTGCCCGGCGCCGCCCGGGGCCCCGCCGCCGGGGCCGTGTACGACGCCCTCACCGCGACCCTGCGCACCGCCGCCTGGCTGCTGATCGCCCTCGGTCTGACCGTCGCCCTGGCGTCCTGGCTGGCCGGCCGGTCGCGCCGCGCGACGACCGCCGGCGCCGCGAGGGAACTTTCCGACCGCGCCCCGCGTCTGTGAGAAAGGGCTCGCGCAGGGAACGGCCCCTCACCTGCGAGCGGAAGGCCGGGACGTGGACACGGACATCACGGCCGCCGAGCGGAGAGCCCCGGGCGGCATACCCGGGGAGCGCCGCACCGGCCGGCGGTTCGCCGTCTGCTGCGCGGCCCTGCTCCTGGCCGGGGTCAGCGTGGTCGTCGGCCACCGCGTCGCCGACAGCGACGGCATCACCCCGGTGCCCCAGTTGCTGGCCTTCCTGCCCTGGCTGCTGGTCCCCGTCGGCCTCGCGCTGCTGCTGTCGCTGCTGGGCCGCTCCTGGCTCGGCCTGCTCTGGGGCGTCCTCCTGCTCGGCCTGCTGGCCTGGTATCTCCAGCCGTACGGCAAGACCGGCGACCCCATCGGGCAGCCCGCCGCCGAGCTGCGCATCCTCACCTCGAACGTCGAGTTCGGGCAGGCCACCGGCGCCCTGGTCGCCGCCGTCCGCGAGGAGAAGCCCGACCTCGTCTTCGTCCAGGAGTGCGACGACGCCTGCGCCAGGACCCTGCGCCGCGACCTGGCCGCCGACTACCCGCACCACCGGGCCGTCGGGGGCGACGGCGCGGCGGGCTCCGTCATCCTCGGCCGCCTGCCGCTGACGGCCGCCGACGGCGTCGAGGCCAGCATGGGCATGCCCGCGGCGGTCGCGGACGTCGACGGCACCTCCGTACGCCTCCAGCTCGCCCACCCCATGCCGCCGGTGCCCGGCCAGGTCGGCCTGTGGCGTGCCGAGCTGGGCCGGCTGCGGGCCGCGGTCGCCGCGGACACCAGGACCCCGACCGTCGTGGCCGGCGACTTCAACGCCTCGCAGGACCACGCCGCGTTCCGCCGCATCCTCGACGCCGGGGTGCGCGACGCGGCCCGGCTGGCCGGCTCCTCCCGGGCGCCGAGCTGGCCGGCGCGGACCACTCCGGCCTTCGGCGCGCAGATCGACCACGTCCTGGTCTCGGAGGACTTCTCCGCCCGCGACGCCCGGTTCCTCGACCTGCCCGGCACCGACCACCGGGCGCTGCTCGTCGACCTGACCCTGTACCGGGTGGTCTGACCGGCCCGGCACAGGGTCGGGTCGACGCCGGTGCTCAGACGCCGATGTCGCGGCCGTCCGCGCGCCACACCGCCACGACCGCCGGGCGGACGATCCGGCCCGGTCCGTCGGGCCAGGTGCTGGCCGGCTTCTCCACCGAGGCCCCGTCGATCTCGCCCGGGTGCTGCACGGCGACCAGGACGCGCCGGTCCTGGACGACCGGACCGCAGGTCTCGGCGCCGTTCGGCACGGTCAGGAACTGCTTCAGCTCACCGCGCCGCTCGCCGGCCGTCGCCACCCCGAAGAGGCCGTCGTGGGTGCCGAGCGCGTTGCCGTCGGTGGAGATCCACAGGTTGCCGTGGTCGTCGAAGGCGACGTTGTCCGGGCAGGAGATGGCGCTGACCGCCTCCTTGGGGAAGCCCGCGAAGTACGTCGCCGGGTCCGCCGGGTCGCCCGCGACCAGGAACAGCGACCAGGCGAACCGCGTCGCGTCGGCCTGGTTCCAGCGCTCGGTCAGCTCCAGGATGTGCCCGTGCTTGTTGGCGTTGCGGGGGTTGGCCTCGTCCGCCGGGGCGTTCGCGCCGACCCCGCGGTTGCTGTTGTTGGTCAGGGCGACGTACACCTTGCCGGTGTGCGGGTTGGGCTCGATGTCCTCGGGCCGGTCCATCTTGGTGGCGCCGACCTTGTCGCCGGCGAGCCGGGTGAAGACGCACACCTCCTCGGCGGTCATGCCCTCGACGTGCGAGACGGCCCCGTGCTCGTCGGCCGTCACCAGCGGAATCCACACCCCGCTGCCGTCGAACTCGCCGTCGGCGGGCAGCTTGCCGGTGCCGTCGATCTCGATCGCCGGGGAGTCGCCGGTCAGCTTGGCGACGTACAGCGTGCCCTCGTCCAGCAGCGACAGGTTGTGCTCGCGGGCGGCGCGGCTGTCGCCCTTCTTCATCCGCTTGCTGCCGACGAACTTGTAGAAGTAGTCGAAGCGCTCGTCGTCGCCGGTGTAGACGACGGGGCGCCCGTCCCGGGTCAGCCGCACGGTGGCCGCCTCGTGCTTGAAGCGCCCGAGCAGGGTGTGCTTGCGGGGCGTGGAGTCCGGGTCGTACGGGTCCAGCTCGACGACGTACCCGAAGCGGTGCACCTCGTTGGGCTCCTGGGAGACGTCGAACCGCTTGTCGAACCGCTCCCACTTGCGCTCGGTGGCGCCGGTGCCGATGCCGTACCGCTTGTCCGTGGCGCGGCTGCTGTTGGCGAAGTACTGGTTGAAGTTCTCCTCGCCGTGCAGGGTGGTGCCCCACGGGGTGGTGCCGCCGGAGCAGTTGTTCAGGGTGCCGAGCACCTTGCGGCCGGTGCGGTCGGCGGAGGTCTTCACCAGGTCGGAGCCGGCCGCGGGCCCGGTCAGCCGGAACTCGGTGGTGGCGGTGACGCGCCGGTTGAGGTGGTGCCGGTTGACGACGGTCAGCTTGCCGCTGCGGCGGTCCTCCGCCACGGCCACCACGGACAGCCCGTGCGCGGCCCAGGCGATCTCGACCTGCTCGCGGGTGGGGTTCGCGGGGTCGTAGCCCCGGAACATCAGCACCTCGTCGGTGTACTCGTGGTTGGCCACCAGCAACTGCCGGTCGCGCTCGCCCGGCAGCGGCAGCAGCGCGAGGAAGTCGTTGTTGTACCCGAACTGCCCGGCCTGCGCCTTGGCGCTCTGCCGCTCCGGGTCGAAGGCGGGCGCCCCGCGCAGAATCGGTTCGCCCCAGCGGACGACGACGTTCTGCCGGTACCCGTCCGGTACGACGACGGCGTCCTCCTTGTTGGGCGCCACCGGCGTGAAGCGCAGGCCCCGGGCGCCCTTCGGCTTGCCCTGGCCGTGGCCCTTCCCGGCGGCCGGCGCGGCCTGCGCCCCGGGCGCGGCACCGACGGTGACGGCACCGGCGCCGGCCGCGGCGACGGTGACCACGGCGGCGGCCCGCATCATCGAACGGCGGCTGAGGGCGCCGGCGATGACGTCACCGACGTACTCGTTGTCGCTGGTGTTGGGCACCTCGTGGAAGCAGGCGTCACCACACCGGAAACGACAGGTCATGGCGGACCGTCCGCCAGGGTGCGAACCGGACGGTGTTCCGATCAACGGCAGCAGCTTGCGCACTTTGCTCTCCCCTTGGATACCCATGGTGTCAGCGTGACCGTAGGTGCGCATATGTGCGGGAGCCGGGCGCCCGCGTGAACAGGGAGTGAACCCATGACATCCGGAGTGACGCCGACGGAGGCCGAATCCAGCCCTTGACGCGGGCGCGGAGAGGGTAGCCGGGGCCGCTAACCTTACGTGTCCGTCCTGGCCAGGGATCGACGGGCATCAACTCACGTGAAGGGTTGCGCACATGGGCATTCTCTCTCTCCTGCGGAAAGCGTTCGGCCGCTCCCGCACACCGCAGACCCCCGACCCCACCCCCTCCACGCCGCCGCCCACGGCCCCGCCCGAGCCGACCCCGCACGTCCCCGAACCCCGCTCCAAGGTCCACGACCTGGTGACGGAAGCCTTCGACAAACTCACCCTCCCCACCCAGAAGAACCCCGACCCAGAACCCAAGACGAAGACCGACCCCACTCCCGAGCCGAAGCCGGAGCCCGAGCCGGAGCCGAAGCCCGAGGCGAAGGCCGAGCCGGAGCCGAAGCCCGAGGCGAAGGCTGAGCCTGAGCCGAAGCCCGAGCCCGAGCCCGAGCCCGAGGCGAAGGCCGAGCCTGAGCCCGAGCCCGAGGCGAAGGCTGAGCCTGAGCCGAAGCCCGAGCCGGAGCCCGAGGCGAAGGCCGAACCCGAGCCGGAGCCCGAGGCGAAGCCTGAGCCCGAGGCGACCCCGGAACCAGAGCCGGAGCCGGAGCCCGAACCGGACCCCACCCCCACTCGCACTCCCGCGGAAGGCGAACCCGCAGCCGCCGACGGCGATCCCGCCCCACAGGGGCCACCCGCACACGACGACGAGACCGCCACGGGTGGTGCGGGTGGGAACACCCCCACCCCCGCCGAAGGCGAACCCGCACACGACGACGAGAGCGTCACGGGTGGTGCGGGTGGGAACACCTCCACTCCCGCCGAAGGCGAACCCGCACACGACGACGAACCCGCCACGAGCAGCACAGGCACCCACAAAAAACCCGCGACACCCCCCACCCGCATCCGCTCCCGCGCCCCCCACCTCCTCCCCGCCCACAAGGCCGCCACCGCCGCCCTCAAGAAGCACGGCCTCACCGGCACCCGCGCCACCGTCTACCTCGTCCTGGACCGCTCCGCGAGCATGCGCCCGTACTACAAGGACGGCTCCGCCCAGGCCCTCGCCGAGCAGACCCTCGCCCTCGCCGCCCAGGTCGACCCCGACCCCGCCGTCCCGGTCGTCTTCTTCTCCACGGAGCTGGACGGCGTCACCCACCTCACCCTCACCGACCACCAGGAC
Source organism: Streptomyces sp. NPDC000134 (assembly GCF_042899225.1). Taxonomy (NCBI): domain Bacteria; kingdom Bacillati; phylum Actinomycetota; class Actinomycetes; order Kitasatosporales; family Streptomycetaceae; genus Streptomyces; species Streptomyces sp. NPDC000134. Next base: position 120,418 of record NZ_JBIAZN010000012.1, read on the forward strand.
AAGATCGACAAGGTGCACGCCGAGCTGGGCCGCATGGGCCGTACCAGCTACCACGCCGCCGTGGCCGAGATCCTCGCCCTGCACGACAAGTCGGACGACCCCGCCGCCCCCGCCCTGGTCGTCTTCCAGACGGACGGCGCCCCGGACGCCCGGACCCCCGCCACCGAGGCCCTCACCGCCGCCGCGGAGAGTCACCCGGCCGTGTTCTTCTCCTTCGTCGCCTTCGGTGACCCGGAGAACAAGGCGTTCGACTACCTCCGCAAGCTGAAGACGGCCAACACGTCGTACTTCCTGGCCGGCGAGACCCCGAAGGAACTCACCGACAAGGAGATGTACGAGGGCATCGTCGCCGCCTGGCGCCCCGAAACGCGGGTGAGTCGATCTCCCGAGGCCAAGTAGGATTTCGACCATGGCGGCCACTGGATCAGAGAAGCAGGGTGGCAAGGCGTTCTACGTCACCACCCCCATCTACTACGTAAACGACGCTCCTCACCTGGGCCACGCCTATACGACCGTCGCAGGGGACGTGCTCACCCGCTGGCACCGTCAGCGCGGCGAGAAGGTGTGGTACCTCACCGGCACGGACGAGCACGGTCAGAAGATCATGCGCACCGCGGAGGCGAACGGCGTCAGCCCGCAGCAGTGGGCGGACAAGCTCGTCGACGAGGCATGGAAGCCCCTCTGGGACCACCTCGGCATCGCGAACGACGATTTCATCCGCACCACGCAGAAGCGGCACACCGACCGCGTCCAGGAATTCGTGCAGGACCTGTACGACAGGGGCGAGATCTACAAGGGCGGCTACGAGGGCCCGTACTGCGTGGGCTGCGAGGAGTACAAGCTCCCCGGCGAGCTGCTCGACGGCGAGGGCGAGTACGCGGGCCAGAAGCTGTGCCCGATCCACAAGAAGCCGGTGGAGATCCTCAGCGAGGAGAACTACTTCTTCAAGCTGAGCGCGTACGGCGAGAAGCTCCTCGCCCACTACGAGGCCAACCCGGGCTTCATCCAGCCCGAGTCCGCGCGCAACGAGGTCGTGAACTTCGTCCGCCAGGGCCTCCAGGACCTCTCCATCTCCCGCTCGACCTTCGACTGGGGCATCCCGATCCCCTGGGACGAGAAGCACGTCATCTACGTGTGGGTCGACGCGCTGCTGAACTACGCCACGGCGGTCGGCTACAACGAGAACCAGGAGAAGTTCGAGGAGACCTTCCCCGCCGACGTGCACCTGGTCGGCAAGGACATCCTCCGCTTCCACGCGGTGATCTGGCCCGCGATGCTGATGGCGCAGGGCCTCCCGCTGCCCGGCAAGGTCGCCGCCAACGGCTGGCTGATGGTCGGCGGCGAGAAGATGTCGAAGTCCAACCTGACCGGCATCAAGCCGCAGGACCTCACCTCGCACTTCGGCGTGGACGCCTACCGCTGGTACTTCCTGCGCGCGATCGCCTTCGGCCAGGACGGCTCGTTCTCCTGGGAGGACTTCTCCGCCCGCTACACCAGCGAGCTGGCCAACGACTACGGCAACCTCGCCTCCCGCGTCGCGGCGATGGTCGGCAAGTACTTCGGCGGCGAACTCCCGGCGGCCACGGCCGACGGCGAGGCGGAGCGGGCCATCCACGACGGCCTGGCGAAGGCGGTCGCGGAGGCGGACCGCCGCATCGGCGAGGAGCTGGACTTCCAGGGCGGCATCCTGGCCGTCTTCGACTTCGTGAAGCAGGTCAACGGCTACATCACCGAGCAGGAGCCCTGGAAGGTCGCCAAGGACGACTCGCCCGAGGGCAAGGCCCGCCTGGCGACCATCCTCTACACGGCCGCCGAGTCGCTGCGCGCCGTCGCCGTCCTGCTGAACCCGGTGATGCCGGAGACCTCCCAGAAGCTCTGGGACTCCCTCGGCGCCGAGGCGTCGCTGGGCGCCCTCGCCGAGCAGCGGGTCCAGGACGCGGCCGACTGGGGCCGCCTCCCGGCCGGCTCGACGGTCACCAAGGGCGCGGTCCTCTTCCCGCGTCTTGAGGAGAAGCCGACCGCGTAACGCGCTCGCCACAAGCGAGGGGCCGGGGAGGGCACGATCTTCTCCCCGGCCCCTCGCTCTGCGACGATCCCCCCATACGCCCACACGCTCCCGGGGGGATCACCCATGGCACTGTTCGGCAACGCCCACAGCGTCGACCCGCTCCAGGCCCAGCAGGAGTACGCCCGGCTGCTCGGCCGGGACGAGCAGGTCTACGCCGCCTACCTGCTGATCCGCGACACCATCCTGCTCACCGACCGCCGTCTGATCCTGATCGACAAGCAGGGCCTGACCGGCAAGAAGACGGAGTACCACTCCGTGCCGTACCGCAGCATCAGCCACTTCTCGGTGGAGACGGCCGGCCATTTCGACCTCGACGCCGAACTGAAGATCTGGCTCTCCGGGAACCCCGCCCCGATCGAGAAGACGTTCACCAAGGGCGTCGACATCTACGAGGTCCAGGCCATCCTCACCCAGTTCGTCGCCCGCTGAACACACCGACGAACCCCGCCCACGCCTCCGGCGCGAGAACGAGGCGGGGACTGCGGTCCCGGTACTTGGAGTCCCGGACGTGGACAGTGCCGGGGGTGGTGGCGACCTCGATGCAGGAATCGCCGTCAGGGCCACTGCTGTAGCTGCTCTTGAACCACACCAGTCCGGAGGTGTCACCGGCGGGGGCCTTGCGGATCATGTCTCTCCCAGCAGTTGCTCGATAAGGGCCAGCGACTCCCCAGGCGGAAGAGCCTGCGCCCGGATGGTGCCATACCGCAGCTCAAGAACGCGGAGCTGTCTCAGGTCAGTGACGGGGCGTCCGTTGAACGCCCCGTCTGAGCGCCCCACGGCGGTACCGTCCTCGAACTTCAGCAACTCGATCCTGCCGCTCATGCCGGGGTGTGGGGCACTGTCCATCGGCATCACCTGGAGGGAGACATTGCTCAACTGCCCGACCTCCAGCAAGCGTTCGCCTTGCTGCCGCTGGACCATTGTGCCTCCAACCTTGCGCCGAAGCGTCGGCTCTTCCAGGACGAAGCTCAGCGCGGGCGCAGGGCACCGCTCATAGATCGCTTGCCGAGCGACTCGGGCTGCTACGCGGCGTTCCAGATCGTCAGGCGCGTAAGCGGGCAGCCACGACTCCAGCAGCGCCCTCGTGTGATCCGGGGTCTGCAACAGGCCCGGGATGTTGCTGTGCTCGTACACCCCGATCTCAACCGCCCGCGCCTCCATCTGCGCCAAGTCCCGTACCTTTTTCGGATACCGGACCTTGGCCACATCCTCCTTCATGGCCGCGATCAGACCGTCCGCCCCCAGCGCCTCGTCCGCCTTGTCCAGGTACTCCGGCCGGGGAATCCGCTGGCCGCTCTCGATCTTGTAGACGAGATCCTCGCCGTACCCCACGGCCTTGCCGAACTCGCCGGCGCGCATCCCCACCGCCTCCCGCCGCAGCCTCAACTGCCGCCCCACGGTGGCGATCACCGCCACGCCCCACTCGTCGTCCGGGTCCACCTCCCACCCCGGCTCGTCCGCCTCGGTCCTCAGCCGCCGAACCTCGCCGTCCACCGACATACGCGCCCCTCCTCGTACCACTCCGTACGCACCGCCCCGACAAGCCGGACACCTCCGGACAACGAGCGGACAGTCACCGTACGCAACACGGCGATCCCTTCACACCGTACGCACGCCCGGCCACGCTGAGTGATGTGAACGAGCAATTCCCCCCACCGGGCAGCCCGATCCACCAGTACAGCGTGCTGCTGTCACCGACACCACGCGGCGCCCGCCTCGCCCGGCTGCTGGCCACGGAGCAACTGCGCACCTGGGGTCTCCCGCCGGACCCGGCGGCACTGATCGTGGCCGAGCTGGCGAACAACGCGGCGACGCACGGACGCGTACCGGGCCGGAACTACCGGCTGCTGCTCCACGTCGTCGACGGGACCCTCCGCGTCGAGATCACGGACACCCGCGGCGACCGGCTCCCGCGCCTGCGCGCCCCGCGGCCGACGGAGGAGGGCGGCCGGGGCATGACCCTGGTGAACGCCCTGGCCGACCGCTGGGGAGTGATCCCGGGCCCGCCACCCCTGAAGACGGTATGGGCCGAACTCACCGTCCCCTCACAACACGCACCGGCACCCGACCGCGCCTTCCGGGCGCCTCGGCCGGGCAGGTGCCGTGAGTGCAGAGAGGCGAACGGCCAAGTACCGGAAAACCTCTGACTGCGGTGCGACCTGCGCGGCAGGATGAGCCGTGGCCGCAGAGCTCGCCGTCGCACCCCGCACCCCACGGCGTCCATCCGTACCCGACAGGACTTCACGTGCTGCCTTCCTTCGCCGCGAACGGATTCCTTCCGCTGGGCCGCTACTCCGTCTCCTTCGACGAGGCGGAGGCCATGCTGGTCAGCGCGCCGGAGTTCCAGGACTCCGGCATGCGTCAGAGACTGTGGGACGGACTGCACGACTACCTGGAACGCTTCTTCACATTGGAGGATGCGTACGCGGACGCAATGAACGGGCACACGCTCATCCACAGGTTGTGGCTCGGCGGCAGCTTCGTGAGCACGAAGACCGACCCACGAAACATCGACGCGACTCTCCTGATCGACGTGCGAGCCGAACGCGCCGTACGCGGCAGACCCGGTTCCAAATGGCTGACCACCGCTTTCCAGAGCCGGGACAATATGTTGCGCAAGTTCGGAGTCTCACCGGTCAGGGTGGGTTACCAGCCTGTCGGTCATGTCTTCCGGCCGGAGCGCTTCACGCCCGAGGAACGGACATACTTCATGGAACGGGGTGTGTGGGACGACTGGTGGCAGCGCTGCCGACTGCCCGGTCCGTCGGACCGCTCTCCGTCGCGCGAGAGTGCCGCCCCGGCACGCGGATACCTGGAGGTGCGACTGTGACCACCGGCGATAGCTGGCGTGAGCGCAGGCGCGCGCTGCTCAGGGACGACCCGGCAGCCGCCGAGGCTGCCGCGCGCCTCCTCGATGAAATGGGCACCGAAGAACGGGACGACGAGGAGGTCGAGGCGGCGCACCGGGCCGGCCGCCTCGCAGCGGTACGCGCCTATGAACCTGACGCCCGCCTCGACGAGGAACTCCGGCTCCGGCTGACCGGGCCGGACACCGAAGGGGGCGCTCTGCGCTTCCAGTGGGGTGACGCTCTGCTGAACCCCGTGGAGAACGCGATCTCCGCCGCAGCGGGCACTCCGGTGCATCTGGAGCTGACCGGCATCTCAGCCGGCAGCACCGTGGTCCATGCGCGTCCCGTGGCTTCCGTGGCTCTCTCGGAGCCTGCGGCCATGGACACTCCCGCCACGTCGGCCGCGAGCAGTGGGATGCAGATGCTCACCAGACTGCTCGGCGCGATCGAGGCCGAACAGGACGTCCGTGAGTGGTCGCGCCTCTTCGACGCGGTGGACGCCCTGGCACGGGCTCTGGGCAAGTACGAGCTCGACCTGGGAATGACCTGGTACGGCGCCGACGGTGACACGCGCAGGGCCCGACTGACCGAGCGCGGCAGACGCTATGTCGAGCGGCTGCGGGAGACGAGACCCCGTGACCAGGAGATCATCATCTCTGGCCGCATCACCGAGCTGCGCGAAAGCGGCTGGGTGAAGGTCAAGACGGGCACGGCCAGGAACGCCCAGGCGTACGACGTCCACTTCGAGGAGCCGGAGGCGCTGCTCCGCATGCGCCCCGGCCTCGGGGACAACGTGCACTTCCGGGTCCGCTTCCGTCAGCGCCTCGATGCGGTGGGAATCGCCCGGTCGGCCGAGTACACGTATCTCGGCCCGGCAGCGGAACAGTCTTCTCTGCCGCTCGAAACCTGATCAGAAGAAAGCGCCCGGGACCCACAAGGTCCCGGGCGCTTCGTTCGCCTCTGCGTCCTACTTCGGCTGCGGCTTGCGCACCGAAAGGTGCAGTTCCCTCAGGCGGGACTCGTCCAGTTCCGTCGGCGCGCCCATCATCAGGTCCTGGGCGTTGCCGTTGAGCGGGAAGGCGATGGTCTCGCGGATGTTGGGCTCGTCGGCCAGCAGCATCACGATGCGGTCGACGCCGGGGGCGATGCCGCCGTGCGGCGGGGCGCCGAAGCGGAACGCCCGCAGCATGCCCGCGAACTCCCGCTCGACCGTCTCGGCGTCGTAGCCGGCGATCTCGAACGCCTTGAGCATGATGTCCGGCTCGTGGTTCCGGATCGCGCCGGAGGACAGCTCCACACCGTTGCAGACGATGTCGTACTGCCAGGCCAGGATGTCCAGCGGGTCCTGGCTCTCCAGGGCCTCCAGGCCGCCCTGCGGCATCGAGAACGGGTTGTGCGAGAACTCGATCCTGCCGGTCTCCTCGTCCTTCTCGTACATCGGGAAGTCGACGATCCAGCAGAACCGGAAGACGTTCTCCTCGAAGTGCCCGGCGCGCTTGGCGGCCTCGACCCGCACCGCGCCCATGATCTTGGAGACCTCGTCGAACTCGCCCGCGCCGAAGAACACCGCGTGGCCGGGGGCCAGACCGAGCCGCTTGGTCAGCTCCGCGACGTTCTCCTCGGTGAGGAACTTGGCGATCGGGCCGGTCAGCGCACCGTCCTCGCCGACCCGGACCCAGGCCAGGCCCTTGGCGCCCTGGGAGACGGCGTAGTCGCCGAGCTGGTCGAAGAACTTGCGGGGCTGGCCGGAGACGTCCGGCACCGGCAGCGCGCGCACGTGCTTGCCGGCGAACGCCTTGAACTCCGAGCCCGCGAAGACATCGGTGATGTCCACCAGCTCCAGCTTGGCGCGCAGGTCCGGCTTGTCGGAGCCGTACTTCAGCATCGCCTCGCGGAACGGGATGCGCGGGAACGGGGAGGTGACCTCGCGGCCGCCGCCGAACTCGGTGAACAGCTCGGTCATCAGCTTCTCGATCGGCTGGAAGACGTCCTCCTGCTCGACGAAGCTCATCTCGACGTCGAGCTGGTAGAACTCGCCCGGCGAGCGGTCGGCGCGGGCGTCCTCGTCCCGGAAGCAGGGCGCGATCTGGAAGTACCGGTCGAAGCCGGAGATCATCAGAAGCTGCTTGAACTGCTGCGGGGCCTGCGGCAGCGCGTAGAACCGGCCCGCGTGCAGCCGGGAGGGGACGACGAAGTCACGGGCGCCCTCGGGAGAGGTCGCGGTGAGGATCGGCGTCGCCATCTCGTTGAAGCCGAGCGCGACCATCTTGCTGCGGATCGCGGAGATGACCTGGGTGCGCAGCATGATGTTGCGGTGCATCCGCTCGCGGCGCAGGTCCAGGAAGCGGTACTCCAGGCGCCGCTCCTCGTTCACCCCGTCCTCGGCGTTGATGGTGAAGGGCAGCGGCTGGGCGGCGCCCAGCAGCTCCACCTCGCCCACCTCGACCTCGACCTCGCCGGTGGGCAGGTCGGGGTTGACGTTCTCGGTGCCGCGGGAGACGACCTTGCCGTCGACCCGGACCGTCGACTCCTTGGACAGCTTGTCCAGCGCCTCGTACGCCTCCGTACCCGGACGGGCGACGAGCTGGGTGATGCCGTAGTGGTCGCGCAGATCGATGAAGAGGATGCCGCCCAGGTCGCGCCGATTGTGCAGCCAGCCACTCAGCCGGACGTCGGTGCCGACGTCAGAGGCGCGGAGCTCGCCGCAGGTGTGGGACCTGTACCGATGCATCGTCGTTCATCCAGTCTTCGCGGATCGGGGATGGTGTCTCACGGTGGGTGTTTCACGTGAAACAACCCCAGCGTACCGGGCACCCGCGCCCGGCTTCCTCCCCATTGACCACCGGTGGCAGTCCCCGATCACCTGTTCTTACAGTGGGGCAATGCGCACTGGTGAGCCCCTGCCCGCCGTGGGGGACGTCCTGGCCGCCCTCGCGACCGGTCTGTGGCACTGGAACACGGCCACGGGGCTGGTCACGGTCGACGCCGAGGCGGCACGGCTGCTCGGGCTGCCCGCCCGGCGGGCGAGCCTCAGCGAGGCCCAGGTGCGGGCCCGGCTGCACCCGGTCGACTGGAACGAGATCACCGGCGTCATCCGCCTCGCCTCCGCCGAGGGCACCCTCGCGGAGGTGCGCATCCGGATCATGGACCCCGGAGGCCGGGTGATCCGGGTGGTCCGCAGCCGCTCGAAGCCCTCCTTCGACCGCGTCCGCAAGAGCTACGAGCTGATCGGCACCCTCCAGGAGGTCACCGAACCGGCCCCGGGCACCCCGGCCGGGCGCAGCGCGGTCACCGGCGACTGGCGCCGCTCGCGGGAGGCGTTCCTGCTGGACGCGGGCCGGGCGCTGGCCGAGGCCCGGTCCACCGAGGAGGTGCTCCGGGTCGCGGCCGGACTGTCGATGCCGGGCTTCTCCCCGGACGGCCTGGCGGTCTTCGGCGTGAGCGGCGACCGGCTGACGATCATCGGCCACCACGGGCAGCAGGAGGGCGCCGAGCACCCGTTCCTGGACATGTCCCTGGACACCGACTACCCGGCCGCCGAGGTGATCCGCACCGGCCGCGCCGTCTACCTCTCCTCCCCGGAGGAGTACCGCTCCCGCTACCCGCTCGCCTGGCCGCTGGCCGAGCGCTTCCACCGGCAGTCCTGGGCGTATCTCCCGCTGACCGTGGCGGGCCGCACGATGGGCGCCTGGATGGCCGCCTTCACCTACCCGGTCGCGTTCACCCCGGACGAGCGCTCGGTGCTGACCACGGTGGCCCGGATGCTGGCGCAGGCCCTGACCCGGGCAGGCGCCGCCGAGACCCAGCGGGAGCTGACCGACGGCCTCCAGCGCTCGATGCTGCCCGTGCTGGGCCCCGAGATCCCCGGCGTCAGCCTCGCCGCCCGCTACGTCCCCACCGGCGGCGGACTCCAGGTCGGCGGCGACTGGTACGACATGATCCCGCTGCCCCGGGGCCGCTTCGCCCTGGTCATCGGCGACGTCCAGGGGCACGACGTGCGGGCGGCCGGGCTGATGGGCCAGTTGCGCATCGCCCTGCGCGCCTACGCCTCCGAGGGCCACCGCCCCGACGCGGTGCTCTCCCGCGCCTCCCGCTTCTTCTACGGGCTCACCCACTCCGACCAGGACCCGGGCGACCCGCGCTTCGCGACCTGCCTGTACGTGGAGGTCGACCCCGCCACCGGGACCGTGGAGAGCGCGCGGGCCGGTCATCTGGACCCGGCGGTGCGCATGGCGGACGGGACGGTGCTGTTCCGGGACACGGCCGGGGGGCTGCCGCTGGGCCTGGACCCGGACTGCGACTACCCGATCACCCGGCTCACTCTGGAGCCCGGGGAGACGCTGCTGATGTGCACGGACGGCCTGGTGGAGACCGGCGGGCACGACCTGGACTCGGGCTGGCGGCGGCTGCGCCGGGTGCTGGAGGACCACGACGGCGACATGGAGGAACTCGCCGACGCGCTGGTCCAGGCGGTGCACGGGCCCTCCTCGCACCATGACACCGGACCGCTCGCCGACCGGCGGGAGGACGACATCGCCCTGGTGCTGCTCTGCCGGGAGGGGCACGGCTGCGAGTGCGGCGACGGCGGCGGTGCCCCCCGGCCGCCGGTGCGCCGTACCGCGCTGTCGGTCGCGCAGGCCGAGCCCGAGCGGATCGCCGCCGCCCGCCGGCACTTGCGGGAGCTGCTGCACGACTGGGCCAGCGAGGACCAGAAGGAGTCGGCGGTCCTGCTGCTCTCCGAGATGCTGACCAACGTCCTGGTGCACACCGACACCGACGCCCTGCTGGTCGCCGAGGTGACCGGCGTCCCGGGCGAGCGGCGGATACGGGTCGAGGTCAGCGACACCGGCGAGGACCTGCCGCACAAGCGCCGGCCGGGGGAGATGGCGTCCTCCGGACGCGGTCTGATGCTGGTCGAGCTGCTCGCCGACGAGTGGGGCGTCGCCCCGCGCGGCGAGGGCAAGAGCATCTGGTTCGACCTCTACGAGTCGTCCCCGGCGGGCGAGCCGGCGCCCCTGTCGGCGTAGCGCGCCTGGAGTTCGTGCACGATCCCGAACGCGGCGGCGGTGAGCGGGACGGCGAGCAGCATGCCGAGGATGCCCGCGACCGAGGCGCCCGCGGTGAGCGCCAGCAGCACCACGGCCGGGTGCATCTGCACGGTCCGGCTCTGGATCACCGGCTGGAGCACATGGCCCTCCAGCAGTTGCACGGCGACCACCACGCCGAGCGTCCACAGCGCGATGGCGAACCCCCGGTCGGCGAGCGCGACCAGCACGGCCACCGCCCCGGAGATGAAGGCGCCGAGGTAGGGGATGTAGGCGCCGACGAAGACCAGCGCGCCCAGCCCGAGGGCGCCGGGCACCCGCAGGATCAGCAGTCCGACGGTGATGCAGAAGGCGTCGATGAGGGCGATGAGCGTGGTGCCCCGCATGAAGCCCTCGACGGCCCCGAAGGCCCGCCGGGCCATCGCCTCGGCCATGTCGCCGCCGCTGTGCGGGACGAGCGCGCGCACGGTGGTGACGGCGCGGTCGGAGTCACGCAGGAAGAAGAAGACCAGCAGCAGGGCGAGTACGGCCATGGCGGCGGTCTCGCCGACCACGCTGACCCCGCTGATCACCCCGGAGGCGGCGGTCCCGCCGAACTTGCCGAGCAGCTCCCGGGCGTTGGAGGCCATGTCGTCCAGGGAGGTGCCGGCCGCGCCGAAGTGGTCGGCGAGGTCCTGCGCGGACGACCGCAGGGAGGCGACGATCTGGTCGCCGCTGTCGACGAGCGCGGCGACCACGATGTAGACGGCGCCGCCGACCACCGCGACCACGGCGACGCAGGTCAGGCCCGCCGCCAGCGAGCGCTGCACATGGGCCGCGAGCAGCCGCCGGTACAGCGGGCGCAGCAGGGCGGTGCCGAGCAGCGCCAGCAGCGCGGGGATCACGGCGGTGCGCAGTTCCCCGCAGAGCCGGATGCCGACGTAGACCACGCCGGCGGCGAGCAGGACGACGGCGCACCAGGCGGCGAACCGCAGGACCGGGACGGGAAGGAGTCGCACCCCGCCAGCCGATCACGTGCCGGGCGGGCCGTCCCGTCGGGACGGCCCGCCCGGGTGACGCGCTGTCAGTCCTGCGGTCCGGCCGCCGACATGCCGTGTACCGCCGGGACCGAGCCCAGCCGGCCCTTCTGGAAGTCCTCGAACGCCTGCTGGAGTTCGTCGCGGGTGTTCATGACGAACGGCCCGTAGTGGACCATGGGCTCCCGGATCGGCCGCCCGCCGAGGAGGACGACCTCCAGGTCGGGGGTGTGGGAGTCCTGCCGCTCGTCCGCGCGGACGGTCAGCGAGGAGCCGGCGCCGAAGACGGCGGTCTGCCCCAGGCGGATCGGCCGCCGCTCGGTGCCGACGCTGCCGCGTCCGGCCATCACGTACGCCAGGCCGTTGAACTCCTCCCGCCAGGGCAGGGTGACCTCGGCGCCGGGCGCGAGGGTCGCGTGGACCATCGTGATCGGCGTGTGGGTGATGCCCGGCCCCTCGTGGCCGTCCAGCTCGCCGGCGATGACCCGCAGCAGCGCGCCGCCGTCGGGCGAGGTGAGCAGTTGCACGCTGCCGCTGCGGATGTCCTGGTAGCGGGGGGCCATCATCTTGTCCCTGGCCGGCAGGTTCACCCACAACTGGAGCCCGTGGAAGAGGCCGCCGGACATGACCAGGGACTCCGGCGGCGCCTCGATGTGCAGCAGGCCGGAGCCGGCCGTCATCCACTGGGTGTCGCCGTTGGTGATGGTGCCGCCGCCGCCGTGGCTGTCCTGGTGGTCGAAGACGCCGTCGATGATGTAGGTGACGGTCTCGAAGCCGCGGTGCGGATGCCAGGGGGTGCCCTTGGGCTCCCCGGGCGCGTACTCCACCTCGCCCATCTGGTCCATCATGATGAACGGGTCGAGGTGGCGGTAGTTGATCCCGGCGAACGCGCGGCGCACCGGGAAGCCCTCGCCCTCGAATCCGCCGGGCGCGGTCGTGACGGTGAGCACGGGACGTGCCACGGCGTCGGCGGAAGCGGTCACCCGGGGCAGCGTCAGCGGGTTCTCGACGGTCACGGCAGGCATGTCGACCTCCTTGGGCGGCGTACGGACCACTTTAGTTGAGCGTTGAACTTCTTGCTACCCCAGAACCACGAAAGCCCGGAGGGCATTCCCTCCGGGCTCGGCCGCGCGCAGGCACCTGGCCGGTCACCCGTACATGCGGCGCATCGCGAAATCGACCATCTGCTCGACCGCCGTGGCGTCGAAGACCATCCGGTGCTCGCCCTCCATGTCGAGGACGAACCCGTACCCCGTCGGCAGCAGGTCCAGCACCTCCGCGCCGGTGATCACGAAGTACTTGGACTCCTTGCCCGCGTACCGGCGCAGCTCCTTCAGCGTGGTGAACATCGGGATCACCGGCTGCTGGGTGTTGTGCAGGGCGAGGAAGCCCGGGTTGTCGCCGCGCGGGCAGTAGACCTTGGAGGTCGCGAAGATCTGCTGGAAGTCCTCGGCGGCCAGTTGCCCGGTGGTGAACGCGCGCACCGCGTCCGCGAGCGAGGGCGGTGACGGCTCCGGGTACAGCGGCGGCTGCTGCCCGTATCCGCCGGACATCGGCTGCTGGGGCGGGGCGTACTGCTGCTGCGGTCCCGCGGTCTGGTCGTAGCCGTACATGCCGCAAAGACTAGCGAGTGAAGAGTCACAGATGGAGCGGTCGGGGTTGCGACTTATTACCGACGGGTAGCATCATCGTAGCTACTTGCTGGTACGTGATACAGGCGCGAGGAGTCAGTGCCTCGCCGATCTCTCAACGGAGCCGTCGCCATGGGGCACTACAAGCCGAATCTCCGGGACATCGAGTTCAACCTCTTCGAGGTGCTCGGCCGCGACAAGCTGTACGGCACCGGCCCGTTCGCGGAGATGGACGTCGACACCGCCCGGAGCATCCTGGAGGAGATGACCCGCCTGGCGGAGAACGACCTGGCGGAGTCCTTCGCGGACGCCGACCGCAACCCGCCGGTCTTCGACCCGGAGACCAGCACGGCGCCGGTCCCGGCCTCCTTCAAGAAGAGCTACCAGGCGTTCATGGACTCCGAGTACTGGCGGCTCGGCCTGCCCGAGGAGATCGGCGGCACCACCTCGCCCCGCTCCCTGATCTGGGCCTACGCGGAGCTGATCCTGGGCGCCAACCCGGCCGTGTGGATGTACTCCTCCGGCCCGGCCTTCGCGGGCATCCTCTTCGACGAGGGCAACGACGTGCAGAAGCACATCGCGAAGATCGCCGTGGAGAAGCAGTGGGGCTCCACCATGGTCCTCACCGAGCCGGACGCCGGCTCGGACGTGGGCGCCGGCCGCACCAGGGCGGTCCAGCAGGAGGACGGCTCCTGGCACATCGAGGGCGTGAAGCGCTTCATCACCTCCGGTGAGCACGACATGTCGGAGAACATCCTCCACTACGTGCTCGCGCGGCCGGAGGGCGCCGGCCCCGGCACCAAGGGGCTCTCCCTCTTCCTCGTGCCCAAGTACCTCTTCGACTTCGAGACCGGCGAGCTGGGCGAGCGCAACGGCGTCTACGCCACCAACGTCGAGCACAAGATGGGCCTGAAGGTCTCCAACACCTGCGAGATGACCTTCGGCGACCGCCACCCCGCCAAGGGCTGGCTGATCGGCGACAAGCACGACGGCATCCGCCAGATGTTCCGCATCATCGAGTTCGCCCGCATGATGGTCGGCACGAAGGCGATCTCCACCCTGTCGACGGGCTACCTCAACGCGCTGGAGTACGCCAAGGAGCGCGTCCAGGGCCCCGACCTGGCGAACTTCATGGACAAGACCGCGCCCAAGGTCACCATCACCCACCACCCCGACGTGCGCCGCTCGCTGATGACGCAGAAGGCGTACGCCGAGGGCATGCGCGCCCTGGTGATGTACACCGCCTCGGTCCAGGACGAGATCCAGGTCAAGGAGGCCAACGGCGAGGACGCCACCGCCGACCACGCCCTCAACGACCTGCTGCTGCCCATCGTCAAGGGCTACGGCTCGGAGAAGGCGTACGAGCAGCTCGCCCAGTCGCTGCAGACCTTCGGCGGCTCCGGCTTCCTCCAGGAGTACCCGGTCGAGCAGTACATCCGGGACTCCAAGATCGACACCCTGTACGAGGGCACCACGGCGATCCAGGGCCAGGACTTCTTCTTCCGCAAGATCGTCCGCAACCAGGGCGTCGCGCTGAACTCGCTCGCCGAGGACATCAAGAAGTTCCTCGCCCTCGGCACCGGCGGCCAGGACCTGGCCCCGGCCCGCGAGCACCTGGCCAAGGCCGCCGTCGAGCTGGAGGCCATCGTCGGCCACATGCTCACCGACCTCGCCGCCACCGAGCAGGACGTCAAGAACATCTACAAGGTCGGGCTCAACACCACCCGCCTGCTGCTCGCCTCCGGTGACGTGATCGTCGGCTACCTGCTGCTCAAGGGCGCCGCCGTGGCCGCCGAGAAGCTGCCGACGGCCTCCGCGAAGGACCAGGCGTTCTACACCGGCAAGATCGCCGCGGCGAAGTTCTTCGCCGCCGACGTCCTGCCCGGCGTCACCCTGGCCCGCAAGGTCGCCCAGGGCGTCGAGCTGGACCTGATGGAGCTGGACGAGGACGCGTTCTAGGCGCTCGCGCGAGGGTCCGTCCGCCGCGGGGGGGGGGGGGGGCGGGGGGCCGGCGGGGGGGGCGCCGGCCCGGGCCGCCCGCGCCCCCGCCCGCGCGCCCCCCCCCCCCCCGCCGCGGACCTTCACGGAACCCCGACCCGCCACCGAGGCGGGGCGCCTTATGGTGGCTGGCATGAGCAGCAGCGCCTCCCGCTTCGACCGCGGGCACACCGACGACCTGATGTCCTTCCTGTCGGCGAGCCCGACGCCGTACCACGCCGTGGCGAACGCCGCCGCCCGCCTGGAGAAGGCCGGATTCCGGCAGGTCGCCGAGACGGACGCCTGGGACGGCACCACCGGCGGCAAGTACGTGCTGCGCGGCGGCGCGATCATCGCCTGGTACGTCCCCGAGGGCGCCGCGGCGCACACCCCGTTCCGTATCGTCGGCGCGCACACCGACTCCCCCAACCTGCGGGTCAAGCCCCGGCCGGACAGCGGGGCGCACGGCTGGCGCCAGGTCGCCGTGGAGCTGTACGGCGGACCGCTGCTCAACTCCTGGCTCGACCGCGACCTCGGGCTCGCCGGCCGGCTCACCCTGCGCGACGGCTCGACCCGGCTGGTCGACGTCGGCCGGCCGCTGCTGCGCGTCCCCCAGCTCGCCATCCACCTGGACCGCAACGTCACCGCGGACGGCCTCAAGCTCGACAAGCAGCGCCACCTCCAGCCCGTCTGGGGCCTCGCCGACACCGTCCGCGACGGCGACCTGATCGCCTTCCTGGAGCAGGAAGCGGGCCTGGCGGCCGGTTCGGTGGCCGGCTGGGACCTGATGACCCACTCCGTGGAACCGCCGGCCTACCTCGGCCGGGACCGGGAGCTGGTCGCCGGGCCGCGGATGGACAACCTGCTCTCCGTGCACGCCGGGGTGGCCGCGCTGGCCGCCGTCGCGACCGCCGGGGACCCGCTGCCGTACGTCCCCGTGCTCGCCGCCTTCGACCACGAGGAGACCGGCTCGCAGTCGGACACCGGCGCGGACGGCCCGCTGCTCGGCACCGTGCTGGAACGCTCGGTGTTCGCCCGCGGCGGCGCCTACGAGGACCGGGCCCGCGCCTTCGCCGACACCGTCTGCCTGTCCTCCGACACCGGCCACGCGGTGCACCCCAACTACGCGGAGCGGCACGACCCGACGCACCACCCGCGCCTCAACGGCGGCCCGTTGCTGAAGGTCAACGTCAACAACCGGTACGCCACGGACGGTTCGGGCCGCGCGGTGTTCGCCGCCGCGTGCGAGAAGGCGGGCGTGCCCTTCCAGTCGTTCGTCTCCAACAACTCCATGCCGTGCGGCACGACGATCGGCCCGATCACCGCCGCCCGGCACGGCATCCGCACCGTGGACATCGGCACGGCCATCCTGTCGATGCACAGCGCCCGCGAACTGTGCGGCGCCGACGACCCGTATCTGCTGGCCAACGCGCTGGTGGCGTTCCTCCAGGGCTGAACCGGGGCCGGACCGGGGCCGGACCGGGGGCGGCCGTCGAGGCCGGAAGTGCCCGGCGCCGCATGGGTGTTGGCACCGGGGGTACCCGAACGGAGCCGGATCGACCGGAACGACCGGACAGACCGGACCGACAGGGAGGCAACACTCATGGGCCTCGGCGGGTGCATCATCCTCATCGCCGTGGGAGCCATCCTCACGTTCGCGACCGACTGGGACATGCAGGGCGTCAACCTCGACCTGGTCGGCGTCATCTTCATGATCGTCGGCCTGATCGGCGTCGCGACCTTCAGCAGCATCGCCCGCCGCCGGCGTGTGATGGTGCCGCCGACGACACCGGTCGTCGACGAGACGGCTCCCCACCACCACCGCGACGGCTACGGCAACGGCTACGGCGTCTGACCGCGGCGCGGGTCAGGCGTCCAGCCCGGCCAGCACCAGCGGCAGCCGGTCCGCCGCGCCCTCGGCCAGCCGGACGGGCACGCCCCAGTCCTGCTGGTGCACATGGCAGGCCGGGTATTCGTTCGCCGGGTCGTCGTCGCAGGACGCGGCCATCGCGGAGACGTGCAGGACCCCCTCCGGCACGGCGGGGTTCAGTTCGAGGGCGCGGGACAGCTCGGTCCCCGCGCCCTCGCCGCGCAGCAGCAGCTCGGGCGGCGTGGACGACACCAGCAGCCGGGTCGAGGGGCCGATGGGGGTGCCCCCGCGCGAGTCTGTTCGAGCGTGGGGGAGGGTGTCCAGCTTCTGGCCCGCGGGCGCCTGGAAGACGACGTCCAGCCTCAGCGCGCCGGGGGCCACCTCGGTCGCCGCGCGCCGGGTGCGGTGGGCGACGCCCGCCACCCGCACCGCCTCCTCGGGCAGCTTCAGCCGGGTCAGCCGGTGCCGGGCGGACTCCACGACCACGATGTCCTCGCCGGCCAGCACGGCGTCGCTGGGCTCGCGCAGATCCGTGGCCAGCGTGGTCACCTCGCCGCTGGCCGGGTCGTAACGGCGCAGCGCGTGGTTGTACGTGTCGCTGATCGCGACCGAGCCGTCCGGCAGCGCGGTGACGCCCAGCGGGTGCTGGAGCAGGGCCTGCCCGGCGTCGCCGTCCCGGTGCCCGAAGTCGAACAGCCCGGTGCCCACGGCCGTGTGCACGGACCCGTCGCGGTCGACCCAGCGCAGCGCGGAGGTCTCGGAGTCGGCGAGCCAGAGCCGCTCGGGCGTCGCCGCGAGCCCCGACGGCTGCGCGAACCACGCCTCGCCGCCCGGCCCGTCCACCAGCCCCTCGTTGGTCGTCCCGGCGGTCACGGCGACCGTGCCGTCGGCCGGGTCGTAGGCCCACAACTGGTGGACACCGGCCATGGCGATCCACACCCGGCCCTCCCACCAGGCCACGTCCCACGGCGAGGAGAGGCTGATCTCGCGGGCCGGGCCCGCCGTGGGCTCGCCCTGCATCCACTGCCGGCCGGTGCCCGCCAGGGTCGTCACCTCGCCGGTGCCGGGGTCGAGCCGGCGCAGCGCGTGGTTGACGGTGTCGGCGACCACCACCGAGCCGTCCGCCAGCAGCGCGAGGCCCTGCGGTTCGTTGAACGCCGCCGCCCCGGCGGGCCCGTCCGCGAAGCCGCGCGCCCCGGACCCGATCCGCCGCAGCACGCTCTCCCCGTCCGCGGCCAGCTCCACCACCTGGTGCCGGGTGGTGTCGCTGACCAGGAAGTTCCCCGAGGGCAGCGGCAGCGCCTTGCCCGGGAAGCGCAGCGTGGTCGGCTCCGGCTCCGGCGCCACGTACGGGCCGTCCCCGCGGCGCAGCGTGCCCTTCGCCGCGTGCTCCGCCTCCAGCTCCGTCACCAGTCGCTCGATGGCGTGCGCGTGCCCCTCGCCCGCGTGCTGGGCGACGACGTACCCCTCCGGGTCGATGACGACCAGCGTGGGCCACGCCCGCACCGCGTACTGCTTCCAGGTCGCCAGCTCCGGGTCGTCCAGCACCGGGTGCTCCACCCCGTACCGCTCGACCGCGTCGGCCACCGCCGCGTGCTCCGCCTCGTGGACGAACTTCGGCGAGTGCACGCCGATGATCACCACCGTGTCCCGGTGCTTCTCCTCCAGCTCCCGCAGCTCGTCCAGGACGTGCAGGCAGTTGATGCAGCAGAACGTCCAGAAGTCGAGCACGACGATGCGTCCTCGCAGGTCCGCGAGGGTGTACTGGGTGCCGCCGGTGTTCAGCCAGCCGCCCTTGCCGATCAGCTCGGGGGCACGGACGCGGGCGCGGCGGGTGGCCGGCGCCGGGGTGGAATCGCTCATGGCACCAGGGTGCCACCCGCCGCCGGCGTTCAGCCGAGCGCGTGCCCCGAGGTGGCGTCCACGTGGTCCGGCACCTCGTCGTGGCGGTCGCCGACGGAGAGGGTACCGGTCGGCTCCAGCAGCAGGATGGCGGTGGGGACGGGGGCGTACGGCTTGTGTTCCGTGCCCCGGGGGACGGTGAAGACCGAGCCCTTGGGCAGGACGACCGTGCGCTCGCCGGACGCCTCCCGCAGGCCGATGTGGAGTTCGCCGTCGAGGACGAGGAAGAACTCGTCGGTGCGGTCGTGCACGTGCCAGACGTGCTCGCCCTCGACCTTCGCCACGCGCACGTCGTAGTCGTTGACGGTGGTGACGATCCGGGGGCTCCACCACTCGGCGAACGAGGCGAGGGCGGTGGCCAGGGAGATCGGTTCCCGGGGCGTGATCGGTTCCTGAGTCATGGCGTCATCGTGCGGGGTGGGCGGGGGCCCGGACGAGTGCTAGGAATCGCACATGCCGCAAGATTCCTCTCAGCCCGCCCCGGCACCCCGGCCGTCCCGTCCGCCTCGCCCTCCCCGTCCGTCCCGTCCGTCCCGGCCGTCCCGTCCGCATCAGGTCGTCGTTCTCGTCGACGAGGGCATCAACCCGTTCGAGGTCGGCTGCGCCACCGAACTGTTCGGGCTGCCCCGGCCCGAGCTGGGACGGCGGGTGCCCTGGTACGAGGTGACGGTCTGCGGGCCACGGCCCGGGATCAGGATGAACCACGGTTTCCTCAGCCTCGCCGGCCTGCCCGGTCTGGACGCCGTGGACTCGGCGGACACCCTCGTCGTCCCCGGCCGGCCGGACAACGTCGTCCCGCGCGGCCCGGAGGTCCTGGACGCCATCCGGCGCGCGCACGCGCGGGGCACCCGGATCGTCAGCCTGTGCACCGGCAGCTTCGCGCTCGCCGAGGCCGGGCTGCTGGACGGGCGGCGGGCCGCGACCCACTGGATGTGGGCCGACTCCTTCCGCCGTCTGCACCCGCGCGTGCTGCTGGAGCCGGACGTGCTGTTCGTGGACGAGGGCGACGTGCTCACCGCGGCGGGCAGCGCGGCGGCGCTGGACCTCGGGCTGCACATCTGGCGCCGGGACCACGGCGCCGAGATCGCCAACGCCGTCTCCCGGCGGCTGGTGTTCGCCGCCCACCGGGACGGCGGACAGCGGCAGTTCGTGGAGCGGCCGGTGCCGGACGTGCCGGACGAGTCGCTCGCCCCGCTGCTGGCCTGGGCGCAGGAGCACCTGGGCGAGCCGATGACGGTGCCGGACCTGGCCGCCCGCGCGGCGGTGTCGCCGGCCACCCTGCACCGCCGGTTCCGGGCGCAGCTCGGCACGACGCCGCTCGCCTGGCTGACGGCCGAGCGCGTCACCCTCGCCCGGCGGCTGATCGAACGCGGGGAGGAGCGGCTCGACGTGGTGGCCGCCCGCAGCGGCCTGGGGAGCGCCGCCAACCTGCGGGCGAGGCTGCGGCGCGAGACGGGACTCAGCCCCTCGGCCTACCGGCGGCGTTTCGGCCGCGGCGCCGGGGAAGCGATCACCGCATGAGATTCCTCGTGTACGACCGCCTCCTCGGCTTCGGCGACGACTACTGGATCGAGGACGACCGCGGCACCAAGGTGTTCCTCGTCGACGGCAAGGCGATGAGGCTGCGGGACACCTGGGAGCTGAAGGACACCCGGGGGCGGGTCCTGATCGGCATCCACCAGAAGATGTTCGCGCTGCGCGACACCATGGTGATCGAGCGGGCCGGCGAGCCCCTGGCCACCATCCGGCGCAAACGCCTCTCCCTGCTGCGCAACCACTACCGCGTCGCCCTCGCCGACGGCAACGAGCTGGACATCAGCGGCAAGATCCTCGACCGGGAGTTCGCCATCGAGTACGACGGCGAACTGCTGGCCGTGGTCTCCCGGCGGTGGCTGACCGTCCGGGACACCTACGGCCTGGACGTCGTACGGGACGACGCGGACCCGGCGCTGCTGCTGGCGCTGACGGTGTGCGTGATCCACCTGGCGGAGAAGGAGCGGGAGGGGGCGCAGGAGTAGGGCCCCGGGGACCTCACGCCTTATGGGCGGCCCCCGGGGCCTCCCGCCCTACGGGCGCGGGGTTCGCGGGGCCGGCAGGCCCAGGACCCGGTCCTTCAGGGCCGGGAAGCGGTCCCTCGTCGCCGCCACCGTCGCCGGGTCGAACTCGACCGTCAGGACCTCCTCGTCCGCGCCGGCCTCCGCGAGCACCTCGCCCCACGGATCGACCACGATCGAGTGACCGGCCTGCGGAACCCCCGCGTGGGTCCCGGCCGTTCCACACGCGAGGACGAACGCCTGGTTCTCCACCGCCCGTGCCTGTGCCAGGAGCGTCCAGTGCGACCGGCGGCGCTCCGGCCAGCCCGCCGGGACGACGAGGGTCTCGGCGCCCGCGTCGACGAGACCGCGGAAGAGTTCGGGGAAACGGAGGTCGTAGCAGGTCGCCACACCGAGGGTGGTGTCCGGCAGCGGCACGGTCACCAAGTCCCGCCCGGCGCCCATCAGCACGGCCTCGCCCTGGTCGAAGCCGAACCGGTGGATCTTGCGGTAGGCGGCGGCCAGATCGCCGGCGGGAGAGAGGACGAGGGAGGTGTTGAAGAGGGTGCCGTCCTCGGCGCGCTCGGGGATCGAGCCGGCGTGCAGCCACACGCCCGCGTCGCTCGCCGCCTTCGCCATGGCCTCGTACGTCGGCCCCCGCAGCGGCTCGGCCCCGGCGTCGAACGCCTGGAAGGCGAACGCGCCCGTGGTCCACAGTTCCGGCAGCACCACCAGATCGGCGCCCGCCTGCTCCACCACCAGCGACGCCGCCCTGCGGCGACGCGCTTCGGCTGATTCGTCCTCGTTCACGGCGATTTGGATCAAAGAGGCGCGCACACTACCACCGTCCTGGCATTCGAGCCGTCAACACGGGCCTACGATCGTCACACGAAAGCACTGCCGGGGTGCCGCACAGCAGCGTAACTTAGCGTTCCAAGACGCCCGCCGAATCGCCGCCGACCGCAGCCACCTCCCACTGGCAACGCCGCCACAACCGCCCGTGTACCGACCGCCGAGGGGTCCCGTTCCGTGAGTCTGCATCCCACCCTCCAGCCCTACGCCGACGCCTGGACTCACTCCATCGAGGCGATATCCGAGCTGGCCCAGTCGCTCGTGGACGCAGAGTGGAACCGCCGGACGCCGTGCCCCGGCTGGTCGGTGCGGGACATCATCTCGCATGTCATCGGCCTCGACTCGGAGATGCTCGGCGACCCCCGGCCCATCCACACGCTCCCGCGCGACCTGTTCCACGTCACCAACGACCACCAGCGCTACATGGAGATGCAGGTCGACGTGCGCCGCCACCACACGGCGCCCGAGATGACCTCCGAGCTGGAGTACATGATCATCCGGCGGAACCGGCAACTGCGCAACGACTCCCGCGACCCCGGCACCAAGGTCCGCGGCCCGCTCGGCACCGAGCTGACCCTGGAGGAGTCCATGCGCCGGCACGCCTTCGACGTGTGGGTGCACGAGCAGGACCTGCGCACCGCCGTCGGCCGCCCCGGCAACCTCGACTCCCCCGGCGCGTACGTCGCCCGTGACGTGCTGCTCGCCGAGCTCCCGCGCGTCGTCGCCGAGGAGGCGGACGCCCCCCGCAGCTCGGCCGTCGTCTTCGACGTGCACGGCCCGGTCGAGTTCCTGCGCACCATCCGCGTCGACATCCAGGGCCGCGGCACCCTGGAGACGGCCCCGGCGCTCGGCCCGGCCGCCACCCTCACCCTCGACTGGGAGACGTACGTCCGTCTGGCCTGCGGCCGGGTGACGGTGGACGCGGTCTCGGACCGGGTGAAGACGGAGGGCGACCCGGACCTGGGCGCGGCGATCCTGCGGCACTTCACGGTGACGCCCTAGCCGCGGGCGGTGGCGCCTCCCCCGGCGCCGGAGCGGCCCGGGGCGCCCGCGCCCACCCACGCCCCGGGGCGGGCGGGTCCGGGCCGGTCCGCCTACACCGGCACGTGCACCGTCTCCACCCGGCTGGCCACCAGCCGCTCGCGCTCCCGCCGGGCCGCCCGCCGCCGCAGCCGCAGTATCTGACCGACCCCCACGGCCTGGAGCACGAACACCGAGGAGAAAGCGGTGACGTAGTCGTCCCCGGTCGCGTCCAGCAGCACCCCGATCGCCAGCAGCGTCGTCATGGACGCCACGAAGCCGCCCATGTTGGTGATGCCGGACGCCGTCCCCTGCCGCTCCGGCGGATTGGCCGGCCGGGAGAAGTCGAACCCGATCATCGACGCCGGGCCGCACGCCCCCAGCACCGCGCAGAGCACGATCAGCAGCCACATCGGCGCGTGCTCGCCCGGATACGCCAGCGTCGCCGCCCACAGCAGCGCCGACGCCGCCACCGTGCCGAGCGCCAGCGGCAGCCGCGCCCCCTGGTGCCGGGCGACGACCTGGCCGTACACCAGGCCGACGAACATGTTGGAGAGCACCACCAGGGTGAGCAGGCCACCGGCGGTGGCCCGGGACAGGCCCTGCGCCTCGACCAGGAACGGCATGCCCCACAGCAGCAGGAACACCATCGCCGGGAACTGGGTGGTGAAGTGCACCCACATCCCGAGCCGCGTCCCCGGCTCCCGCCAGGACTCCGCGATCTGCCGCCGCACGTACGCCGCGCCCTGGTGCCGCGACGCCGGCGGCGCCTGGCCCTCGGGGTGGTCCTTCAGGAAGAGGAGCAGCAGCACCAGGACGACGACCCCGGCGAGCGCGCTGCCCGCGAACGCCGCCGTCCAGCCGATGCCGTGCAGCAGCCTGGCGATGACCAGGGTCGAGACGAGGTTGCCCGCCATGCCCACCAGCCCGGCCAACTGCGCGACCATCGGCCCGCGCCGGGCCGGGAACCAGCGGCTGCCCAGCCGCAGCACGCTGATGAAGGTCATCGCGTCACCGCAGCCCAGCAGCGCCCGGGAGAGCAGCGCCGTGCCGTACGACGGGGAGAACGCGAAGCCGAGCTGGCCGAGGGTGAACAGGACCACGCCGATGCCCAGCACCTTCTTGGTGCCGAGCCGGTCGACGAGCAGGCCGACGGGTATCTGCATCCCCGCGTAGACCAGCAACTGGAGGATGGAGAAGGTCGACAGCGCGGAGGCGCCCACGTGGAAGCGGTCGGCGGCGTCGAGTCCGGCGACCCCGAGGGACGTACGGAAGATGACGGCGACGAAGTAGACGGCGACGCCGACGCCCCAGACGGCGACGGCGCGCCGCCCGCCCGGAGGCGCCCCCTGCGGGAGCGGGTCGCCGGGGAGGCCGGCGGCGGTGCTCATCGGACCTCCCCCCGGGCCAGGTGCGAGAACCAGCCGACGTGCCGCCGCACCACGGCGACGGCGGCCTCCGCGTCCCCGGCGCGCAGCGCGTCGAGGATCTCCCCGTGCTCGGCGAGGGTCTTGGCGATCCGGTCGGGATGGGAGTGCATGACGGCGACGCCCATACGCAACTGCCGGTCGCGGAGCTGGTCGTAGAGACGGGAGAGGATCTCGTTGCCGCCGCTGCGCACGATCTCGGCGTGGAAGCAGCGGTCGGTGACGGCGGCGGCCGCGAAGTCGCCGGCGGCGGCCTGCTCGCGCTGCCGGGCCAGCAGCCCCGCCAGCCGTTCGATCAGTCCGGGCGGGGCGGGTACGGCCTTGCGGGCCGCGTGCTCCTCGACGAGCAGCCGGGTCTCCACCACGTCCGCGATCTCCTGGGCGGAGACCGGCAGCACCAGGGCGCCCTTCTTCGGGTAGAGCCGGATCAGGCCCTCGACCTCCAGCCTCAGCAGCGCCTCGCGCACCGGGGTGCGGGAGACGCCCACGGCCTCGGCGAGTTCGCCCTCCGTGAGCAGGGTGCCGCCTTCGTAGCGGCGCTCCAGGACGCCCTGTTTGACATGGGTGTAGACGCGGTCGGCGGCGGGTGGCTGCTTCACGAACAAGGTCATGCCCACAGGATAGATACAACAGAGACGCATGATGTCCCCCGTCCGCGATGCGGACCGCCCCGTGAAACTTCTTCCGCATCAGTACAACCATCCACCCCCTTGACGAGTCGAACACACGCGGCCCCATGCTGTCTTGAGCTCAACCAGGCCGCGCCGCAGGGGCATTCGACATAATCGGGGTATTCAACTTGAACATCGCCATTCACGGCATTCGGGTCCGCAGGGCCGCCGCCGTCGCCATGACCACCGGGGCCGTGCTCGCCACCGGCGCCCTCTCGACGGCGCCCGCGCAGGCCGCCACCGCGCCCAGCATCGTGGCCAAGGGCGGCTACGTGATGAACAACGCGAACGGCAAGTCGCTCTACACCAAGGCCGCGGACACCCGGCGCTCCACCGGTTCCACCACCAAGATCATGACGGCGAAGGTCGTGCTCGCGCAGTCGAACCTGAACCTCAGCAGCAAGGTCACGATCCAGAAGGCGTACAGCGACTACATCGTGTCGAAGAACGCCTCGTCCGCCCGGCTGATCGTGGGCGACAAGGTCACCGTCAAGCAGTTGCTGTACGGGCTGATGCTGCCCTCCGGCTGCGACGCCGCGTACGCGCTCGCCGACAAGTTCGGCAAGGGCTCGACGCGTTCGGCGCGGGTGAAGTCGTTCATCGGCAAGATGAACGCCGCCGCGAAGAGCCTGGGTCTGAAGAACACCCACTTCGACTCGTTCGACGGCATCGGCAACGGCAGCAACTACTCCACGCCGCGCGACCTGACGAAGATCGCCAGCAGCGCGATGAAGAGCCCGACCTTCCGCTCGATCGTCAAGACCACGAAGTACACGGCCAAGACGGTCACCAAGAGCGGCGGCACCCGCACCATGGCGCCCTGGACCAACACCAACACGCTGCTCGGCAGCTACAGCGGCACCATCGGCGTGAAGACGGGCTCCGGCCCGGAGGCCAAGTACTGCCTGGTCTTCGCCGCCACCCGGAACGGCAAGACGGTCATCGGCACCGTGCTCGCCTCCTCGTCGTCCACCCAGCGCACCACGGACGCGAAGAAGCTGATGAACTACGGCTTCGGCAAGATCTGACGCGGAGTCCGACGACCCGCGCCGAACGGCGGAGGCGGTCCACCCGAACCGGGTGGACCGCCTCCCCCGTTCACGCCCAGGTGATGAGCCGCTTGGGCTGCTCCAGGACGGCCGCGACATCGGCGAGCACCTTCGAGCCCAGCTCCCCGTCGACCAGCCGGTGGTCGAAGCTCAGCGCCAGCGTGGTGACCTGACGGGGCTTCACCTTGCCCTTGTGCACCCACGGCTGGGGCTTGATCGCGCCGACCGCGAGGATCGCCGACTCGCCGGGGTTGAGGATCGGCGTGCCGGTGTCGACGCCGAAGACGCCCACGTTGGTGATGGTCACCGTGCCGCCCTGCATCGCCGCCGGGGAGGTCCTGCCCTCCCGCGCGGTCGACACCAGCTCACCGAGCGCCTCGGCCAGCTCGGGCAGCGTCTTGGCGTGCGCGTCCTTGATGTTGGGCACCAGCAGGCCCCGGGGGGTGGCCGCGGCGATGCCCAGGTTGACGTAGTGCTTGACCACGATCTCCTGGGCGGCCTCGTCCCAGGAGGCGTTGATCTCCGGGTGCCGCCGGATCGCCACCAGCAGGGCCTTGGCGATCAGCAGCAGCGGGTTCACCCGCAGGCCCGCGAACTCCTTGTCCTGCCGCAGCTCCTCGACCAGCTTCATGGTGCGGGTCACGTCGACCGTCACGAACTCCGTGACGTGCGGCGCGGTGAACGCCGAGGAGACCATCGCCGCCGCCGTCGCCTTGCGGACGCCCTTGACCGGGACACGGGTCTCCCGGGCGGGGTCGTACGACACCGGCGCGGACGCGGACGCGGGCGCCGGGCTCGCCGGGGCCCCGGACTCCGGCCCGGTCACCGGCTCCGCGGCCGGCCGGGGAGCGGCGGCCGCGTGCACGTCCTCGCGGGTGACGATCCCGTCCGGGCCGGTCGGGGTGACCGTGGCCAGGTCGACGCCCAGGTCCTTGGCGAGCTTGCGTACGGGGGGCTTGGCCAGGGGGCGTTCCCGCGGGGCCTGGGCGGGCCCGTGGCCGTTCAGCTCGGAGTGGACCGCGGCGGCGGCCTCCGGGGCGGGGGCGGGCTCCGCGGTCCGGCGGGGGCGGCGGCGGGTGGAGGAGGTCGCCACCCCGTAGCCGACCAGCACCGGCTGGCGGCCCGCGGGCTTCGCCTCCTCGCCGGACCCGGCCTCGGACCCGGCCCCGGACCCGGCCCCGGCGGCCTGCTCCGGTACGGCGGAGGCGGCGGGGGCCGCCGGGGCGGCGCCGCCTCCCACGTCCACCGTGATGATGGGCGTGCCCACGTCGACCGTGGTGCCCTCGGCGAAGCGCAGCTCGCGGACCACGCCGTCGTAGGGGATGGGCAGCTCGACGGCGGCCTTCGCCGTCTCGACCTCGCACACCACCTGGCCGTCGGTGACCCGGTCACCGACCTGGACGTACCACTTGAGGATCTCCGCCTCGGTGAGTCCCTCGCCCACGTCGGGCATCTTGAACTCGCGTACGGACCCTTCCGTCATCGTCGTCACGGCCCTCTCCTCAGTACGCCAGCGAGCGGTCGACGGCATCCAGCACCCGGTCCAGGTCGGGCAGGTACTCCTCCTCCAGACGCGCCGGCGGGTACGGGGCGTGATAGCCGCCGACCCTGAGCACCGGGGCCTCCAGGTGGTAGAAGCTGCGCTCGGTGATCCGCGCGGCGATCTCCCCGCCCGAGCCGAAGAACACCGGTGCCTCGTGCACCACGACCAGGCGGCGGGTCTTCTCCACCGACGCCTGGAGGGTGTCGA
Source organism: Streptomyces sp. NPDC000134 (assembly GCF_042899225.1). NCBI lineage: Bacteria > Bacillati > Actinomycetota > Actinomycetes > Kitasatosporales > Streptomycetaceae > Streptomyces > Streptomyces sp. NPDC000134. The sequence continues at coordinate 147,578 of NZ_JBIAZN010000012.1, forward strand.
AGTCGACCGGCGAGATCGACCGCAGGTCCACGATCTCCAGGGACCGGCCCTCCTCGGCCGCGGCGTCCGCGACCTCCCGGCAGAGCTTGACCATCGGGCCGTACGCGGCCAGCGTGAGGTCGGTGCCCTCGCGCACCACCCGCGCGGCGTGCAGCGGGCCGGGGATCGCCTCGGGGTCGACCTCGCCCTTGTCCCAGTAGCGCCGCTTGGGCTCGAAGAAGATCACCGGGTCGTCGCTCTGGATGGCCTGCTGCATCATCCAGTACGCGTCGGAGGCGTCCGAGGGGCTGACCACCTTCAGGCCCGCCACGTGCGCGAACAGCGCCTCGGGGGACTCGGAGTGGTGCTCCACCGCGCCGATGCCGCCGCCGTAGGGGATGCGCACGACGACGGGCATCTTGACCTTGCCGAGCGCGCGGGCGTGCATCTTCGCCAACTGCGTGACGATCTGGTCGTACGCCGGGAAGACGAAGCCGTCGAACTGGATCTCCACCACCGGCCGGTAGCCGCGCAGGGCGAGGCCGATCGCCGTGCCGACGATGCCGGACTCGGCGAGCGGGGTGTCGATGACGCGGTTCTCCCCGAAGTCCTTCTGGAGACCGTCGGTGACGCGGAAGACGCCGCCGAGCTTGCCGACGTCCTCGCCCATGACCAGGACCTTGGGGTCGGTCTCCAGGGCGTGCCGCAGCGACTCGGTGATCGCCTTGGCCAGAGCCATCTTCTCCGCCATCTCACTGACCCCCTTCTGCGTCCGCGAACGACGCCTGGTAGGCGGCGAACTGGGCCCGCTCCTCGTCGACGAGCGCGTGCCCGTCCGCGTACGCGTGCTCGAAGAGAGCGAACCGGTCCGGGTCCGGCATGGCCCGGACCACTTCGCGCACTCGCTTGCCCAACGCCTCGCTCTCCGCCTCCAGTTCCCCGAAGAACCCCTCGTCCGCGTGGTTCGCGGCTTCCAGGTGGCGGCGCAGCCGCAGGATCGGGTCCTTCGCCTCCCAGGCGATCCGCTCGTCGTCGTGGCGGTAGCGGGAGGGGTCGTCGGAGGTGGTGTGGGCGCCCATGCGGTAGGTGAACGCCTCGATCAGCGCGGGTCCCTCGCCGCGGCGGGCCCGCTCCAGGGCCCAGCGGGTGACGGCGAGGCAGGCCAGCACGTCGTTGCCGTCGACCCGGACGCCGGGGAAGCCGAAGCCCTGGGCGCGCTGGTAGAGCGGCACGCGGGTCTGCTTCTCGTTGGACTCCGAGATCGCCCACTGGTTGTTCTGGCAGAAGAACACCACGGGCGCGTTGTAGACCGCCGCGAAGTTGAACGCCTCGTTGACGTCGCCCTGGCTGGAGGCCCCGTCGCCGAAGTAGGCGATCACGGCCGAGTCGGCGCCGTCCATGGTGATGCCCATGGCGTAGCCGGTGGCGTGCAGGGCCTGCGAGCCGATGACGATCGTGTAGAGGTGGAAGTTGTTGCTGTTCGGGTCCCAGCCGCCGTTGTTGACGCCGCGGAACATGCCGAGCAGGTTGGTCGGGTCGACCCCGCGGCACCAGGCGACGCCGTGCTCGCGGTAGGTCGGGAAGACGTAGTCGTCCCCGCGGGTGGCCCGCCCGGAACCGATCTGGGCGGCCTCCTGGCCGAGCAGCGAGGCCCACAGGCCCAGCTCGCCCTGGCGCTGGAGCGCGGTGGCCTCGGCGTCGAAGCGCCGGGTGAGCACCATGTCCCGGTACAGGCCGCGCAGGTCCTCGGGGGTGATGCCGTCGACGTACGGGGCGTACTCGGGGTCCTCGACGCGCTCGCCCTCGGGCGTCAGCAACTGGACGAGCTGCGGGTCGGCGCTCGTCCTGGCGGTGCGGGTGGTGCTGGTGGTGCGAGTGGTGCTGCGGGTGGTGCCTTTGGTGCCGGTGGTGCCGGTCGCCTTCGTACCGGTGCCCCCGGTTTTGCCTCCGGCGCTGCGTCGCGGTTTGTGCGCGGCAGTGCTCTCCACGGTCACGTGTGCTCCTCCGTCGGTCCAGCCCCCGGGTTCGCCGGGAGCCAGTGCGGCTCACCTGTCGTCCGCCGGGGCACACGGGGTGGGTGCGTCCCGACCGGGAGACAGGCGTGACAGGCGCCCCGGCGAGCGTCCTGCAAAAAGCACGTTACCCAGTGCTCCACATTTCTGTGAAACCCCTCCTGACCTGCGTTTTTACTTGGGTTTCCAAGTAAATCGCGAAAGTCGGGAACAGTTACTGGTCACAGCCTCGCAGGGGGCCGGAACAACGGCACGTTATCCCGGGCGGGCCGGGCGCGGGAAGAGTTCGTGTGGGAGACTGACTCCGTGCACGATGACGGAAATATCAGGGTTTTCCTTCTCGATGACCATGAGGTCGTCCGTCGGGGCGTGCACGAATTGCTGGCCGGCGAGGACGGCATCGAGGTGGTCGGCGAGGCCGGTACGGCGGCCGACGCGCTGGCCCGGGTCCCGGCCGCCCGCCCGGACGTGGCGGTGCTGGACGTGCGGCTGCCGGACGGCAGCGGGGTCGAGGTCTGCCGGGAGATCCGCGCCCGGGACGAGTCGGTGCGCTGTCTGATGCTGACCTCCTTCGCCGACGACGAGGCCCTCTTCGACGCGATCATGGCCGGTGCCTCGGGGTACGTCCTGAAGGACATCCGGGGCGGCGAGCTGCTGGCCGCCGTGCGGGACGTCGCCGCGGGCAGGTCGCTGCTGGACCCGGTGGCCACCGCGCGGGTGCTCCAGAGGCTGCGCGACGGCGCCGCCGGCCCCGGTCCGGACGAGCGGCTCGCCCGCCTCACCGAGCAGGAGCGCCGCATCCTGGACCTGATCGGCGAGGGGCTGACCAACCGCGCGATCGGCGAGCGGCTCCATCTCGCCGAAAAGACGATCAAGAATTACGTGTCGAGCCTGCTGTCCAAACTCGGCATGCAGCGCCGTTCCCAGGCGGCCGCGTACGTGGCACGGATGCAGGCCGAGAAGCGCTGACCTCCGCGCCTTCGCCGGGCCGGCGGCCCTCGCGGCTCCCGGCGACTTCCGGCGGCCCTCAGCGACGTCCGGCTGCTCCCGGCGACTGCCGACGGCTCCCGACGGCTCTCGGCGACTGCTGGTGACCGGAAGCGACCGTGGGCGACTGTCTGTGACAACGCCCAGCTCACGGCCGCTTCCCGTGCCCTACCATCTGCGGCGTGCCGCCCTTACGTGTACCACCCCCCGTGCCCCGCACGCCCCCGCTGCGCGTCCTGCTGAGCCAGTACCGCGCCGGTTCCGCGCTCTCCTGCGAGCCCGTCGACCAGGGGCTGCTCAACCGGGGCTACCGCCTGCGCACCACACGCGGCCGCTACTTCCTCAAGCACCACTTCGACCCCGAGACCGCCGCCCCGGCCGCCATCGCCCGCCAGCACCGGGCCACCCGGCGCCTGGCCCGCCTCGGCGTCCCCGTCGCCCCGCCGCTGCCGGACCGGGACGGGCGCACCGTCGTGGTGATCGGCGGCCACAGCTACGCGCTGCACCCCTGGATCGACGGCCGGCACCGCCACGGCGGCCAGCTCACCGTGCGCCAGTGCGCACGCCTGGGCGCACTGCTGGGGCTCGTGCACGCCGGGCTGGAGCGGGTGATGCCGGCCCACTCACGGACCGGCGCCGCACGCGCGGCGGACGCCCCGGACGCCGACCCGGCCGGCAGCGCCGACCCCGCCGCCACCTTCACCCTCATCGACGACCTGCTCGCCCGCGTCCGCCGGCACCGGCCCGCCGACTCCTTCGACGCGCTCGCCCGCCACCGCCTCCTGGAGCGGCGCGCGCTGCTGGAACGCCACGCCGGCCGGCGTCCCCCGCGCGGCGGCGCGGTGGGCTGGGTGCACGGGGACTTCCACCCGTACAACCTGCTCTACAAGGGCGATGCCCCGGCCGCCATCGTGGACTGGGACAAGCTGGGCGTGCGTCCGCGCGCCGAGGAGGCGGTACGCGCCGCCGCGATCTTCTTCGTCCGGCCCGACGGCGCCCTGGACCTGCCGAGGGTGCGCGCCTACGCACGCGCGTACCGGCGTACCGCCGGGGCGACGGTCGCGCAGCTCGCGGCGGCCGTGCACCGGGTGTGGTGGGAGCGGCTCAACGACTTCTGGATGCTGCGCTGGCACTACGAGCGCGGCGACCGGCGCGCGGACCCGCAGTTCCCGGCGGCGTCCGCGCTTGCCGTGTGGTGGACCCGGGAGTACGAGGCGGTGTGCGGGACGTTCGTGGAGTGAGACGCCCGCCCCCCCCCGGCCCGTGCGCGTGGACCGGACGCCGCCGGACGCCCGACGTGCGCCTCGCTCAGCCCCCGGCGCCGCCGTTGTCGGCGCCGACGGCGGTGCCGCCGTCGTCCTCCTCGCCGCCGCCACCGCCGTTGCCGTTGTCGCCGCCGGTCGCCGGGGGCGTGGACTGGCCGCCGCCGGAGGTCTCCTCGCCGGTCGGCTCGTCGGACGGCGGGTCCACCGGCGTCTCCTCGCCGGTCGGGTCCGGGGACGCCTCCTGCGTGGTCTCCTGGGTCTGCCGGTACGACGGCGTGTACTCCGGCGTCCAGTCGCCGCCGGTGCCGCCGCCGCTGCCCTGCTCGGTCTCCGGGTCGGTGGCCTCGTCCGTCTTCTCGTCGGACGGCGAGGAACTCGGCTCGTCGTCCTTGGTGCTGTGCGTCACGGACGGCGACTTGGTGGTCTCGGGGTCGGCCCCGCCGCCGCTCTCGCCGTTGTTCAGCGCCAGCGCGACGCCCGCCGCGATGGCGATCACCGCGAGCACCGCGAGAATCCACAGCTTGCCCCGGCCGCTGCCCCGGTTGCCGTGGCCCTCGAAGCCGCCGTCGTCACCGCCGCCGTACCCGGTGGGCAGCACCTGCTGCGGGATCTGCGTGGTGCCCGCGCCCTGGTCGGAGTGGGGCAGCACGGTGGTGCCCGCCAGCCCGGCCGCCGGGGTGTGCCGGCCGTCGGGCGTGCCGACCGGGCCGGTGTTCCAGGTGCCGGTGTGGCCGCCCTGCTCGTACAGCATCTGCAGGCCGTACTGGACCAGGCCGCGCATCTCCTCGGCGGTCTGGAAGCGGTCGTCGGGCTCCTTGGCCAGCGAGCGCATGACGAGGCCGTCCAGCTCCGGCGGGACGGCGTCGGAGACCTCGGACGGGGGCGTGGGGATGTCCTGGACGTGCTGGTAGACCACCGACAGCGGGGTCTCGCCGGTGAACGGCGGCCGCAGCGCGAGGAGTTCGTAGAGCAGGCAGCCGGTGGCGTACAGGTCGGAGCGGTGGTCGACGGCCTTGCCGAGGGCCTGCTCCGGGGAGAGGTACTGCGGGGTGCCCATGACCATGCCGGTCTGCGTCATCGTGGTGGACGCGCCGTGCAGGGCGCGGGCGATGCCGAAGTCCATCACCTTCACCGCGCCGCTGTTGGTGATGATGACGTTGGCCGGCTTGATGTCGCGGTGCACGATGCCGTGCTGGTGGGAGTAGGCCAGCGCCTCCAGGACCCCGGAGACGATGATCAGCGCCTGCTCGGGGCCGGGCGCCTCGGCGTTCAGCAGGAGGTCGCGGATGGTGCGTCCCTCGACGATCTCCATCACGATGTACGGCACGGACTGGCCGCCGACGACGTCCTCGCCGGAGTCGTACACGGCGACGATCGCGTGGTGGTTCAGGCCCGCCACGGACTGGGCCTCGCGGGTGAAGCGCGCCTTGGAGACCGGGTCCTCGGCGAGGTCCGCGCGCAGCAGTTTGACCGCCACGGTGCGCCCGAGGCGGACGTCCTCGGCGGCGAACACCTCGGCCATGCCGCCCCGCCCGAGTCTGCGGGTCAGCCGGTACCGGCCGTCGCCGACCAGCCCACCGTTCCCCCAGGTGTCCGGCGCGTCCGACATACCGCCGCCAGTCGCCTCGGGGTCGGACGGGCCCTGAGCGCGCTGCTGCTGTGCCATCAGTCCTCGCCGTCGTTTCTGCCCGCGGTGCGCGCGGTGTTGTTACGGTCTCCGTCGGCCACGCTACAGCCTCCGCGCAAGCCTCCGGTCCGAGATGGGCGCCGGGACCGGCACGAGACGGACCGGTCATGAAACCCTGGTTCCGTACTGTCGTGCAAATTCTGTGCACCGGCCGTACGCCCGCTGTAACGCTTCCGCGACGCTTCTTTCGCGTACGGTCACGGAACGGGCACCGCGCTTGACGTGTCAGTGCCCTCGGGCAGACTTGGCCGGGAATAGCAGGTTGGATCAAGACATTCGACCGGCGCCCGGCCAGGTACGGGTGCCGGCTCCGGTGAAGCCGGGCGGGGGAGCGGACATCATGAGCCAGGACGGCGCGCGGAACCGGTACGCGGGACGAGCGCTGGCCGGTGGCCGCTACCGGCTGCGCGACCTGCTCGGCGAGGGCGGCATGGCCTCGGTGCACCTCGCCCACGACTCCGTGCTCGACCGCCAGGTCGCCATCAAGACCCTGCACACCGAGCTGGGCCGCGAGCAGGCGTTCCGCGAGCGGTTCCGCCGCGAGGCACAGGCCGTCGCGCGGCTGACGCACACCAACATCGTCTCGGTCTTCGACACCGGCGAGGACGAGGTCGACGGCATGACGACGCCGTACATCGTCATGGAGTACATCGACGGCCGCCCGCTCGGCTCGGTCCTCGACGAGGACGTGCGGCAGTACGGCGCGATGCCCGCCGACAAGGCCCTGAAGATCACCGTGGATGTGCTCGCCGCGCTGGAGATCAGCCATGAGATGGGGCTGGTCCACCGGGACATCAAGCCGGGCAACGTGATGATGACCAAGCGCGGTGTGATCAAGGTCATGGACTTCGGCATCGCGCGGGCCATGCAGTCCGGGGTCACCTCGATGACGCAGACCGGCATGGTCGTCGGCACCCCCCAGTACCTCTCGCCCGAGCAGGCGCTGGGCCGGGGCGTGGACGCCCGCTCCGACCTGTACTCGGTCGGGATCATGCTCTTCCAGTTGGTCACCGGGCGGCTGCCCTTCGACGCCGACTCGCCGCTGGCCATCGCGTACGCGCACGTCCAGGAGGAGCCGCCGGCGCCCTCCTCGATCAACCGGTCGCTGCCGCCGGCCGTGGACGCGCTGCTGGCCCGCGCCCTGAAGAAGAACCCGAACGAGCGTTTCCCGAGCGCGGTCGCCATGCGCGACGAGTGCCTGCGCGTCGCCCAGTCGCTCCGGCCCGCCGCGCCGAACATCGTGCCGGACGCGCCCACGCCCAGCGGCGCGGGCGTCGGCTCCGCGGTCTTCCCGCCCGTCGACCGGTCCGGCCCGGCCCCCCAGGGCGGTATACAGACGCCCTACACCCCGAACCCTTACGGCACCCCGCCGCCGGCCACGCCCGCCCCGGCGTACGGCTATCCGCAGCAGGGCGGCTACCCGGCGCCGAGCCCGGCCCCGGGGTACGCGGCGCATCAAACGCCGCCGCCCTACGACCTCACTCCGTCCGCCCCGGCGGCGGGCCCCTCGGGCGCCGGGAAGAGCAACCGGCCCGTCGTGATCGGCTCCGTCCTGGTCGCCCTGCTGGCCGTGGGCGGTCTGGTCGCGGCGCTGATGATGAACGGCGGCGACAAGGACCCGGAGGGCGGCGGCGGCAGCGGCACGGCCGGCGCCTCGGCCTCGCCCTCCCAGGTCGCGGGCTACCGCGGCCCGGACACCAGCAAGAAGATCGACAAAGAGGAGTGCACGGAGCCGGACGAGTCGTACAACGACCCCGACAAGATCCGGGTCCCGGACTTCGGCTTCAAGTACATCGGCTCGGTGAAGGAGTGCTTCCAGGCCGCCGGGTGGACGATGGAGATCGTCGACGTCGACGAGAACACGTACGGCGAGGGCTCGGTCATGGACCAGTTCCCGGCCGCCGGCACCGATGTCGACCCCAAGGACATGCCGCAGATCCAGCTCAAGGTCTCGACCGGCAACCCCGCCTGACCGCCCGCGGAAGACATCGGGGCCCGGCAGCCTGAGCTGCCGGGCCCTCCGGTTCGGTGGGACGCCCGCCGGGCGGGTCCCCTAGAGGTACGGGCCGCCCGAGCGGCCGCCGAGACCCTGGCCGTCGTCGCCGTCCCCGGTCATGCCCGGCGGCAGGGCGCGGCGCATCTGCTCCAACTGGGCGCGGGCGGCCATCTGCTGGGCGAACAGCGTGGTCTGGATGCCGTGGAACAGGCCCTCCAGCCAGCCCACCAACTGGGCCTGCGCGATCCGCAGCTCCGCGTCGCTCGGCGTCGACTCCTCCGTGAAGGGCAGCGAGAGCCGCTCCAGCTCCTCGACCAGCTCCGGCGCGAGACCGTCCTCCAGCTCCTTCACCGAGCTGGCGTGGATCTCCTTCAGCCGGGCCCGGCTCGCGTCGTCCAGGGGAGCGGCGCGCACCTCCTCCAAGAGCTGTTTGATCATGCTGCCGATCCGCATGACCTTCGCGGGCTGCTCGACCTGCTCCGTCACCGGGGTCTCACGGGAGTCCTCGTCCCCGTCACCGCCGCTCAGCGCCATACCGTCCTGGCCGACGACCAGGATCTGGGGGTTCTCCGACGACCTGTCGTTCCTCGGCATCTCCATACCGTCCATTGTCTCGTACGGGTGCTCCCTACCTGGGCGGCGCCCCCGCACAAGCCCGGTCCACCGCGTACGGCGGCGCCCGGAATGCCGGAACGGTCCGGGAGCGGGAGGCTTGTTCCGTGACTCGATGGCTACGCACCCTGGGCGCGACGGGGCCGGCGGGTGTCCTGGCGGCGGTCGTGCTGCTGTCGCCGCACGCGTACGGCGCGTCCGCGCCGCCACCGGGGGAGGCGGCCGCACCCTCTTCTCCGGCCTCGGGGCGGCCGAGCGCTCCCGGCGTCCCTTCCGCCTCCGGTCCCGCGTCCCCTTCTTCCTCTCCCTCTCCCTCTTCCTCCGCCTCGGCGGCCGGGTCGAGGGCCGCCTCCGGGTCCCCGTCCGCCGCCGCCTCCGCCGATGAGCCGTCCCGGGCCGGGAGCCGGGCCGGGGAGGGGCGGCAGCGGCCCGGACGGCGGGAGACGCCGGCTGAGGAGGCCGCCCGCCCGGTGGAGGAGCGCGGCGGCGGGGACGTACCGCTGCACGACGTACCGCCCAGGGACGTGCGGACCTCGGCGGGGGCCGGGCGGACCGCCGCGGTGCCGTCCTCGCCGGCGCCGGAGCGCGGTCCGCGGACCGTGCCCCGGGCCGGGCCCGAGCCGGTGCTGCGGGTGCTGCCGCTCGGCACCGGGCTGGTGCTCATGGGCCTCGGGCTCGCCCTCGCCTTCGCCGGGCTCCGGCTCCGCCGCGGCCGGCCGTGACCGCGGCGGGCCCGGACCCGGTGCTACGCGGTGACCAGGAGCACCTTGCCGATGTGCCCGCTCTCCTCCACCACCCGGTGGGCGGCGGCGGCCTCGCTCATCGGCATCTCCCGGTCGACGACCGGCCGGAGGTGACCGTCCCCGAACAGCGGCCAGACATGCTCGCGCACGGCCGCCACGATGGCCGCCTTCTCCCGCGCCGGGCGGGCCCGCAGCGAGGTCGCGCTGACCGCGCCCCGCTTGGCGAGCAGGGCGCCGATGTTCAGCTCGCCCTTGGTGCCGCCCTGCATGCCGATGATCGCCAGCCGGCCGTTGACGGCCAGCGCCTGGACGTTGCGGTCGAGGTACTTGGCGCCCATGTTGTCGAGGATGACATCGGCGCCGGCGCCGTCCGTGGCCTCCGCGATCTCGGCGACGAAGTCCTGCTCCCGGTAGTTGATCAGGATGTCGGCGCCCAGCTCGGCGCAGCGCTCCAGCTTCTCCTTGGTGCCCGCGGTCACGGCGACCCTGGCGCCCAGCGCCTTGGCCAACTGGATCGCCATGGTGCCGATGCCGCTGGAACCGCCGTGCACCAGCAGGGTCTCGCCGGGACGGAGGTGGGCGACCATGAACACGTTCGACCAGACCGTGCAGACCACCTCGGGCAGCGCCGCCGCCTCCTTGACGCCGATGCCCTGGGGCAGCGGCAGGAGCTGGCCGGCCGGGACGGCGACCTTCTCCGCGTAACCGCCGCCGCCGAGCAGCGCGCACACCTCGTCGCCGACGTTCCAGCCGGTCACGCCGGGGCCGAGCGCGGTGATCCGGCCCGCACACTCCAGGCCGGGGTAGGCGGGGGCGCCGGGCGGCGGGTCGTAGTAGCCCTGGCGCTGCATGATGTCAGCCCGGTTGACGGCGCTGGCCGTCACCTCGACCAGGACCTCGCCCTCGCCGGGCACCGGATCGGGGACCTCGGCCCAGACCAGTGCCTCGGGGCCTCCGGGTTCGGGAATCGTGATCGCATGCATGAGGGGGACGCTACTCCCCCCGCCGCCCCGGAGCCCGCGGACGCCGCCGCCGGCCGGGGAGGCCGCCTGGTCACCGAGGTCTCAGTCCATCGGCAGCGGGCGGGCGTCGGGCGCGACCTGGCTGCCCGGTGTCGCCCGCACGATGGTGATCAGCCGGTCCGTCAGCTCCAGCCTGCCGACCGCCGGATCGTCGTACCCGAGCACCCGGTGCCCGCGCAGGACGCTCACCACCAGGTCGTCGACCTCGCGCGGGGTCTTGCCCACCTCGGCCTTTATGACCGGGCGTTCGATGATGTCGAGGCCGCTGCCCTGGCTGATGAGGTCCTCCATCACCATGCCGGCGGCCGGGCTGAGCACGGAGAGCCCGAGCAGCCGGCCCGCGGCGCTGGCACTGGTGATCACGGCGTCGGCGCCGGACTGCTTGAGCAGCGGCGCGTTCTCCTCCTCGCGGACCGCCGCCACGATCTTGGCGCCGCGGTTGAGCTGCCGGGCCGTCAGCGTGACCAGCACGGCCGTGTCATCGCGCTGGGTGGCGATGATGATCTGCCGGGCCTTGTGCACCTCCGCCCGCTTGAGCACCTCGCTGCGCGTCGCGTCGCCGACCACGCCCGCGAAACCGTCGGCCGTCGCGGCGTCGATCACCTTGCCGCTCGGGTCGACCACGACGACCTGCTCCTTGCGCAGACCGGTCGCGCAGACGGTCTTCAGCGCCGACCTTCCCTTCGTGCCGAAGCCGACGACGACGGTGTGATCGCGCAAGGTGGACCTCCAGCGGGTCAGTCGCCATTCCTCCCGGGTGCGCTCGGTGAGCGCCTCCAGGGTGGTGCCGACCAGGATGATCAGGAACAGCACGCGCAGCGGCGTGATGACGAAGATGTTGGTCAGCCGGGCGGCGTCACCGACGGGCGTGATGTCGCCGTATCCGGTGGTGGAGAGGGTGACGGTCGCGTAGTAGAAGGCGTCGAGGAGATCGACGGAACCGTCGGAGTTGTCGTTGTAGCCGTCGTGGTCCACATAGACGATCAGCGCGGTCGCCAGGAGGACGAACAGGGCCATGGAGAGCCGCTTGCCGACCTGGCGGATCGGGTGCTCCACCATCTTCCTGGGGAGTTTCACCTTGTGGGTCACGAGATGCTCGTCCGCCTGGCGGGCGATCGCGTCCTGGCGCGGAAGTTTCACATGAAACACCCTTCGATTCCGCCGCTGGCCCAGGGCAGGCCGAGCAGTTCGGCCTCCTGACCCGCCCGTGCCCCGCCGGGGGGGACCACGGCCAGCGCATCGGCCGCCGCGATACCACGCAGCATGGCCGGTCCGTTGTAGCGCAGCGGTACGGGCCCGCCGCCGCGCAGCACCACGGGCACCAGCCGGGTGTCGTGCGGGTGCCCCTGCACCGCCTCCCGCAGCGGCCTCCCGTGCGGCCCCGGGACCGGCCGGGCGGCGAGGCCGCGCAGCAGGGGCTCGGCGAGGGTGAGCAGGCCGGAGACGGCGGCGAGGGGGTTGCCGGGCAGTCCGACGAGGTGCCGGCCGTCCTGGAGGCGGGCCAGCAGCATCGGGTGGCCGGGGCGCACCTGGACGCCGTCCACGAGCAGTTCGGCGCCGATCCGGCGCAGGGTGGGGTGGACGTGGTCGCGGGGGCCCGCGGCGGTGCCGCCGGTGGTGAGCAGGACGTCGGCGTCGGAGTCGGTGACCGCCCGGTGCAGGGCCTCGGCGTCGTCACCGAGGCGGCGTACGGCGGTCACCTCGGCGCCGAGCGCCCGGAGCCAGAAGGGCAGCATCGGGCCGAGCGCGTCCCGGATCAGACCGCCGTGGGGCAGCCCCTCGGTCAGCAACTCGTCGCCCAGGACGAGGATCTCGGCGCGCGGGCGGGGGGCGACGGTGAGGGCGTCGTACCCGGCCGCCGCCGCGAGCCCCAGCACGGCCGGGGTCACCGTCGTCCCGGCCGGCAGAAGCCGGTCGCCGGTGCGGCACTCCTGGCCTCGGGGGCGGATGTCCTGGCCGGGGACGACGTCCCGGAGGGCGTGCAGGCGGTTCGCGTCCGTGCGGCCGTGTTCCGTGCGGCCGTGTTCCGTGCGGAGGACGGCCGTGGTGTCGGCGGGGACCCTGGCGCCGGTCGCGATACGGGCGGCCTCGCCGTCGGTGAGGGGCGCGTGCGTGGCGGGTCCGGCCAGGACGCCCTCGTCGCGCACGGCCCACGGGCCGGGTCCGGCGACCGCCCAGCCGTCCATCGCCGAGGTGTCGAAGGAGGGCAGGTCGGTGAGGGCGGTGAGCGGGGCGGCCAGGGCGAGCCCGAGCGCGGCCTCAAGACCCATGGAGACGGGGGTACGGCGGGGGCCGCTCCGGGCGGTGCGGGCGGCGATCGCGCGGGCCTCGCGCCAGGGGGTGGCGCGGTGCCGCTCCGGCCTACCGCCGGCCTGCCCGGGGGACGCCGGGCCGTCGTCACCGGGGGCCGGGGCCGGGGGAGGAACGGGCTCCTCCTTCACGAGGGCGAGTGCCTCCTCGACGTCGAGGTCGTGGGCGTCGGTGCCGGTCCCGGCGCGGGCGGTCATCCGGCGTCCGGGCGGGTGTCGGGCGTGGCGTCGGGGGCCACGTCCGCCCGGCCCCCGGCGGAACCGCCCGGACCGGCACCCTCGGCGCCCTCGGCCTCCGCCGCCCAGCGCAGGGCGAGCGCCGCGGCCTTGCGGGCGGCCTCGGCGACGGCCTCGGGACCTCCCTGGGCCCGCCCGGCGGCGTAACCGACGAGGAAGGTGGTCAGCGGGGCCGCGGGCCGGGCCACACCGTGCGCGGCGTCGCGTGCGAGGTCGAGCAGGACCTTGGTGTCGACGTCGAGTTCGATGCCGAGTTCGTCCTTGGCGGCGGAGATCCATTCGTTCAGCACGTGCCCATGCTCCCTGATCCGTGACCTGGCGGTAGCGATGTCGTCCCAGGTGTCGCAGTCGAAGGACGCGACGGCGTCGGGGACGCGGGCGAGCGTGAGACCGGCGGTCAGTCTCCGCAGCGGCAGCCCGGCGAGCCCGGTCCCGTCGTCGGCCAGCGCGGCGAGCCCGCGGCGCACGGCGGCCGTCCGGTAGGCGGCCACCAGCGGCTGGTCGCGGCCGTCGGCGTCGGTGAGCAGCACCGCGTCGGCGGGGCTCGCGGCGAGGGACGACAGCAGGCGGCCGACGGTCCGTCCGCGCAGGAACGGCAGGTCGGCCGAGAGGACGACGACGTACCGCGCCGTCGTGTGCCGCAGCCCGGCGGCGAGCGCGGCGAGCGGTCCGGCGCCCGGCGGTTCCTCGCGGGCCCAGACGACGGGCCGCACGGTCGGCCGGGGACCGGCGACGACGACGGTGACCGAGGCGTCGGCGCAGGCGGTGAGCACCCGGTCGAGCAGGGCCCGCCCGCCCACGCGGACGCCGGGCTTGTCGGCGCCGCCGAGCCGCCGGGCGGCCCCGCCGGCCAGCACGACGGCGTCGTACGCGACGGGCGGCCCCGGGTCGGGGCCGGCGCCGGGGGTGCCGGGGGGCGGGTAGGCGGTCACCCCCCGAGTATGCGTGTCCGGGCGATCACAGGGAACGCGGGGGAGCCCACGCGATTACGAACGCGGGGGAGCCCACGCGATTACGGCGGGCTCGCCACGGCGTACGGTCACAACGTGCGCAGCAGGACGGCCGGTTGCTCCACGCAGTCCGCCACGTACCGCAGGAAGCCGCCCGCGGTGCCGCCGTCGCAGACCCGGTGGTCGAAGGTGAGCGACAACTGGACGACCTGCCGCACCGCCAGCTCCCCCTCGTGCACCCAGGGCTTGGCGGCGATCCGGCCGACACCGAGCATGGCCGCCTCGGGGTGGTTGATGATCGGGGTGGAGCCGTCGACGCCGAACACGCCGTAGTTGTTGAGCGTGAAGGTGGAGCCGGTGACCTCCGCGGGGGTCAGCGCCCCGGTGCGGGCCGCCTCGGTGAGCCGGGCGAACTCCGCGCCGAGGGACTCGGCGTCCCGGGTGTGCGCGTCCCGGACGACCGGCACCACCAGGCCCCGGTCGGTCTGCGCGGCGAACCCGAGGTGGACGCGGTCCAGCTTCACGATCTCCCTGGCCTCCAGGTCGACCGTGGAGTTCAGCTCGGGGAAGCGGGCGAGGGCGGCGGTGCAGATCCGGGCCAGCAGGGCGAGCAGGGGGATCTTCGGCCCGCCCACCGCGTTCATCGCGGCCCGCGCCCGCAGCAGCTCCGTCGCGTCGGCGTCCACCCAGGTGGTCGCGTCCGGTATCTCCCGCCGGCTGCGGGACAGCTTGTCGGCGATGGCCCCGCGCACGCCCTTGAGGGGAACCCGGACGGCACCGGAGGTGCCGTCCGCTCCGGGGGCACTGTGGGCGTCGGGGGTGCCGTGCGCTCCGGGGGCGCCGTGGGCGTCGGGGCTGCCGTGCGCTCCGGAGACGCTGTGCACACCGGCGGGTCCGGTGATCCCGGCGGACCCGGAGATCCCGTCGGCCCCGGAGATCCCGTCGGCCCCGGTGATCCCAGCAGATCGGGCGACCCCGGCGGACCCGGCGGCCTCCGGTGCGGGGGCGGTCCCCGGCGCGGGGACGCCGGTCGCGAGCGTCCGGTTCCGCGCGGCGGCGGCACGCAGCGCGTACTCCACGTCCGCGCGCAGGATCAGCCCGTCCGGCCCGGAACCGGTCAGTTCGCTCAGGTCGAGCCCGTTCTCCCGGGCCAGCCTGCGCACCAGCGGCGAGATGACGGGCACGGGCCCGTCGGCCCGCTCGGCGACGGACCCGTGCCCGTGCCCGTCGGCACCGCGAGAGCCGCCGTCCACCTGTGCCATAGGCGGCCGGGAGGGCGGCGGCACCGAGCCCGCCGTGGACGGCGAAGAGACCGGCGGCACCGAGCCCGCCGCGGACGTCCCGGCCGGTGCCGGCTCCCCCGGCCGTACCCTGCGCCGCCGGGCCGGCGCCCGCGAGGTGCCGTACCCGACGAGCACGTTCCCCGAGCCCTCGGCCCGCGCCTCACCGGCCCGCGCCCCACCGGCCCGCGCCTCCTCGCGTGCCGCGCCCTCGCCCGCGACCGAGCCGTCGGCGCCCGCCGAGCCCGCGGCGCCCGCCGAGTTCCCGACGCCCGCCAGGGCCCCGGCACCCGCCGAGTTCCCGACGCCCGCCGGCCCCTCGGCACGCACCGCCCCCCCGGCACCGGCCGAGCCCTCGCCACCCGACGCCGGTTCGCCCACCGCCACCGTCAGCAGCGGCGCGCCGACCGGGAGTTCCGCGCCCTCCTCGCCGAAGCGGGCGGTGACCACGCCGCCGTAGGGGCAGGGCACCTCGACCATCGCCTTGGCCGTCTCCACCTCGACGACCGGCTGGTCGACCGCGACCACGTCGCCGACCTCGACCATCCAGCGCACGATCTCCGCCTCGGTGAGCCCCTCCCCGAGGTCGGGGAGCTTGAACTCCAGCACCTGTGCCATCAGCTTCCGGCCTCCCATTGCAGACGCCCCACCGCGTCAAGGATGCGGTCCACACCGGGCAGGTGGTAGCGCTCCAGCATCGGCGGCGGGTACGGCACGTCGAACCCGGCCACCCGCAGCACCGGCGCCTCCAGATGATGGAAGCAGCGCTCGGTGACCCGGGCCGCGATCTCGCCGCCGGGGCCCCCGAAGGAACCCGACTCGTGGACGACGACCGCGCGTCCCGTCCGCCGCACCGAGGCGCAGACCGTCCCGTCGTCGAACGGCACCAGCGAGCGCAGATCGACCACCTCCAGGTCCCAGCCCTCGGTCCGGGCCGCCTCGGCCGCCTCCAGGCAGACGGGTACGGACGGCCCGTACGTGATGAGTGTGGCGCTCCGCCCCGAGCGCCGCACCACCGCGCGGCCCAAGGGTTCGACGGGCGCCGGGTCCTCGGGGTTCCAGGCGTCCTTCGACCAGTACAGCCGCTTGGGCTCCAGGAAGACCACCGGGTCGTCGGAGGCGATGGCGGCCCGCAGCAGCCCGTAGGCGTCGGCGACCGTCGCCGGGGTGACGACGTGCAGGCCGGGGGTGGCCAGGTAGTACGCCTCGGAGGAGTCGCTGTGGTGTTCGACGCCGCCGATGCCGCCGCCGTAGGGGACGCGGATCGTCAGCGGCAGGGACATCGCCCCGCGCGTGCGGTTGCGGGTCTTGGCCACGTGCGAGACCAACTGCTCGAACGCCGGGTAGGCGAAGGCGTCGAACTGCATCTCCACGACCGGCCGCAGCCCGTACATCGCCATGCCGACGGCCGTGCCGAGGATGCCGGCCTCGGCCAGCGGGGTGTCCGTGCAGCGGTCCTCGCCGAACTCCTTCGCCAGGCCGTCGGTGACCCGGAAGACCCCGCCGAGCGTGCCCACGTCCTCGCCCAGCACGTGCACGGCCGGGTCGGCGGCCATGGCGTCGCGCAACGCACGCGTGAGGGCTCCCGCCATGGTGGCCGGGCGGGTGGCGACGGTCGTCATCGCTGCGCCCCCTCCGCCTCGGCCGCCAGCTCGGCCCGCAACTGCTCGCGCTGTTCCAGCAGTTGCGCGGTGGGTTCGGCGTACACATGGGCGAACAGGTCCATGGGGTCCAGCTCCGGGTCCTGGTTCATCCGGGCCCGCAGGTCGGCGGCCATGGCCTCGGCGTCCTCGCGGGCGGCGCGGACGCCGTCCTCGTCGAGCAGCCCCCGGGCGGTCAGCTCGCGCTCCAGCAGGTCGATCGGGTCGTGCCGGCGCCAGGTCTCCACCTCGGCGTCGCCCCGGTAGCGGGTGGCGTCGTCGGCGTTGGTGTGCGCGTCCATCCGGTACGTGATCGCCTCCACCAGGGTGGGGCCGCCGCCCGCACGCGCGTGCCGCACGGCGTCGGAGAGGACCCGGTGGACGGCGACCGCGTCGTTGCCGTCGACCAGGCGGCCGGGCATGCCGTAGCCGACGGCCTTGTGGGCCAGCGACGGGGCCGCGGTCTGCTTGGCGAGCGGGACGGAGATCGCGAAGCCGTTGTTCTGCACGAGGAAGACGACCGGGGCCCGCTGGACGGCCGCGAAGTTCAGCGCCTCGTGGAAGTCGCCCTCGCTGGTGCCGCCGTCGCCGACCATCGCCAGCGCCACCACGTCGTCGCCCTTGAGCCGGGCGGCGTGCGCGAGGCCGACGGCGTGCGGCAACTGGGTGGCCAGCGGCGTGGACAGCGGCGCGACCCGGTGCTCGTACGGGTCGTAGCCGGTGTGCCAGTCGCCGCGCAGCAGGGTGAGCGCCTGCACGGGGTCGACGCCGCGGGCGACGACGGCGAGGGTGTCCCGGTAGCTGGGGAAGAGCCAGTCGCGGTCCGCCAGGGCGAGCGCGGCGGCGATCTCACAGGCTTCCTGGCCGGTGCTGGAGGGGTAGACGGCCAGGCGTCCCTGCTTGGTGAGGGCCGTGGCCTGCGCGTTGTACCGCCGGCCGGTCACCAGGCGGGCGTAGAGGGTGCGCAGCAGGCCGGGGTCGGCGTCGGCGGCGGCCTCGGTGCCGAGGACGCGGTAGGGCTCGGGGTCGGGCAGCAGCGGCGCGGGGTCCGTGCGGGGCCGCCAGGCGGGCGGCGGGGCCGGCCGGTAAGCGCCCCGCTGCTCCATGACCGTCATGACGCACCTCCTCGTGGGAGTGGCTTCGCGACCCCTCACGGGTGTGACGGGCCTCGCCTACCGATTGTTCGGTCGTCGGCACATTTTGGCTACGGTGCCCCCCAGGCTGTGGACAAACGGTTCTCCACAGCCTGGGATGGGCGCAGGACGTCCACGACGGGAGGGCCGGGGCGGATGGCCTCTGAACAAATGGCCGAACGGCCGGATCGGCCCGGTCCCGACAGCCGTGCGGGCGGTGGTCCCGGCGCCCCCGACAGCCGTGCGGGCGGCAGTCCCGGCACGGGTCCCGACGGCCCTGCGGGCAGCGCTCCCAGCACCGCCGCCGCCGCTCCCGCCGCCCCCGCCGACCCGCCCCGCGACCCCGCCGCCCTGCCGCCGCCGCGTCCCCTGGACGCCATCGACCAGGACATCCTGCGCATGCTCCAGGCGGACGGCCGCGCCTCGATACGGTCGGTCGCCGAGCGCGTCCACGTCTCCCGCGCCAACGCCTACGCGCGCATCAAGCGGCTCGTCGAGGACGGTGTCATCCGGGGTTTCAGCGCCCGCGTCGACCACGAGCGCGCCGGGCAGGGCACCTCGGCGTACATCACGCTGAAGATCGTGCAGAACACCTGGCGCGCGGTGCGCGAGCAGCTCCAAGAGCTGCCCGGCGCTTCCCACATCGCCCTGGTGGGCGGCGACTTCGACGTCCTGCTGCTGGTGCACACGCCGGACAACCGGGCCCTGCGCGAGCTGGTCCTCACCCGTATCCAGGCGATCCCGGAGGTGCTCAGCACCCGTACCCTGCTGGTCTTCGAGGAACAGGACCTGGAACCCCGCGGCTGACGGCACCGCCCGCCGCGCGGGCCGTCACCCGCCGGTCCGCAGCCCTGCGAACACCAGCTTCACCACCGCGTCCACCACCTCGCGCTCGGCCGAGCCCCGGCCGTCGGGCCGGTACCACTCGACGATCGAGTTGATCATGCCGAAGACCAGCCGGGTCGCGAGCCGCACCTCCACATCGGCCCGCACGTCCCCTTCGGCCGCCGCCGCCCGCAGCAGCTCGGCCACCCGGCGGTCGAACTCGCGCCGCCGCTCCAGCGCCCACCGCTCGGTGCCGGTGTTGCCGCGCACCCGCAGCAGCAGCGTGACGTAGGGCAGCTCGGCCATGAGCACCTCGACCATGCGCCGTACGACGTGCTCCAGTTGCCCGGCGGCGGTCCCCACGCGCGCCTGCTCCTCGTCGAGGATGCCGAACAGCCCGTCCAGGGCCCGGCTCACGGCCCGGCGCAGCAGTTCCTCCTTGCCGGAGACGTGGTGGTAGATCGAGGACTTGGAGATGCCGGCGGCCTTGGACAGGTGCTCCATGGAGGTGCCGTCGTAACCGCGCTCGTTGAAGATCCGCACGGCGACGGTCAGCAGCGTCTCGGGGGTGTACGTGTCACGCTTGGCGGTGGTCATGAGGGACTGTCCTCCCGCTTGTCGGAGGCGTGGGCGTGGCGGTAGAGCGCCAGGGACGGCGCGTAGCGGCCACAAGGGTCCCGCAGGTGCAGCTCGTCCAGGAGTCCGTAGGCCCAGTCCCGGCCGAGCGCGCGGCTCCAGGCGAAGGGCCCGAGGGGGTAGTTGACGCCCAGGCGCATCGCGGTGTCGACGTCCTCCTCGGTGGCCACGCCCTTGGCGACCGCGTCGTGCGCCAGGTCGATGATCCGGGCCACCGTGCGGGCGACGATCAAGCCGGGGACGTCACCGATGACGCTGACCTTCTTGCCGAGCGCCTGGAAGAGGCCGACGGCCTCGGCGAGCGTGCGGGGCGCGGCGTCCTGGGAGGCGGCCAGGGCGATCCGGGTCGCCTCGCGGTAGTCCAGGGCGAGGTCGAAGTGGACGACGTCGCGGAACTCGGCCGAGGTCCGGCCGTCGGCGAGGACGAGCTGTCCGCCGCCGGGCAGCACGAGCCGGGTGCCGTGGTCCTCGGGTTCCTCGCGGACCTCGATGCCCGCCTCGCGGATCAGCGCGAGCAGCTCGCCGGCCGGTCCGAGGTCGCCCTCGGCGACGACGTGGGCGGGCGGGGCGGCCGGTTCGGCGGTGTGCGGCTCGGGGCGTTCGGCGCCGTCCCGGTAGTCGTACCAGCCCTGGCCGCTCTTGCGGCCGAGGCGGCCGGACTCCACCAGGCGGCGCTGGGCGAGCGAGGGGGTGAAGCGCGCGTCCTGGAAGAAGGACTGCCAGACGGAGTGGGTGACGGCCTCGTTGACGTCCTGGCCGATGAGGTCGGTCAGTTCGAAGGCGCCCATCCGGAAGCCGCCCGACTCGCGCAGCACGGCGTCGATGGTGGCCGGGTCGGCGGCCTGGGCCTCGTACACGGCGAGGGCCTCGGCGTAGAAGGGCCGGGCGATGCGGTTGACGATGAAGCCGGGGGTGTCGGCGCAGGCGACCGGCGTCTTGCCCCAGGCGCGGGCCGTCTCGTACGCGCGGGTGGCCGAGGACGCGTCGGTGGCGAACCCGGAGACCACCTCCACCAGCGGCAGCAGCGGCGCCGGGTTGAAGAAGTGCAGGCCGACGAGGCGGCCGGGCCGGGCGAGGCCGCCGGCGACGGCCGTGACGGACAGGGAGGAGGTGTTGGTGGCCAGCAGGCAGTCGGCGGCGACGACGTCCTCCAGCGCGCGGAACAGCTCCCGCTTGACGTCCAGTCGCTCCACGACGGCCTCCGCGACCAGCGCGCAGTCGGCCAGCTCGGCGAGGTCCTCGGCGGGCCGGAGCCGGGCGCGGGCCGCGTCCCGGTCGGCCGCGGTGAGGCGGTCCTTGAGCACGAGCCGGTCGAGCCGGGCGCCGATCGCGTCGGCGGCCTCCCGGGCGCGACCGGGGGCGGCGTCGTACAACCGCACGGGGTGACCGGCGACCAGTGCGACCTGGGCGATGCCCTGGCCCATGGTGCCGGTACCGACGACTGCCACGGGGCTGCTGAGGTCGAGTGCTGTCATGTGCGCGATCCTCCCGCACAGGGTTTTCCACAGAAGCGGCGGACCCCCTTGTCCCGACCGATCGTTCGGTTACTCTAGCTCTGTCCGGCCGTTTCCGCCCGGGTTCCGCCCAGGCCATGGACTCGACGAAGAGTTCCGTCAGACGAGGAGTTGGTCCCGCATGGCCGCCGCACTCACCGCGTCCACCCTGCTCGCCGAGCACCGGCCCACCCTCGACCGGGCGCTCGAAGCGATCCGCACACGCGCGTACTGGTCCCCGCACCCGGAGCACCCCAAGGCGTACGGCGAGGAGCACGGCAGCCTGGACGCGGCGGCGGGCCGGGCCGCCTTCGACGCCCTGCTCGGCACCCGGCTCGACCTCGGCCAGCCCGGCACCGACGACTGGGTGGGCGACGAGGTCTCCCCGTACGGCATCGAGCTGGGCGTGCGCTATCCGCACGCGGACCTCGACGTGCTGCTGCCCGCCATGCGGGCCGGGCAGCGGGCCTGGCGGGACGCGGGCCCGGAGCAGCGCGCCCTGGTCTGCCTGGAGATCCTGAAGCGGATCAGCGCCCGGACGCACGAGTTCGCGCACGCGGTGATGCACACCTCCGGCCAGGCGTTCCTGATGGCGTTCCAGGCGGGCGGCCCGCACGCCCAGGACCGCGCCCTGGAGGCGGTGGCGTACGCGTACGCGGAGCAGGTCCGCGTCCCGGAGGCGGCGGAGTGGACCAAGCCGCAGGGCAAGCGCGACCCGCTGCGGCTGACCAAGCGGTTCACCCCGGTCCCGCGCGGCATCGCCCTGGTGATCGGCTGCAACACCTTCCCCACGTGGAACGGCTATCCGGGCCTGTTCGCCTCCCTGGCCACGGGCAACGCGGTACTGGTCAAGCCCCACCCGCGTGCGGTGCTGCCGCTGGCCCTCACCGTGCGGATCGCCCGCGAGGTGCTCGCGGAGGCCGGTTTCGACCCCGCCCTGGTGGCGCTGGCCGCCGAGCGGCCCGGCGAGGGCATCGCCAAGACCCTCGCCACCCGCCCGGAGATCCGGATCATCGACTACACCGGTTCGACCGCCTTCGGCGACTGGCTGGAGGCCAACGCCCGCCAGGCCCAGGTCTTCACCGAGAAGGCCGGGGTCAACACGGTGGTCGTGGAGTCCACCGACGACTACCGGGGGATGCTCGCCAACCTGGCCTTCTCGCTCTCCCTCTACAGCGGCCAGATGTGCACCACCCCGCAGAACCTGCTCATCCCCCGCGCCGGCATCGGCACCGACCAGGGCCCCCGGTCCTACGACGAGGTGGTCGCCGACCTCGCGGGCGCGGTCGACGCCCTGCTGGGCGACGACACCCGGGCCAACGCCCTGCTGGGGGCGATCGTCAACCCGGACGTCAAGGCCCGCCTGGAGGCCGCCGCCGGTCTCGGCGAGGTCGCCCTCGCCTCCCGCGCGGTGCCCAACCCCGACTTTCCCGGCGCGACCGTGCGCACCCCGCTGATCGTCAGGCTGGACGGCGCCGAGCCGGACGACCGGGCCGCCTGCCTGAGCGAGTGCTTCGGCCCCGTCTCCTTCGCCGTCGCGGTGGACTCCGCGGCCCACGCGCTGGAGCTGCTGCGCCGGGGCATCCGCGAGCAGGGCGCGATGACGGTCGGCGCGTACACCACGGACGCGGAGTTCGAGCGGGCCGTGGAGGAGGTCTGCCTGGAGGAGGCCGCCCAGCTCTCCCTCAACCTCACCGGCGGGGTGTACGTCAACCAGACGGCCGCCTTCTCCGACTTCCACGGCTCCGGCGGCAACCCGGCGGCCAACGCGACCCTCACCGACGCCGCCTTCGTGGCGAACCGCTTCCGGATGATCGAGGTCCGCCGCGAGGCGTGACCCCGCCGGGACGGCGGCGCTCAGCCGGCGTGCGGCGCGCCCAGGCTCCAGTGGTACAGCGTCATCGCCACGCTGGTGGCGAGGTTGTAGCTGGAGACCTGGGGGCGCATCGGCAGCGCCAGCAGGTGGTCGGCCCGCGCCCGCAGTTCGGGGGAGAGCCCGCTGCGCTCGGAGCCGAAGGCGAGCAGCGCCCCGTCCGGCAGCTTCGTCCCCCGGATGTCCTCGCCCTCCGGGTCGAGGGCGTACAGGGGCCCGGCGGGCAGTTCCCCGACGGCCAGCCTCTCCACGGCGGTCGCGAAGTGCAGCCCCGCCCCGCCGCGCACCACCGCCGGGTGCCAGGGGTCGAGGGTGCCGGTGGTGACGACCCCGGTCGCGCCGAACCCGGCGGCCAGCCGGATCACCGCGCCCGCGTTGCCGAGATTGCGCGGGTTGTCCAGGACCACGACGGGCGCGGTGCGCGGCGCCCGCGCCAGCCTCGCGAGCCCGGCCTCCCGCGCGGGGCGTACGGCGAGGGCGGCGACCTCGGTGGGGTGCGGACGCGGCACCAGGGCGGCGTACGCGGCCCGCGGCACCTCCGTGAGCAGGGCGTCCAGGGCGTCCCGGACGTCCGGGGCCAGGGCGTCGGCGAGGGCGAGCGCCGCCGCCCGGTCGGCGGTGACCGCGACCGGGACCTCGGCCCCGAAGCGCAGCGCGTGCTTGAGCGCGTGGAAGCCGTCGAGCAGCACCGAGGTGCCGGCCAGGCCGTGCCAGGCGCGCAGGGGGTCGGTCATGCCCCCGACCCTACGCGCGCCTCCCCTGCCCCCTCCCCGGCCCCAGCACCCTCTCCGGAACCGGCCCCGGCATCCGCGCCAGCCACCTCCCCAGCCCCAGCCCCGGCACCGGCATCCGCACCGGCGTCCGCACCGGCGTCCCCGCCGGCCGCCTCCCCGTGCCGCGCCCCCTGGTCCGGCACCGCCGCCGCGCCGCCCCCGCGCCGCACCAGGCGTCCGCGCACGCGTGCCGCCCCGTCGCCGAGCCGGCGCAGGAACGACGTCGGCAGGAACACCGCGTCGGCCGCGATCATCGCCAGCGAGAAGAACGGCAGCCCCAGCACCACGGCGATCACGGCGTGCTCGGTCATCATGGCGGCCAGCAGCACGTTCTTCACCCGCCGGTTGAACAGCGTGAACGGGAAGGCGACCTGCACCGCGACCGTCCCGTAGGTGATCAGCATGACCATGGTGCCGCTGACCGACAGCAGGTCGCCGAGGGCCGGCCAGGGCGAGAAGTAGTCCAGGTGCAGCGGGTAGTAGACCGCGGTGCCGTCCTGCCAGCGCGAGCCCTGCACCTTGTACCAGCCGGCCGTCGCGTAGATCAGACACGCCTCGGCCATGATCACCAGCAGGGCGCCGTTGTGCGCGATGTCGGCGACCACGTCCAGCAGGATGCGCGCCTCGCCGCCCTTCGCCCGGCGCCCCACGGCCCACCACAGGCCCTGCGCCAGCCACACCGTCCACAGCAGCACCGGCACGAACCACTCGCTGCCCAGGCGTCCGGGAAGCGTCACGACGGCCAGCGCGATCCCCAGGACCACCCACAGCACCGGGCCGAGCCGGTCCGTGCCGCGTTCCCCACGCGCACGTGCCGCCCGCGCCCGCCGGGCCCGGCGGGCGTCCAGCGACCAGACCTGGGCGCAGCGGGTGAAGACCAGGTAGACGCTCATCAGGTGCAGGACGTTGTCGCCGCCGTCGCCCATGAAGACGCTGCGGTTCTGCAGCGACAGCACCCCGGCCATGAACAGCGCCGACGCGGTCCGGGTGCGCCAGCCCAGCAGCAGCGCCACCGAGGACAGCACGGCGAGCGCGTACACCGCCTCGAACCAGATCCGGTCGTCGGACCACATCAGCAGCGAGAACGCGCCGTTGCCGTCGATCAGCCGCTCGGCGAGCCGCCAGCTCCAGGGCCCGTCGGGGCCGTACAGCTCGTGGCGGTGGGGCAGTTCGCGCAGCAGGAACAGCAGCCAGGTGGCGGCGAAGCCGATCCGGATCACGGCGGTCTGGTACGGGCCGAGGGCGGCGCCGGTGACGCGGGCGATCGCGCGGGAGACCGACAGGGCGAGGCCGTTCACGCCACGCCTCCTTCCGCCTCGTCGGCGGGCACCGGCCACCAGGGCAGGTCCCGGGTCTGCGTCCGGTCCGCGACGCGCTCACCGCTCCACCGGGGCGGCGGCACCGCCGTGCTCCGGGAGCGGAACTGGACCTGGCCGAGGACCTCGCCCGGCCGGACCGCGTCCTTCCGGTCCAGCCTCAGCACCGCGATCCGGCGCAGATACGCCTCGGAGAGCGAGCCGCGCACGCCCACCGGCCGGTTGCCGGAGTCGTGGGTGGCGACGTAGAAGTCCCAGGCGCGGCGCAGCTCGTTCTGCTGGGTGTGACTCGGCACCGGGTTGCCGTCGATGGCCCGGCCGTCCTCGGCGGACAGGCCGTACCAGCCGGTGGTGCGTATACCGCCGTCGGCGGTGCGCAGTTCGGCGCGGACCTCGACGGAGATGTTCCGCTGCAGGGGGTTGGGCGCGAACAGCTTCCAGTTCTGCTCGAACTCCGGGTAGATCCACTCCTCGACCGCCGCGCCGTGCCGCTTGGTGACCGTGTTGGAGGGGGCGACGTGCAGGAACGTCATGCCGATGTGGACGCAGACCGTGACGGCCACCACGGCCAGCGCCAGCGCGGCGCCGACCTGGTAGCGCGGCGAGAGCGCGGCGACGCCGGTACGGGTGTCGGCGGCGGCCGGTCCGTCCGGTCCGTGCCGGGCGTCCGGCCCCGTGTCGTACCCGTCCATTGCGCCCCGCTCCCCGATCCCGGTATCCGTCTCCCCACCCGCCCCGTGCGTCACCGGACGCACCGCGGGACCCGATCGGGGGACACCTTACGGCCCCCGCCGGGGGCGGGCACGGGCTGTGGAAAACCGGTCGGGCGGGGGCGGCTAGAGCACGTGTCCCGGCTGGCCGGAGTCCGTCACGACGGGCCGGCCGGCGGCGGCCCAGACCTGCATCCCGCCGTCCACGTTCACGGCGTCCACGCCCTGCTGGACCAGGTACATGGCGACCTGCGCCGAGCGTCCGCCGGACCGGCAGATGACGTGCACCCGCCCGTCCTGCGGCGCGGCCTCGGTCAGCTCGCCGTAGCGGGCCACGAACTCGCTGATCGGGATGTGCAGGGCGCCCTCGGCGTGCCCCGCCGCCCACTCGTCGTCCTCCCGGACGTCCAGCAGGAAGTCGTCGTCCTTGAGGTCCGCGACCTCGACCGTGGGCACTCCAGCTCCGAAAGTCATGGCCCCGACGCTACCGGAACGCCGCCCGGCGCGGCCTACCCCAGGAGTTCCGCCAGTTCCGCCTCGCGCTCGCTCACCTGCGCCGCCAACTGCTCGGCGATCTCGTCGAGCAGCCGGTCGGGATCGTCCGGGGCGAGCCGCAGCATCCCGCCGATCGCGCTCTCCTCCAGCTCCCGGGCGACCTGGGTGAGCAGGTCCTTGCGCGCGGCCAGCCACTCCAGCCGGTCGTACAGCTCCTCGGCGCGGCTCGGGCTGCGCTGCTCGCGCGGCCCGGCGGCCCACTCCTCGGCCAGCTCGCGCAGCTCCTTCTCGTCGCCGCGGGCGTAGGCGGCGTTGACCCGGGTGAGGAACTCCTCGCGCCGCACCCGCTCGTCCTCCTCGCGCGCCAGGTCGGGGTGGGCCTCGCGGACCAGCTCGCGGTAGAGCTTGCGCGCCCCCTCGCCGGGCCGCACCCGCTGCGGGGGCCGTACCGCCTGCCCGGTGAGCATCGCCGACGCCTCCGGGAACAGGCCGTCCCCGTCCATCCAGCCGTGCAGCAGTTCCTCGACGCCGGGCAGCGGCACCAGCCGCGCCCGCGCCTCCTCGGCCCGCCGGCGGTCCTCGGGGTCGCCGCTGCGCGCGGCCCGCGCCTCCAGGACGCGGGCGTCCAGCTCCTCCAGGCGGGCGTAGACCGGGCCGAGCCGCTGGTGGTGCAGCCGGGAGAAGTTCTCGACCTCCACTCGGAAGGTCTCCACCGCGATCTCGAACTCGATGAGCGCCTGCTCGGCGGCCCGCACGGCCTGCTCCAGCTTTGCCTCCGGCCGCGCCGCGCCGCCCGTTTCAGCTTCCGGGGTCGTCACACGCCCAGCCTAGGGCCTGTCATTGGATCATGCCGCGGACGCGGGGCCTCACCGGCATGAGGAGGCGCAGCGGATTCCCTGCGTGCCGCGGCCGCGGGGCCTCACCGGCATGAGGAGGCGCAGCGGATTCCCTGCCTGCCGCGGACGCGGGCCCTCACCGGCGTGACGAAGCGCGGCCGGCTCCCTGCGGCGCGGGGCCCGGCACGCGCAGCCGCGACAGCCCCGGGCCCTGCCCGCCGGCCCGCTCACCCGACCGGTTCGGCCGCGATCCGGCCCGCCCGGACCGCCGCCACCAGCTCCGCGTGGTCCGCCTCCGTACGGTCGGCGTACGCGACGGCGAAGCCGGCCACCGCCTCGTCCAGTTCCTCGCTCTTCCCGCAGTACCCGGCCACCCGCCGCGGGTCGGCGCTGTGCGCGTGGGCGCGGGCCAGCAGGGCGCCGGTCATCCGGGCGTAGTCGTCGAGCTGGTCGGCGGCCAGCGCGGCCGGGTCGACGCTGCCCTTGCGGTTGCGGAACTGCCGTACCTGGAAGGGCCGCCCGTCGACCGTGGTCCAGCCCAGCAGGATGTCGCTGACGACCTGCATCCGCTTCTGCCCGAGCACCACCCGGCGCCCCTCGTGGGCCGCGCCGGGCGTCTGGAAACCGGCGGCCGCCAGATGCGGCAGCAGCGCCGAGGGGCGGGCCTCCTTCACCTGGAGCACCAGCGGCTCGCCCCGGTGGTCCAGGAGCAGCACCACGTAGGACCGGGTGCCCACGCTGCCGGTGCCGACGACCCGGAACGCCACGTCCTGCACCGCGTACCGGGCCAGCAGCGGCAACCGGTCCTCGGGGAGCGTGGTCAGGTACTCCGCCAGCGACGCCGCCACCGCCGCGGCCTCCGCGTCCGGCACCCGCCGCAGCACCGGCGGGGCGTCGGTGAACCGCCGCCCGCCGTCCTCGGCCGGCTCGGTCGAGCGGGCCGCGAACCGCCCGCTGGTGTTGGCCCGCGCCTTCTCCGCCACCCGCTCCAGGGTGCCCAGCAGGTCGTGGGCGTCGGTGTGGGAGACCAGTTCCTCGTCGGCGATGGCGTTCCACGCGTCCAGCACCGGCAGCCTGGCCAGCAGCCGCATGGTGCGCCGGTACGCGCCCGCCGCGTCGTGCGCGGCGGCGCGGCAGACGTCCTCGGCGGCACCGGCCTCCCGGCCCGCGAGCACCAGGGAGGCGGCGAGCCGCTTGACGTCCCACTCCCAGGGCCCGTGCACCGTCTCGTCGAAGTCGTTCAGGTCGATGATCAGACCGCCGCGGGCGTCCCCGTACAGGCCGAAGTTGGCCGCGTGGGCGTCGCCGCAGATCTGCGCCCCGATCCGGGTCACCGGCGTACGCGCCAGGTCGTACGCCATGAGTCCGGCCGAGCCGCGCAGGAAGGCGAAGGGGCTCGTGGTCATCCGGCCGACCCGCAGCGGGGTCAGCCCGGGAATCCGGCCGCGGCCCGACTCCTCGACCGCGCGCACCGCGCCGGGCCGGGCGGCGTCCGGTTCGAGGACGGCGTGCGCGGAGCGCGGGACGCTCCCGCGCAGGGCCTTGCCCTCGGCCTTGGCCGAGCCGCCCGCCGGCCACCGCGCGAATCCCGGTACGGGGGGTATCCGCCCCTCGCCCGTGTCCGCCGTCTTCCCGCCCGCTCCGGCCATCCCCGTCGCCCTCCCCGTCCGTCCACCCGCGTCGACGCGCCCTGACGGTACTCCCCGCGCGCACCACGGTGAGATAGCTCACGCGCTGGGGTCCGCGGGGAAACGAAGAACGGGCCCCGGTAAGTGACTTGCGTCACCTGCCGAGGCCCGTTCTCACGGTGCGCGAGGGGGGAGTTGAACCCCCACGCCCTTTCGGGCACTGGAACCTGAATCCAGCGCGTCTGCCTATTCCGCCACCCGCGCATTGGGTGTGTCCTCCGGCCCCGTTCCTTTCGGCCCGGCGCCTTCCGACACGCAGAACATTAGCACGCGGCAGCGGGTGGATTCACATCCGTTGCCGGCCCCCGGGAGGACGGCGGCCGACGTATCGCCGACGTGTCGGCGGATGCCCGACCAGGTATCAACCTCGTACCGGTCCGGTCCGTCTCCCCGGGAGCCGGGCGGCCCGCACAGCCCGGTGCGGGACACTGGTCTGCGAGCGCCTCTACGATCCTGGGCAGAAGTACGGGTAGGAGGGGTGTCGACACCCGTCGACCGGGCCGACAGGGGGAACCAGCCGATCGACCGGCGCGTGGATACGATCAGTAAGCAGTACCAGGTAAGCGGTGGACAGGACGGCAGCGACGGAGGAGGTGCCCCATGGGAGTCCTGAAGAAGTTCGAGCAGCGTCTCGAAGGTCTGGTCAACGGCACCTTCGCGAAGGTCTTCAAGTCCGAGGTACAGCCCGTGGAGATCGCGGGCGCGCTTCAGCGCGAGTGCGACAACAACGCGACCATCTGGAACCGCGACCGGACCGTCGTCCCCAATGACTTCATCGTGGAGCTGAGCGCCCCGGACTTCGAGCGGCTCAGCCCCTACTCCGGGCAGCTCGGCGACGAGCTGGCCGGCATGGTGCGCGACTACGCCAAGCAGCAGCGCTACACCTTCATGGGACCGATCAAGGTCAACCTGGAGAAGGCGGACGACCTGGACACCGGCCTGTACCGGGTCCGCAGCCGTACGCTCGCCTCCTCCAGCTCGCAGCAGGCCGGCGGGCCCGCCCCCGCCGCCGGGCCGGCGGCCGGACGTCCCGGCGGCTACGGCTATCCGCCCGCCGCCGCCCCGGCCCCGCCGATGCCGGCCGCGCCGCCGCCCGGCGCCCGGCCCGGCGGGTACGGCTATCCGCCCGCCGCGGGCGCGCAGCGGCCGCCGGCCGCTCCCGCCCCGATGGCGGCGCCCGGCGGACGCACCCGCCACTGGATCGAGATCAACGGCACCCGCCATCAGATCTCCCGCCCGACGCTGGTGCTGGGCCGCAGCACCGAGGCCGACGTGCGGATCGACGACCCCGGCGTCAGCCGACGGCACTGCGAGATCCGGACCGGAACGCCCTCGACGATCCAGGATCTCGGGTCCACCAACGGCATCGTGGTGGACGGGCAGCACACCACCCGCGCTACGCTCCGCGACGGCTCGCGGATCGTCGTGGGCAGCACCACCGTTATCTATAGGCAAGCCGAAGGGTGATCCGGGGGCAATGTCAGAGCTGACCCTCACGGTCATGCGGCTGGGTTTCCTGGCCGTACTGTGGCTGTTCGTGATCGTGGCCGTGCAGGTCATCCGCAGCGACCTGTTCGGTACGCGCGTCACCCAGCGCGGGTCGCGCCGGGCCGACGGCCGGGCCCAGCAGCAGGCCGCCGCACGACAGGCGCCGCCACCGCAGCGCCAGCAGACCGGCGGTGGCCGCGGCCGCCGCAACGCCCCCACCAAGCTGGTGGTGACCGAGGGCACCCTCACGGGCACCACCGTGGCCCTCCAGGGCCAGACCATCACGCTCGGACGGGCACACGACTCGACGATCGTGCTGGACGACGACTACGCCTCCAGCCGCCATGCCAGGATCTATCCGGACCAGGGCGGCCAGTGGATCGTCGAGGACCTGGGCTCCACCAACGGCACGTATCTGGACCGGTCCCGGTTGACGACTCCCACACCGATTCCGCTGGGTGCGCCGATCCGCATCGGCAAGACCGTCATCGAGCTGCGGAAGTAGTGCTACGTCATGAATGAGCGCGAGCGGAGCGAGCACGCAGCGGCGGCCGGCACCCCGTCCACCGGCGCGCTCCCGACCGGAGGGTGGGCAGTGTGGCTCGACACGACCGGCTGTACCCGGAGCAGCCGACGGGCGAGGTGCGCATGAGTCTGTCACTGCGCTTCGCCGCCGGATCGCACAAGGGCATGATCCGGGAGGGCAACGAGGACTCCGGTTACGCCGGTCCCCGGCTGCTCGCCATCGCCGACGGCATGGGCGGCCAGGCGGCCGGCGAGGTCGCCTCCTCCGAGGTCATCTCCACCATCGTCGCCCTCGACGACGACGTGCCCGGCTCCGACATCCTCACCTCGCTGGGCACCGCCGTGCAGCGGGCCAACGACCAGTTGCGGCAGATGGTCGAGGAGGACCCCAGCCTGGAGGGCATGGGGACCACCCTGACCGCGCTGCTCTGGACCGGCCAGCGGCTGGGCATGGTGCACGTCGGCGACTCCCGCGCGTATCTGCTGCGGGACGGGGTGCTGACGCAGATCACCCAGGACCACACCTGGGTGCAGCGCCTGGTCGACGAGGGCCGGATCACCGAGGAGGAGGCCGGCACCCACCCCCAGCGCTCCCTGCTGATGCGGGCGCTGGGCAGCGGCGACCACGTCGAGCCCGACCTGTCCATCCGCGAGGTGCGGGCCGGCGACCGCTATCTGATCTGCTCCGACGGGCTCTCCGGCGTCGTCTCCCACCAGACGCTGGAGGACACCCTCGCCAGCTATCAGGGCCCCCAGGAGACCGTGCAGGAGCTGATCCAGCTCGCCCTGCGCGGCGGCGGCCCCGACAACATCACCGTCATCGTCGCCGACGTCCTCGACCTGGACACCGGCGACACCCTGGCCGGCCAGTTGTCCGACACCCCGGTCGTGGTCGGCGCCGTCGCCGAGAACCAGTCCCAGATCGGCGACAACGGCATCATGCAGACCCCCGCCGGACGCGCCTCCGGGCTCGGCCGGCAGGGCGGCGGGGGCGGCGAGTTCGGCCCGCCCGGCAGCGGCGACACCACCGGCTACATCCCGGCCGGCGGCTTCGGCGACTACGGCGACGACGACTTCACCAAGCCCCGCAAGGGCCGCCGCTGGGTGAAGAGGTCCTTCTACACGGTGCTGGCCCTCGCCGTCGTCGGCGGGGGCCTGTACGGCGGCTGGCGCTGGACCCAGACCCAGTACTACGTCGGCACCAGGGACGACCACGTCGCGCTGTACCGGGGCATCAGCCAGGACCTGGCCTGGGTGTCGCTGTCCAAGGTGGAGACGGACCACCCCGAGATCGAACTCAAGTACCTGCCGCCCTACCAGCAGGACCAGGTGGAGGCGACGATCGCCGAGGGCGATCTGAACGGCGCCCGATCCAAGATCGACGAGCTGGCGGTGCAGGCCTCCGCCTGCAAGAAGCAGGCCGAGCGGCGCACCGCGCAGAACGAGAGCAACGCCAAGACCGGCGAGGGCGAGGCCAGGGGGACCACGGGAACCACTCCCGCCTCCTTCCCGTCCAAGGTGACGCCGACGCCGACCCCGTCGGGCTCACCGAAGGCGTCCGAGTCCCCGTCCCCGTCCACGACCGCACCCACCTCCAGCCCCGGCCCCACCCTCTCGGAGGAAGAGCAGAAGGTCGTCTCGCTGTGCGGTAAGCAGTAGGCAAGCCGTGAGAGGCCCCGTCACACGATGAGCAGCAGTACTTCCCACCCGTCGACGCACCATACGTCCACGATCGGCGCCATCGGAGCGCCCAGCCGGCGCAACACCGAGCTGGCGCTGCTGGTGTTCGCCGTTCTCATCCCGGTCTTCGCCTACGCCAACGTCGGCCTGGCCATCAACGACTCGGTGCCGCCCGGCCTGTTGAGCTACGGTCTCGGACTCGGTCTCATCGCGGGCGTCGGCCATCTCGTCGTACGCAAGTTCGCGCCCTACGCGGACCCGCTGATGCTGCCGCTGGCCACGCTGCTCAACGGCATCGGACTGGTCGTCATCTGGCGTCTGGACCAGTCCAAGCGGCTCCAGGCGAGCCATACGTTCGTCGAGGCGGCCCCCCGCCAGTTGATGTACTCCGCGCTGGGCGTGGCGCTCTTCGTGGCCGTGCTGGTCTTCCTCAAGGACCACCGCGTCCTGCAGCGCTACACGTACATCTCCATGGCGGGCGCCCTGGTGCTGCTGATCCTGCCGCTGGTCCCGGGACTCGGGCAGAACGTCTTCGGCGCGCGGATCTGGATCAAGATCCCCGGTCTGGGCACCATCCAGCCCGGTGAGTTCGCCAAGATCGTCCTCGCGGTCTTCTTCGCGGGCTACCTGATGGTGAAGCGGGACGCGCTGGCGCTGGCCAGCCGCCGGTTCATGGGCCTGTACCTGCCGCGCGGCCGGGACCTCGGCCCGATCCTGGTGGTCTGGGTCATGTCCATCCTGATCCTGGTCTTCGAGACCGACCTCGGCACCTCGCTGCTGTTCTTCGGCATGTTCGTGATCATGCTGTACGTGGCGACCGAGCGGACCAGTTGGATCGTGTTCGGCCTGCTGATGTCCGCGGCCGGCGCGGTCAGCGTCGCCTCCTTCGAGCCGCACGTGCAGCAGCGCGTCCAGGCGTGGCTCGACCCGGCCAACGAGTTCAAGCTCTCCCGGCAGGGCGTCGTCGGCCACACCGAGCAGTCGATGCAGGCCCTGTGGGCGTTCGGCTCCGGCGGCACCCTCGGCACCGGGCTCGGCCAGGGCAACTCCGACCTCATCGGCTTCGCCGCCAACTCCGACTTCATCCTCGCCACCTTCGGCGAGGAGCTGGGCCTGGCCGGCGTGATGGCGATCCTGCTGCTGTACGCGTTGATCGTGGAGCGCGGCGTGCGCACCGCCCTCGCCGCCCGCGACCCGTTCGGCAAGCTGCTCGCCATCGGCCTGTCCGGCGCCTTCGCCCTCCAGGTGTTCGTCGTCGCCGGCGGTGTGATGGGCCTGATCCCGCTGACCGGTATGACGATGCCGTTCCTGGCGTACGGCGGTTCGTCCGTCATCGCCAACTGGGCGCTGATCGGCATTCTGCTGAGGATCAGCGACACCGCCCGCCGGCCCGCGCCCGCGCCCGCGGCCAATCCCGACGCCGAGATGACCCAGGTGGTCCGACCGTGAACAAGCCCCTGCGCCGTATCGCGATCTTCTGCGGCCTGTTGGTGCTCACGCTGCTCGTCCGTGACAACTGGCTGCAGTACGTCAAGGCCGACAGCCTCAAGGACGACGAGAACAACCGCCGGGTGGCCATCGAGCGGTACGCCGCCCCGCGCGGCGACATCATCGTCGACGGCAAGGCCATCACCGGCCACGCCACCACCGACGGCGACTTCAAGTACAAGCGCACCTACAAGGACGGCCCCATGTGGGCGCCGGTGACCGGTTACGTCTCCCAGGCGTACGGCGCCACGCAACTGGAGGCCATCGACGACGGCATCCTCACCGGCAACGACGACCGGCTCTTCTTCCGCAACACGCTCGACATGGTCACGGGCAAGAAGAAGGAGGGCGGCAACGTCGTCACCACCCTCAACGCCGCCGCGCAGAAGGCCGCCTACGACGGTCTGAAGGCGCAGGGAGGCAAGGGCGCGGTCGCCGCGATCGAGCCGTCCACCGGCAAGATCCTGGCGCTGGCCTCCTTCCCGTCGTACGACCCGTCGTCCATCGCGGGCAGCGGGGACTCCGACGCGAAGGCGTGGAAGGGCCTCCTGAGGGAGAACAACAAGGACGACCCGACGCTCAACCGGGCGCTGCGCGAGGTCTACCCGCCCGGCTCGACGTTCAAGGTGCTCACCGCCGCCGCGGCGCTGGAGAACGGCCTGTACGACAGCGCGGACAAGAAGACCGACTCCCCGCTGCCCTGGACCATGCCGGAGACCAGCACCGAGCTGAAGAACGAGGGCGACCTGCCCTGCAAGAACGCCACCCTGCGCGAGGCGCTGCGGGTCTCCTGCAACACCGTCTTCGGCAAGATCGGCGCCGACCTGGGCAACGAGAAGATGCTCGACATGGCGAAGAAGTTCGGCTTCACCGAGGAGCAGTTCGTCCCCGTCCGCTCCGCCGCCTCGGTCTTCTCCGACGACATGGAGCCCTCGCAGGTCGCGCTCTCCTCCATCGGCCAGTTCAACACCGCCGCGACCCCGCTGCAGATGGCCATGGTCACCTCGGCGATCGCCAACAACGGCACCCTGATGAAGCCGTACATGGTCGACGAGCTGCAGGCCCCGAACCTGGACACCATCGAGAAGACCGACCCCGAGGAGATGAGCAAGCCGCTGTCCGCGGACAACGCCCAGATCCTGCAGTCGATGATGGAGACGGTCGTCAAGGAGGGCACGGGAACCAAGGCGCAGATCAACGGCGTCACCGTGGGCGGCAAGACCGGTACCGCCCAGCACGGTGTCGACAACAGCGAGAACCCGTACGCCTGGTTCATCTCCTACGCCAAGCAGAGCGACGGCAGCTCGCCGGTGGCCGTCGCCGTGGTGATCGAGGACGAGGCCGCCAACCGGGACGACATCTCCGGTGGCGGTCTGGCCGCGCCGATCGCGAAGAGCGTGATGGAGGCCGTCCTGGACAGCAAGAAGTGACAGCACGAAGTGGCCACGCGCTGAACGGCAAGTGACTCCGCTCACGTCCGCTTCACATCCGTGCACGTTGCGATACCGGTCCGGTATCGGGTGACGGGCTTGGCCAGGTCACACAAAGCGAGCCGGGTACGGTAGGCCGGACGGCAGCCTCCGACCGTACAAGCATGCCGGTCGGGACCGACGGAGAGGGCTGGTAGGTAGCTATGGAAGAGCCGCGTCGCCTCGGCGGCCGGTACGAGCTGGGCCCGGTGCTCGGCCGTGGTGGCATGGCGGAGGTTTACCACGCGCATGACTCCCGGCTCGGGCGCCAGGTGGCGGTGAAGACGCTCCGCGCGGACCTCGCGCGAGACCCGTCCTTCCAGGCCCGGTTCCGCCGGGAGGCCCAGTCGGCCGCCTCGCTCAACCATCCCGCGATCGTGGCGGTCTACGACACGGGCGAGGACTACATCGACGGGGTCTCCATCCCGTACATCGTGATGGAGTACGTCGACGGCTCCACCCTGCGCGAGCTGCTGCACAGCGGCCGCAAGCTGCTGCCCGAGCGGGCCATGGAGATGACCATCGGCATCCTCCAGGGCCTGGAGTACGCCCACCGCAACGGCATCGTGCACCGCGACATCAAGCCGGCCAACGTCATGCTGACCCGCAACGGCCAGGTCAAGGTGATGGACTTCGGCATCGCCCGCGCCATGGGCGACTCCGGCATGACGATGACGCAGACGGCGGCCGTGATCGGCACCGCCCAGTACCTCTCCCCGGAGCAGGCCAAGGGCGAGCAGGTCGACGCCCGCTCCGACCTGTACTCCACCGGCTGCCTGCTGTACGAGCTGCTGACCGTCCGGCCGCCGTTCGTCGGCGACTCCCCGGTCGCGGTCGCCTACCAGCACGTCCGCGAGGAGCCGCAGGCGCCCAGCGTCTTCGACCCCGAGATCACGCCCGAGATGGACGCGATCGTGCTGAAGGCGCTGGTCAAGGACCCCGACTACCGCTACCAGTCGGCCGACGAGATGCGCGCCGACATCGAGGCGTGCCTCGACGGCCAGCCGGTCGCCGCGACCGCCGCGATGGGCGCGGTCGGCTACGGCGGGTACGGCGGCTATCCCGACGACCAGGCGACGACGGCCCTGCGCTCGGACTCCGGCGCGGGCGCCACCACGATGCTGCCGCCGATGAACCCGGACGACGGCGGCTACGACGACCGGCCCGACCGGCGCCGCCAGCCGCAGCGCAAGTCCAGCACCTCCACGGTGCTGCTGGTGCTCGCGGGCATCCTGGTCCTGGTCGGCGCCATCCTGATCGGCAAGTGGGTGTTCAGCGGGG
This sequence comes from Streptomyces sp. NPDC000134, assembly GCF_042899225.1. Lineage (NCBI taxonomy): Bacteria > Bacillati > Actinomycetota > Actinomycetes > Kitasatosporales > Streptomycetaceae > Streptomyces > Streptomyces sp. NPDC000134. The sequence goes on from NZ_JBIAZN010000012.1 coordinate 184,006, forward strand.
ACGGCGGCACCGGCAACGGCTCGGTCACCGCGCCGAACTTCGTCGGCCTGACCAAGGCCGACGCCGAGAAGCAGGCGGTCAACTCGGACCTGAAGGTCACCTTCTCCGAGGACACCTGCGAGGAGCAGCCCAAGGGCAAGATCTGCTCGCAGACGCCCGACGAGGGCACCGAGGTCGACAAGCAGTCCACCGTCGAGCTGGTGGTGTCGACCGGGGCGCCCAAGGTCGATGTCCCGGACGTCGAGGGCCTGACCTACGCGGAGGCCGAGTCGACCCTGAAGGACAAGGGCTTCGAGGTCGAGAAGAAGACCCAGGAGTCCACCGAGACCCCGGACACGGTCATCGCCCAGGACCCCGACGGCGGCACCTCCAAGGAGAAGGGCTCCACCGTCACCGTCACCGTGGCCCGGCAGACCGCCCAGGTGACCGTGCCCGACGTGACCGGCAAGACGCCGGACGAGGCCAAGCAGATCCTGGAGGCCAAGGGCCTGGTCCTCGGCTCGCAGTCCACGGAGGAGTCCACCGCGCAGGAGGAGGGCAAGATCTTCGAGCAGAGCTTCGCCCCGGGCACGGACGTCGACCGCGGCAGCACCGTCGACGTGAAGATCGCCAAGAAGCCGGCCGAGGAGCAGGAGCAGAAGTTCGCGATGCCGAAGGTGACCGACATGACGGTCGCCCAGGCCAAGCAGGTCCTCGGCCAGGCCGGGCTCCAGTTGGAGCGCGTCCAGGGCGCCCAGGACGACAACGCCAAGGTGGTCGCGAGCAGCCCGTCCGAGGGCCAGGAGGTCAAGAAGGGCGACAAGGTCACCCTGATCGCCATCGCCCAGGGCGGCGGCAACGGCGGGAACGGCGGCGATGGCGGGAACGGCGGCCTCGGCGGCATCTTCGGCGGCCTGACCGGCGGCGACGGAGACTGACGCGGCCCGCGCGACACGGGCGGAGCCCCGGACCCCTGGTGAAGGGTCCGGGGCTCTTTCCGTGTCGCGCGGGCGGCTGGGGCCTGTCGTTCGGATCAGGTCGCAGGGAATCTGCTGCGCCTCGTCCTGCCGTGAGCCCCGCGTCTGCGGGGTGATCCGAACGACAGGCCCTAGCGGATCTCCTTCGGCGGGGTCCGCTCGCTGTCCACCTTCTCGGTGCGGACCAGCTCGCCCCAGACGACGTACCGGTAGCGGCTGGTGTAGACGGGCGTGCAGGTGGTCAGCGTGATGTAGTGGCCGGCCTTCTCGCGGCCCGACTCCTCGGGGACGCCGGCGAGGACCTCGACGTTGTACTTCGAGGTCTCCGGGAGGATGCCGTAGACCTTGTAGACGTACCAGGTGTCCTTCGTCTCGAAGACGATCGGGTCGCCCTTGCGCAGCTTGTCGATGCGGTGGAACTTGGCGCCGTGCCCGTCGCGGTGCGCGGCCAGCGAGAAGTTGCCCTTCTTGCCGGTCATCGGCAGCTCGGCCTTGACCGGGTCGGTGTAGTAGCCGGCCACGCCGTCGTTGAGGACCTTCATCGAGGTGCCCTTCTCGACGAGGATCTCGCCCTTGGACAGGGCGGGCACGTGCAGGAAGCCGATGCCGTCCTTGGTGTTCAGCGCGCCCGGTCCGGACGGGCCGGGCGCGTCCTGCGCCCAGTTGTCGCGGACCTCGTCCCCGCGCCGGTCCGCGTGGCGGTCCGCGACGACGTTCGTCCACCACAGCGAGTAGACGACGAAGAGTCCCAGCACCAGGCCCGCGGTGATGAGGAGTTCACCGAGCAGACCGACCGCCGTCGCGATCCGACCCCGGCGGCGCGGGCGGCCCGGCGGTGCGGAGCCGGGCGCGGGTCCGGTGTGCTCGTCGTGATCGGTGTCGGTGGTCGCTGCCACTGGTCATCTGCCCTTAACTGATGAGCGCATCCGGCTTGCCCTTGCTGCGCGGCCGTTCCTCGACCATCTTGCCCCAGACGATCATCCGGTACTTGCTGGTGAACTCGGGGGTGCAGGTGGTGAGCGTGATGTAGCGGCCGGGCCCGGTGAAGCCCGACTGCCGCGGCACGGGGTCGAGGACGCTCGTGTTGCCGGGCGAGGTCACCGGCAGGATGGACGCCATCTTGTAGACGAAGTACTTGTCCTGCGTCTCCACGACGATCGGGTCGCCCGGCTTCAGCTTGTTGATGTACCGGAACGGCTCGCCGTGGGTGTTGCGGTGCCCCGCGAGCCCGAAGTTGCCGGTCTTCGCGTCGGGCATCGCCGTCTTCAGCGCCCCCTCGGCGTAGTGCCCGACCATGCCCCGGTCCAGCACCTTCTCGCTGCTGATGCCCTCGGCGATCGGCACGACGACGTCCAGCGTGGGGAGGTGCAGGATGGCGAAGCCCTGGCCCGGCTCGAAGGCGCCCGGACTGCGCTTGCCGTCCGCCCAGTCGTCCTGGAGGCTGCTGGTCGCCTTGTCGGCCTGCGCGTGCGCCCGCACGTTCGTCCACCACAACTGGTAGGTGACGAACAGCAGCATCAGCACCCCGGTGGTGATGAAGACCTCGCCTATCACCCGGCTGGCGATGACGGCCGGGCCGGGCTTGCTGGCCTTGGCCCGGCGGCGGGCCTCGACCCGCGTGAGGGGCGGCTCGGGGGCTTCCAGGGCCTCGGAGGCGGTGGCGGGGCCGGAGGACCGGCGGGCGCCCCTACGGCCGCCGTGGCGCCCTTTGGCGGCCTTCCTGCGGGCCGCCCGGCCGCCGGTGGGGGGACCGGAGGGCCGCTCGTCCGCCGGGCGGGCCGGCGGGTCGGGCAGGCGCAGCGCCACCGTCTCCTCGTCCACCACGGCCGGATACGGCTGCGCGGGGGTCCGGCCGGCCGTGCCGGGTGCGTACCGGCCGTCCCCGATCGCACCGTCATTCCCGTACGGCCGCTGCCCGTACGACGTCCCCGGGGTGCCGGCGCCGCCGCTCGCGCCGGACTCGCGCTCGGGGCGCAGCGCGGTCACGCCGTGGCCCTGCCCACCACCGGGGCGAGCCCCGCAGACCTCGCCACCGCGCCCTGGTCGCCGCACTCCGCCAGCCAGTTGGCCAGCATCCGGTGGCCGTGCTCGGTCAGCACCGACTCCGGGTGGAACTGCACGCCCTCGACGGGCAGTTCACGGTGGCGCAGGCCCATCACGATCCCGTCGGGGGTACGGGCGGTGACCTCCAGCTCCGGCGGCACGGTGGCCGGCTCGGCGGCCAGGGAGTGGTACCGCGTCGCCGTGAAGGGCGAGGGCAGGCCGGCGAAGACGCCCCTGCCCCCGTGCTCGACCGGCGAGGTCTTGCCGTGCAGCAGCTCCGGCGCCCGGTCCACCACACCGCCGTACGCCACCTGCATCGACTGCATGCCGAGGCAGACGCCGAAGACGGGGACGCCGGTGGCCGCGCAGTGCCGGACCATGTCGACGCAGACGCCCGCCTGCTCGGGGGCGCCCGGACCGGGCGAGAGCAGCACGCCGTCGAAGCCGTCCTGCGCGTGCGCGGTGGAGACCTCGTCGTTGCGCAGCACCTCGCACTCGGCGCCCAACTGGTAGAGGTACTGGACCAGGTTGAAGACGAAGCTGTCGTAGTTGTCGACGACGAGGATGCGTGCGCTCACTGGTTGTCCACCGTCACATCGTTGAAGGGAAGCAGCGGCTCGGCCCACGGGAAGACGTACTGGAAGAGGACGTAGACCACGGCCAGCGCGAGCACGAGGGAGAGCAGTGCCTTCACCCATGCGTTTCCCGGCAGATGCCGCCAGATCCAGCCGTACATGCCGTCCCTTCCCTCGCACCACGGCACCGGACTCACGCCGTACGTCAACAGACTAACGGCGCGGCGCCCGAGGTTTCCCGGCCTGCACGGGCCCGGTGGGGTCCAGGGCGCCCGGCCGCCCTGGACACAGGATCGATCACGCCGGGGCCGGCCGGGGCCGATTTGTCCGGCCCTTTGTCCATCCGATACGCGGACCGCGCCGTGGCCGGGGCCCGCCCGCACCGGCATGTTCCACGTGAAACCGGGCCACGGGACGCGCGTGGACGCGGGGGCTCACTCCACGGGCCGGGCGTAGTGCAGGTCCACGGTGCCCGTGTAGCCGGGCAGCGTCACCGTGCCGTCGTCCTCGACGTGCCAGCCGAGCCCGTAGACGTTGACGTACACCATGTAGTTCTGGATCGCCGGGGAGGCGGCCAGCGCCTTCTTCAGCTTCTCCGGGTCACCGACCGCCGTGATCTTGTACGGCGGCGAGTAGACGCGACCCTGGAGGATCAGGGTATTGCCCACGCAGCGCACGGCGCTGGTGGAGATCAGCCGCTGGTCCATGACCTTGATGCCCTCGGCGCCGCCCTGCCAGAGCGCGTTCACCACGGCCTGGAGGTCCTGCTGGTGGATGACCAGGTAGTCGGGCTGGGGCTCGGGATAGCCGGGGAGCTTGGCGGTGGCGTCCGGCGGGGCGTCGTCGAGGGTGACGGAGACGGCCCGGCCCGTCAGCTTCTGGGTGCCCGCGCGCTTTTCCAGGTCGGAGAGCTTGTCGTCCTCGGCCTGGGTGCTGTCGTCGTCGCGCTCGGCCAGCGACTCGATGTCGTGGCGGAGGGCGGCGTTGGACTCGTCCATCTCGCCGTTCTTGCGGCTGCGCTCCTGGATGAGGTCGGAGAGCTTCAGCAGGGAGGCGTCCGTGCGGATGTTGGTGCCCTTGGCCGTGTTGAAGCTGGTGAAGAAGATCAGACCGGCGAGGGCGAAGACCAGTGCCGTGAGCACCCGCACCGGCCGGAAGCGGCGGCTGCGAGGGGCACTGGAACCCGTCCCGGGGGAGTCGGCAGAATTGCTCAACGTACCCTTATCTCCTTCGGCGCCACGGAAGCACTACGCTAACGGACGCCCGGGGGAGCGCTCAGAGTCCCCTTGTACGTTGCCCCGAGCCCGACCCAGTTCCCTGCGCGGCCACGCAGCGCATCGACAGGAGAGACCCTCGTGCCGAAGTCACGTATCCGCAAGAAGGCCGATTTCACGCCGCCGCCGGCGAAGCAGACGACGAGCATCAAGCTCAACAGCCGTGCCTGGGTCGCCCCCGTCATGCTGGCCATGTTCCTGATCGGGCTGGCCTGGATCGTCGTCTTCTATGTGACCGACGGTTCGCTGCCCATCGAGCAGTTGGGCAACTGGAACATCGTGGTGGGCTTCGGCTTCATCGCCGCCGGGTTCGGTGTCTCCACCCAGTGGAAGTGACCTCCGTCGACCGGTGAGCCCAGCTCTGCCCACGGCTATCCACTGAGTTATCCACAGCCGTTTCCACAGGATGAGGAAAAGAAACGACGATCTGTGGATAACTCACCGGAGGTTGACGCCGGTATGACAGAATCACCGGCGACCGAAAGTACCTGAGCCCCCTGTCTGACCTGCGCAAACACGGTCCGGTGACAGGGGGCACAGATGTTCCCGCACAATGTGCACAAGATCCGCCACCCGCTGTGGACAACGGGATGCTCAGGTGAGCTGCGAGGTTCTCAGCAGGGTCAGCACGACGACCGCCGCCAGGACCAGCGCACAGGTGCCGTACTGGACCAGCGCGCGCCGCCGGCGCGGGGCGTGGACCATGCCGTAGCCGACGACCAGGCCCGCCACCAGGCCGCCGATGTGGGCCTGCCAGGCGATGTTGAAGCCCGGACTGAAGGTGAAGATCAGGTTGATCACCAGCAGCGCGACGACCGGCCGCATGTCCTGGTTGAGCCGGCGCAGCAGGACCGCGGTGGCTCCGAAGAGTCCGAAGATCGCCCCCGAGGCTCCGAGCGAGGGCTGGTTGGGCGCGGCGATCAGATAGGTGAGCGCGCTGCCGGCCAGTCCGGAGACGACGTACAGGGCGAGATAGCGGGCCCGGCCGAGGGCCGCCTCCAGGGGGCCGCCGATCCACCACAGGCTGAGCATGTTGAACAGGATGTGGATATAGCTGCCGTGCAGGAACATCGAGGTCAGCAGCCGGTAGTACTGCCCCTCCGCGATGCCCTCGACGCCGCCGAGCAGCGGCACATAGGCCCGGCCGATCAGCTCGAAGCGGTTGGTGAAGGAGTCCCCGGCGGACAACTGGGCGAGGAAGGCGGCCAGGCACAGGCCGATGAGCACCTTGGTGACCAGCCTCGGGTCGGCCGCGACACCGCCGCCGGCGAGGGTCCGGGGCCGGGCGGCCGCGGGGGCGGGCCCGGTGCCGGAGGTGCCGCGGACGCAGTCGGGGCACTGGAAACCGACCGAGGCGTCCACCATGCACTCGGGGCAGATCGGCCGGTCGCAGCGGGTGCAGCGGATGCCGGTCCCGCGGTCCGGATGGCGGTAGCAGACCGGCAGGCTCCCGGCGTCCTGCGGGCTGCCCCCTGCTGCCTGGTCCATGAGGTCCCCTCGATCGTGTCGTGGTGCGAAAAGCACCGCCCCGCCCATCCTTACGGACGGGCGGGGCGTTTGGTTCCCCTGGCAACCGGTTGCTCCCGGATCGGGCCCGGTCGCGGCGGGGCTCAGCCCTCGCGGGTCTCCACGACGACCGACTCGATCACGACGTCGTTGAGCGGACGGTCGGTGCGCGGGTTGGTCTGCGTGGTGGCGATGGAGTCCACGACCTTCTGGCTGGCCCCGTCGACGACCTCGCCGAAGATGGTGTGCTTGCGGTTCAGCCACGTCGCCGGGGCGACGGTGACGAAGAACTGCGACCCGTTGGTGCCCGGACCGGCGTTGGCCATGGCCAGCAGGTAGGGCTTGTCGAAGGCGAGGTCCGGGTGGAACTCGTCTCCGAACTGGTAACCGGGACCGCCGGTGCCGTTGCCCAGCGGGTCACCGCCCTGGATCATGAAGCCGCTGATCACCCGGTGGAAGACCGTGCCGTCGTAGAGCTTGTCCGTGGTCTTCTGGCCCGTGGCCGGGTTCGTCCACTCCCGCTCGCCCTGGGCGAGCTCGACGAAGTTCTTGACCGTCTTGGGAGCATGGTTCGGCAGGAGCCGGACTTCGATGTCGCCGTGATTGGTCTTCAGGGTGGCGTAAAGCTGCTCAGCCACGATCTGCCTTCCGTTGTCTTCCTGTGACTCCCTGATCCTCGCACGGTCCGCGCCCCGCGTCGCCCAGCGGTCCGTCCGGAGCGCCTTGCGGGGAACGTCGCTCGCGGAAATCCGGCCGAGTCGCCCCGGAGCGCGGGACAGCGGACGTCGATCCGTGGCATTGTCGACGACAAGCTCCTGTTGCTCCGGATTCACCCGCTATCGCGATCGGTCCACGCTCCGCCGAGGTCGTCCGTGACCCGGATGCCTGTCTTCGCATGCCTGACAGAGCGTCGGCAGGCATGATCCGTAAAAGGGTGGAAAGTCGAATTACCGTACGCCACCGAGGAGGAGGAACCCGTGACCCGCATCGACAGCGTGCGCGCCGCGACCGGTTCGGCGAAGGACAGCGTGCTGCACGCCGCGGAAGTGGTGGCGCCCTACGCCGACACGGCCAAGGAAAGGGCCGCGCACTACGCACACGAGGCGCGCGTACGGCTGGCGCCCAAGGTGACCCAGGCCGCCGATCAGGCCCGCCTCCAGTACGGCGCCCATCTCGCGCCGAAGCTGGAGCAGGCCCGTTCGCATGTGCCGCCGAAGGTGGACCAGGCCGCCCAGGAGGCCGCGGTCCGTGCTCGCCTGGCCGCCCGGCAGGCGGCCGAGTACTCCCGCCCCAAGATCGAGCAGGCGGTGGCGGCGGCCGGCCCCGTCCGGGACGAGGCGGCGCTGCGCGGGGCCGCGGCGCTGGCCGCGCTGCGCGGTCAGGTCTCGGCCGCGGAGATCCAGAAGCTGGCGCGCAAGCACCAGCGCCGCGCGAAGGCCGGTCGCGCCGCCCGGATGCTGCTGATCCTGGGCGCCGTCGCGGGCGGCGCCTTCGCCGCCTGGAAGTGGTGGGACAAGCAGGCCAACCCGGACTGGCTGGTCGAGCCGCCGGCGGCGACGGAGGTCCCCGAGGCGGGCCACCTGACGTCGGTGGACGGCAGCGGTCAGTCCGAGCTGGACCCCGAGGTGCAGGCCAAGCAGGCCGAGAACGAGGGCGCGCACCGCGACGACCAGCTCTGAGGGCCGTCGTAGGCAGTACGGACATCGCCGCGGGGCGGGAGAACCTCTTCTCCCGCCCCGCGGCGATGTTTCACGTGGAACGCCACCCGGCCGCCCGGCCGGTCACCGTCCGTAGCGGCGGTCCCGCAGCGAGTAGGAGCGCAGGGCGCGCAGGAAGTCGATCTCCCGGAAGTCCGGCCAGTAGGTCTCGCAGAAGTACATCTCCGCGTACGCGGACTGCCAGAGCAGAAATCCGGAGAGGCGCTGCTCGCCGGAGGTCCGGATGATCAGGTCGGATTCCGAGCGCGCCTTGGAGTACAGGTGCTTGGAGATGTGCTCCATGGTGAAGGTGTCGATGAACTCGTCGATGTCCCCGCCCTTGGCGCTGTGCTCGATGAGCGCCGAACGGACGGCGTCGACGATCTCGCGACGGCCGCCGTAGCCCACGGCGACGTCCACCTTCGTCCCGCCCCGGCGGTCCTGGGTCGCGGCGGTGGCGGTCTTGAGCCGGCTCGCCGACTCGGCCGGCAGCAGGTCCAGGGCGCCGACGACCTGGACGGGCCAGGGGTTGCCCGGCACGGCCAGCCGCTCCACCACCTCGGCGATGATGTCGATCAGCGGGTTCAGCTCTTCCTCGGGCCGGTGCAGGTTGTCGTCGGAGAGCATGTAGAGGGTGACGTGCTCGATCTCCGCCGAATCGCACCAGCGGAGGAAGTCCAGCACCTTGGCGCCGCCCGCCCGGTAGCCCTCGCGGGGATCGTCTATCCCCGACATCTTGGCCCACCGGCGGTTGCCGTCCAGCATGATGCCGATGTGCTGGGGGCGTGGGCGTCCCTCCAACTCCCTGACGAGGCGCTTCATGTACAGCGCGTCGAGAGCGGCCCGTACCTTCGCCCGCATGGTCAACCCCTTCCACCTCGTCGGCAGCGACCGGACGGCTCCGACGGCGTGAGCCACGTGGCACCGCCCCGCAGCGGTGGGGGTCCTGGTGCCCTGTGGAGTGACGATATCAAGAGCGGAGGGGCCGCCCCCGGTGCCGAACTCGGCCCTCGGGACAGCCCGTTCCGCCTTCCCGGAACCTTGCCGGATACTTCCCGGAACATCTGGAACGAAAAGCCCCTCCATCCGCGTTTTCGCAGGTGAAGGGGCTATTTCCGCGTGGAGCCTAGGGGAGTCGAACCCCTGACATCTGCCATGCAAAGACAGCGCTCTACCAACTGAGCTAAGGCCCCGGAAACGGCGTGACCGGCCGGGCGGGCGTCGCCGCGGTGGTCGCCGCAGCCAAGAGTACCGGGTCGCCCCCGGTATCTCGCAAAAAGATTGGGGGTCCCGGTGAACGACCACTCTCCGTAAGATGCTCGGCGTGGTTCGCTGGAGCGAACTGCGGTTTTCGGGGAAGCGATGGGGAGACGCAATGGACGCCGCACAGCAGGAAGCCACCGCAAGAGCGCGGGAACTGCAGCGGAACTGGTACGGAGAGCCGTTGGGGGCGCTCTTCCGTAGGCTCATCGACGATCTTGGTCTCAATCAGGCTCGTCTGGCGGGGGTACTGGGGCTGTCCGCACCGATGCTGTCGCAGCTCATGAGCGGCCAGCGGGCGAAGATCGGCAATCCGGCGGTGGTCCAGCGGGTGCAGTTGCTCCAGGACCTGGCGGGGCAGGTCGCCGACGGCAGTGTGAGCGCCGCCGAGGCCACGGAGCGCATGGAAGAGATCAAGAAGTCTCAGGGGGGCTCGGTGCTCAGCAACACGACGCAGACGACCAGCAGTTCGGGAGCGCCGACGGTGAAGCGGGTGGTCCGGGAGATCCAGTCGCTGCTGCGCTCGGTGGCCGCCGCGGGCGACATCATAGAAGCGGCGGACACCCTCGCCCCGAGCCACCCGGAGCTGGCAGAGTTCCTCCGGGTGTACGGCGCCGGCCGCACCTCCGACGCGGTCGCGCACTACCAGTCCCACCAGAGCTGACCCCCTCCGGGCCCGACCGACCTCAAGGGGGCGCGGCGGCTGGGCCCGGGAGCGGCGCCCGAGGGGCGCGCGGCGGACGACGGGGAGCCTCAGGGGGAGGAGCGACGCGGAAAGCCATGGGTGAGGTCTTCGCCGGCCGGTACGAACTGGTCGACCCGATCGGGCGCGGAGGGGTGGGCGCGGTCTGGCGGGCCTTCGACCACCGCCGCAAGCGCTATGTGGCCGCCAAGGTGCTCCAGCAGCGCGACGCGCACTCCCTGCTGCGCTTCGTCCGTGAACAGGCGCTGCGCATCGATCATCCCCATGTGCTGGCGCCCCTGAGCTGGGCCGCCGACGACGACAAGGTCCTGTTCACCATGGACCTGGTCACCGGCGGTTCCCTCGTCCACCTGGTCGGGGACTACGGTCCGCTGCCGCCGGCCTTCGTCTGCACCCTCCTCGACCAGCTCCTGTCCGGGCTGGCCGCGGTGCACGAGGAGGACGTCGTGCACCGCGACATCAAGCCCGCCAACGTCCTCCTGGAGGCCACCGGCACCGGCCGGCCCCAGCTTCGGCTGGGTGACTTCGGCATCGCCATGAGGCTGGGCGAACCCCGGCTGACGGAGACCAACCTGGTGGTGGGGACGCCCGGTTATCTGGCGCCCGAGCAGATGATGGGCGCCGAGCCGGACTTCCCGGCGGACCTGTTCGCCGTGGGACTGGTCGCCCTGTATCTCCTGGAGGGCGCCAAGCCGGACACCAAGGCGCTGGTCGAGCACTTCGCCGAGCACGGCACCCCGAGCGCGCCGCAGGGGATCGCGGAGCCGCTGTGGCAGGTGGTGGCCACGCTGGTGCAGCCCGATCCCCTGGCCCGGTTCCGCACGGCGACGGGAGCGCGCAAGGCGCTGGCCGCGGCGGCGGAGCTGCTGCCGGAACCCGGCCCCGACGACGAGCGGATCGAGATCTTCGAGCAAGTCGGGCCGCTGCCCCCGGGGTTCGGGCCCGACGGTCCGACCGGCGCCCGGCGGGCGGCCGGGCCGCGTGCGCCGCGCGAGGCGTCACCGTCCCAGGCAGCGTACGGACCGGACAGTGCGAACTCGGGCGGACACGGCGTCACTTCCGGTCGGACGCCCGCCCCCGCGGCCGGCGACCCCCGCGGTGTCCCGTTCTTCCCCCAGTCGGACACCGGCAGTTTCCCCCTGCCGCCCCCGCAGGCCACGACCGCGACCACCTCCCTCCCGCCGCGCGGTCCACGGACGGGGCCCGAACAGGCGCCCCAGCACCCACCCCTGCCTTCGAACGCCGTCCCGCTCCCCCACACCCCGCCCCCGTCGCCCGTCGGCAGGGCACCGGCGTACCCGGAGCCCGGTCACGCCGGCCCCGATCGCATCGACACCCCTACGGCTCCGTACACCGCCCAGGCCGCCCAAGCCCAAGCCCAAGCCCACGCTCAAGCCCATACCCCCGCCCCCGCCCCCGCTCCCGACCACGCCCAGGCCCCGCCCCCCGCCCCGGCGAGCACGCGGCGCCGCGCGCACAAGCTGCGCCGCCCCGGCCCCCCGGCGAAGGTGGCGGTCCCGGTCCTGCTGCTCGCGCTGATCTGCTACGCGGTCGGCTTCTGGGCCCTGACCCGTCTGTGACCGCCGATCACGCGCCCCTGCGCCGCGCCACGGCCGTCCACACCCCGAGCCCGGCCAGCAGCAGGCTCCCCGTGCCGATCCCGCCGACCGCGACGGCCGTCATCGCCGGGTCCCCGCTGCCGCCCTCGCCCGGCCCGGCCGCCGCCTCCCGGTCACGTCCGGCGACCGAGAAGAGACCTCGCGGCACCGGCTCCCCCGCGTAACCGGGCCCCGCACCGGCCGTGCCGAGCAGCCGTACCCGCAGGGTGAGACCGAACGGCCCGTCCCCGAAGTCGTCGGCGACCTGTCCGGCGAGGTGCACCACCAGGTAGTAGGAGCCCGCGAACCGCATCGCGCTCACCCGCCCGGCGACGGCGTACCGGTTGTCGTACGCCACCGGCGGGACGGGGCCGAGGTCAGCGGCGGTGCGCCGGCCGCTGTAGCCGGCGGCGGCGCTGTCGACCCGGCCGCGTACGGGATTGTGCAGGGCCAGTTGCAGCGCGGCGGTCGCGTAGCCGCCGCCCTCCTCGCCGGCGGCGAGTTCCGCGGTGGCGTACACCCGCCGGCCCCAGTCGAGGGGCACCTTGTAGAAGAGCGTCTGCCCGGGGCGGATGTCGTCCCGCCAGGCGCCCTCGCCGACGGGTGCCGCCTTGGCGAAGCCGTCCCCGCCCCGGCGGCGTACCGGCGTCCCCGCCGGCGGTCCGGGCGTCGCCGAGTCCCAGGTCCCCGGCGTGTTCCGGGCGGCCGTGCGGGCCAGGCCCGGTTCGGAGGCGGTGGCCAGTTCCAGGTCCCAGGCGTCCGGCGGGGAGTCCTGCGGACGGGAGCGCTGCACCACCAGGTAGTAGGCGCCCGCGTCCTGGCACCGGGTCGCGCCGGGGGAGACCTCCCGTTCTCCCCAGGCGGTGACCGGGCGGGGGCTGCGGGCGGCGCCGAAGTTCGCGGTGCCGGAGTCGCAGGAGGCGCCGTCGGCGTCCCGCAGGAAGACCCGGATGCCGTCGGCGGCGGTGACCTCGCCGCCGGGGCGGGGGACGGCGGTGACGGAGACGTAGGCGGTCGAGACGGCGTCGAGATCCAGCCGGTAGTAGAGGGTGCCGTCCCGGGGAAGCGAACTGCGGTACGTGGCCCCGGTCTTCAGCGGCTCGGCGTCCGCGGCGTCGGCCGCCCCGTCGATCCGCCGGGCGTCGGCGGCGAAGGCGTACCCGGCCGGCGTGTCGGCCGGCCCGGCCGTGGCCGCCCGCTGCGGACCGGCGGTCAGGCACAGCACCGCGCCGGCGGCGGCCAGGCCCCGTAACCCCGACCTCGACGCCCGCGTCATCGCCCGCCACCCCTTCCGCGCGCCCGACGGCTCCCCGGGGCCGTCCCGCATCCGCACCGAGGCCCATCCTGCCCCGCGGCCCCGTCCGCCATCCGCCCAACGCGGACGCGCGTCCGAAACCCACCCGGGCCGGGCGTCCCGGGGCAACACAAAACCCCGACCGTGATGACGGCCGGGGTCTGCTCAGAATCGTATGCCGGTCGGACTCACGAACCCGTGGGCACGGAGTCGGTCGCCTCCGTCCACAGATCCTGCTCGGCGCGATCCGCCTGGATCTGGCGGTACACGAGGAGCCCGCCGATGGCGGCCAGTGCGACCAGGAGAAGCTTCTTCACCGCGCGACCTCGTCTTTCGTTGACGTAGGGGACCTCTGGCGCCCGACTATACACACCGACCGATATCGATCGGTGACCTGCGTCCGGCGTCAACTGGGCGCCGGGCGAGCCCTGTAGAGAAGGGTGACGCCGTTCTGATCGGAGGGTGATCACACCCCCACGGACGGTGACCTTTTGCCGCTTCCCTCCCGTATTCGTGGCTTTTGTGGGGTCATGCACCCATCCGTGTGGTGTTCATCTGAACATCGACGCGCCACGGGCGTCGGTCCACCACTTCGCGACGCTCATACACATCATGAGGAAAGTACGCAAATCGCCCGACCCGAAAGTGAGGGGCCCATGGCCCGGAACAAGGTCATGACGTTGTGGACCGCCATCGTCACCGCCTTCCTCGCGCTGTTCACGGCGCTCGGACTCATCACCACGACCGCCTCCGCCTCGGTACCCCGGACCGAGGCCGCGCGCAACAGCGAGAGCGCCCCGCGACCGACGGCCGCCCCGGCGCCGGCTCCCCGGCCCTGGTCACGGACCGGGTCCCTGCCCCCCACGATGAAGCAGCGCATCCACGCCGAGGCGCACGGCACGTCCCCCAGTTGCCGGCACCGCCCGCTGACGGACGCGACCGCCGCCGACCCGGCCGGCGCCACCCGCGTCGTCCGCTGCCGCACCGACGACGGCTCCGCCGCCGGGCACCGCGCCCCCGCCGACCCGCCGCTCCAGCGCTGACCGGCCCGGCCCGCGCGTGCCGACCGCCCGCCGACCCCGATGTCACGGCGATCCGCGTACCGCACCGCCACGGACCACGAAGGCCCGGCCGCTCGCAGGAGCCGCCGGGCCTTCGTCGTGCCGGGACGACCGCCCCGCCACCACCCGGCCACCCCCTGCCACTCCTCAAGTCCTCATGAGGACTTGTTACGCTCCCGGTGTGCCCAAGGCGTACGAACTGATCGCGGACGACCTGCGCCGCGCCATCCGCGCGGGCGAGCTGGCGCCCGGCGACAAGCTGCCCGCGGAGACGGAACTGGCGGCCCGCTACCGCCGCAGCGTGCCGACCGTGCAGAACGCGCTCCGCGTGCTGACCGAGGAGGGCCTGATCGACAGACGGCACGGCCGCGGCACCTTCGTCCGCCGCCCGCGCACCCCGGCGGTCCGCGCCAACAGCCGCCACCAGTGGGAGAAGGACCGGGCCCGGCGCCCGCTGACCGAGCGCGCCGGCACCGGCGCCACGGAGCGCGACACCGGTCTGGACGTCTCCGACCTGGCCTTTCACGCCGAATACCAGGACATCTCGGCACCCTCGGACCTCGCACGGGTGTTCGGCGTCGCGGAGGGCACGGTCCTCCTGCGGCGTACGTACCGCACCCGCCACGCCTCCGAGACGGCGCCGTTCAACCTGGTCACCTCGTACCTCGTCCGCGACCTGGTCGCGGGTGACCCCGACCTCCTGGACGCCTCCCGCGAGCCCTGGCCGGGCGGGACGCAGAGCCAGTTGCACACGGTCGGCATCGAGGTCGACCGCGTGGAGGAACGGGTCACCGCCCGGCCGCCGACCCCCGAGGAGGCGGCCGAGCTGGAGCTGCCGCCCGGCACGTCGGTGATCCTGCTCCGCAAGACCTCCTACGACGTGCGCGGCCGCGCCGTCGACGTCTCCGACATCACGCTGCCCGGCGACCGTACGGAACTCCTCTTCGTCACCCAGTTGGAAAGGTGGTGACTGCCGCCGTGAGCCGGCGCATCGTCATCGTCACCGCGGTCCACGCCCCGTCGGCCCGCTTCCTGCCCGAGGCGTACGACTCGCTGCGCGCGCAGCGCCTGCCCGAGGGCTGGGAGTGGCACTGGGTGATCCAGGAGGACGGCGGCACGGACGCCGTCCGCCCGTACGTCCCCGACGACGAGCGCGTGACCTTCCGCCAGGGCCGGCCCGGCGGCCCCGGGGTGGCCCGCACCATCGCCCTGGCGCACGCCGAGGGCACGTACGTGAAGATCCTGGACGCCGACGACCGGCTGCCGCCGGGCACCCTCGCCCGTGACCTGGCCGTCCTGGAGTCCGACCCCGGCATCGGCTGGACCACCTCCCGGGTGCTGGACCTGCTGCCGGACGGGACGACGGCCGGGTTCCCCGGCGACCCCGACGAGGGCCCGATCGAACGCGGCGCGGTGCTGGACTTCTGGACGGCGAACGGCTTCCGCGCCCAGGTCCACCCCGCCACCCTCTGCGTCCGGCGCGAGCTGCTGCTGGCCCTCGGCGGCTGGATGGCGCTGCCCGCCTCGGAGGACACCGGGCTGCTGCTGGCGCTCGGCGCGGTGAGCCGCGGCTGGTTCTCGTCGGAGGTGGGCCTCTACTACCGCAAGTGGGAGGGCCAGGCGACCCGGCAGCTCACCCACGTGGACCCCGCCGAACGCGCCGCCAGGATGGCCGTGGTGGCGGCCAGGGCCCGCGCCCTGGCGGAGTTCGGCTGGCGCTGTCCCCCGGCCTGACCGGCGGGAGAGCCGCCCGTCACCCGGTGAGGACGATCGCCTGCGACGGACACCACCGGGCCGCGTCCCGCACCCGCCGCTCGTCGCCGGCGTCCTCGCGGCCCGGCCGGGCGGAGACCCGCACGGCCTCCCCGCGCCGGGCAGGGAGACCTTCACCGCCTCCCTGCCCGGGGCGGGGACCGCCGAACCCTCCGAACCGGTCCCCCGGGACGCCCGGTACTCGTAAGATCATAAACATTGTCTTCGGGGCGAAGTCCTGGGCGGGGGAGGCGCGGTGGGGTCCGGTGAGCAGCTCATCACGATCGCTGCCGTGCTGCTCGGCGCGCTGAGCACGCACGTCACCAACCACCTGATGGAGCGGAGCCGCAACCGCCATCAGAAGCTGACCCGCTGGGACGACCGCAAGATCGACACGTACGCGGAGTACGTGGACGCGGCCAAGATGCGGATCGCGCTGGCCGTCCGGCTGTACGAGGCCCGGGAGGGCCGGCGCGACGACCACCGGCCGGAGAAGGACCTCCGGGAGGACCTGGCGGAGGGCGGCCGGCGCTGGGGTTCGGCGTTCGAGCGGGTCATGCTGCTCGGCGGCGACGACGTGGTCGAGGCCGGGCACGAACTGAACACGGTGCTCGCCGAGATCGACTGGCAGGCCACGGGCCGGATCACCGGCAGCCTCGCCGAGTGGCGCGAGCGGCACCGCGCCGCCTTCCGGCTGATCAACCACTTCCACGAGGCGGCCCGCGCCGATCTCGGCATCCGCGGCAGCGTCACCGGTGAGAAGCATCCCGAGCGCGATCTGCTGCTGCCGCCGGCCCGCGAGGCGCCGGCCGGGGACTGACACCCGCGGGTGCCTCATCGTCCGGTACCGGTCCCTCCCCTCGCGGGGACCGGTACCGAACGGTGGGCGCTTCTCCCGGACCCGGCCGGCGGCCGATCCGGAGTACGCGGCGTCGAGAGGTGTGTTTCCGGGCACTGACCTGGTGGCATGTCCGGCAGTCGCGGGCGGGAAGCACTGGGTGATGATCCTGCCCGCTGGGGCCTGAGCCGTGGAGGCTCCGGTTCCCGACTCCCTACATCGCCGCAGGTCAGACGTATAGAGTGAGTTTTCCGGTCCGGATGTCCGGTGCGAGCGAAGTGAAGGGGTGGAGACTTTGGGCTCCGACTCGGGAGCACGCACGGCCTTCGCGGAACGTCTCGCGCTGCTCTACAAGGAGGCGGGCGACCCGCCCCTGAAGCGCGTGGCCGAGGCGGTCGTCCGGCTCCAGCGGATCGACGAACGGGGCCGTCCGGTACGGGTGTCCGCGCAGCGGATCAGCGACTGGCGCCGGGCCAGGAACGTGCCCGCCCAGTTCATCGCGCTCGCGGCGGTGCTCCAGGTCCTGGTCCCCGAGGCACGCCGGAACCGGCCGGTACCGGTCTCCCCCGGCCTGTACGACCTCGCCCAGTGGCAGCGCCTGTGGGAGAGCGCGGTGGCCGGCCCGCCCGCCGCCGAGGAGGCCCGGCCGCCGGAGGAGGCGGTGCCCGGCGGGGTGTGCCCGTACCGGGGGCTGGCCTCCTACCGGCAGCAGGACGCCCGCTGGTTCTTCGGCCGGGAGCGCAGCACCGAGGCCCTCGTCGCCCAGTTGCGCGCGGCGGAGCGGACGGGGGGCCTGGTCATGCTGGTGGGCGCCTCGGGCGCCGGGAAGTCCTCCCTGCTCCACGCCGGCCTGGTGCCCGCCCTGGAGCACGGCGGCCCCCCGGCCCGGACCGTCCTCCAGCTCGTCCCGGGCGCCTCCCCCCTCACCGAACTCGCCCGGCACCTCCCCGCGCTCGCCCCGGTCATCGCCGCCGACCCGGAGGTGTCCCCCCAGGCCGACCACCGCGTACGGCGGGCCGTCGCCGAGTGGGCCCGGGAGCGGTCACCGTCCTCCGGCGGTCCGGTTCTGATCGTGGACCAGTTCGAGGAGACCTTCACGCTCTGCCGGGACGAGGAGGAGCGGCGGACGTTCATCCGGTTCCTGCACGCCCTGTGCGCGCCGGCCGGGCCCGGGGAGGCGGCCCCCGCGCAGGTCGTGCTCGGCATCCGCGCCGACTTCTACGAGCAGTGCCTCGGCTACCCCGAACTGGCCGACGCCCTCCAGCACCGCCACATGGTGCTCGGCCCCCTCACCACCGCCGAGCTGCGCGAAGCGGTGATCCGGCCGGCCAAGGCGGTGGGCCTGGAGATCGAACCCGGACTGGCGGAGCTGATCGTCCGCGAGGTGAGCGCCGACGGCCCGCGCGGCGCGCACGACGCGGGCGTGCTGCCGCTGCTCTCCCACGCCCTGCTCGCCACCTGGCAGCGGCGCAAGGGCGGCCGGCTCACCCTGGCCGGCTACCGCGCGGCGGGCGGCATCCAGGGCGCCGTCGCGGCCAGTGCCGAGCGGGCCTGGTCGGGACTGGACCCGGCGGCGCGCACCGCCGCGCGGCTGCTGCTGCTGCGGCTGGTCCGGCTCGGCGAGGACACCCAGGCGACCCGCCGGCGCGGGACCCGGCGGCAGTTGGCGGAGGAGTCCACGGACCCCGGCAAGACCGAGGAGTCCCTGGAGGCGCTGGTGCGCGCCCGGCTGGTGACGCTGGACGCGGAGACCGTCGAGATCACCCACGAGGCACTGCTGCACGCCTGGCCCCGGCTGCGCGACTGGATCGACGAGGACCGCGGCGGCAACCTGCTGCGCCAGAGGCTGGAGGAGGACGGCCGGGCCTGGGAGGAGTCGGGCCGGGACTCGTCGCTGCTCTACCGGGGGTCCCGGCTGGCCCAGGCGCACGGCTGGGCCGAGTCCGCCGGCGACACCTTCCTGACCCGCAGCGCGGTGGAGTTCCTGGCCGCCTCGGTGAAGCTGCGCCGGCGCTCGGTGCGGATCGGCCGGGCCGCGGTCGCCGCGCTGGTCGTCCTGGCGTTACTGGCCGCCGGGTCCGCGGTGGTCGCCTGGCAGCAGCGCAACGACGCGGTGTTCGAGCAGATCGTCGCCGAGGCGGACCGCGTCCAGTACACCGATCCCTCGCTGTCCGCCCGGCTCGCCCTGGTCGCGCACAAGCTGCGCCCCGACGACGAGGGCACCGGCAACCGCCTGCTCTCCATAGTCAACGCGCCGCTGGCCACGCCCCTGACCGGCCACACCGGCGCCGTGTACCTGACCTCGTTCAGCCCGGACGGGCATCTGCTGGCCACCGCGAGCTACGACCGGACCGTACGGCTGTGGAACGTCACCGACCCCGCCCGCCCCGAGCCGCTGGGCAAGCCCCTGACCGGCCACACCAGTTGGGTGAGCACCGCCCTGTTCACCCCGGACGGCCACACCCTCGTCAGCGCCTCCGACGACGGCACCATCCGGTTCTACGACGTCACCGACCCCGCCCGCCCGAGCCCCATCGGCGCGCCTCTGACCGGCCACGACGGCCCGGTCTACCTCCTCGCCATCAGCCCGGACGGCCGCACCATGGCCTCCGCCGGCGAGGACGGCACCGTGCGCCTGTGGGACATGGCCGACCTTCGCCGCCCGGAGCCGCTCGACACCCTCACCGGCCACACCGCCGCCGTACGCTCCGTGGCGTTCAGCCCCGACGGACGCACCCTCGCCAGCGGCAGCGACGACACCACGATCCGCCTGTGGGACGTCACCGACCCCCGCCACGCCGACCCGCTCGGCACCCTCACCGGCCATACGGCCACCGTGCACTCGGTGGCGTTCGCCCCCGACGGCCGCACCCTCGCCAGCGGCGGCTCGGACGACACCATACGGCTGTGGCGGACGGCCGACCCCGCCCGCGCCGTCCCGCTCGGCACCCCGCTCACCGGCCACACCGGGCCGGTCTGGTCGGTGGACTTCAGCCCCGACGGCACCATGCTCGCCGCCGCCAGCGCGGACAGTACGGCGACCCTGTGGAAGGTCGCCGACCCCGCCTCCCCCTCCCAGGTCGGCGAACCGCTCGCCGGGGCCAGCGGCGAGATGTACGCCCTGGGCTTCAGCCCCGACGGCCGTACGCTCGCCACCGGCAACGGCGACGGCAAGGTCCGCCTGTGGTCGATCCCGACCTCGGACATGCTCGGCCGCATCGGCAGGTTCCGGCCGGACGGCCGGGTGCTCGCCACCGCCGCCCGGGACGGCCGCGTCCGGCTGTGGAACGTCACCGCGCCGGGCCGCCCGCTGCGCCTGGGCTCCCCGTTCCGGCCGGGCAAGGGCGACGTACGGTCCCTGGTGTTCTCGCCCGACGGCCGCACCCTCGCCGTGCTGACCGGCAGCCGCGCGGTCCAGCTCTGGAACGTCACCGACCCCGCCCGGCCCGTCGCCTACGGCCCACCGGTCGCCCTGCGCACCCGGTTCGCCGGCCCCGACGCGCTCGCCTACAGCCCCGACGGACGCACCCTCGCGACCGCCTTCGACGACCGCACGATCCGCCTGTGGGACGTCACCGACCCGTCCGCCCCGCGCTCCCTGGGCGCCCAGCTCACCGGGCACACCGGTTACGTCAACGCGCTCGCCTTCAGCCCGGACGGGCGGACGCTGGCCAGCGGCAGCGCGGACACCACGATCCGCCTGTGGAAGGTCACCGACCCACGGCACGCCACCGGCGCCGGCCGCCCCCTCACCGGGCACCTGGGCCCCGTCAACACCCTCGCCTACAGCCCCGACGGCCGGGCCCTGGCCAGCGGCGGCGACGACAACACCGTCCGCCTGTGGAACGTCGCCGACCCCGCCCACGCCGGTGAACTGGCCGCCCTGACCGGCCACACCGAGGCGGTGGTCTCCCTCACCTTCCGCCGCGACGGCAGCGCCCTGGCCAGCAGCGGCAACGACAACACGGTCCGCCTGTGGGACGTCTCCCGCCCCGCCCACGCCGCCGCCATCGGCCAGGCGATGAGCCCCAACGCCAAGACCGGCACGTTCCTGTCCTTCAGCCCCAACAGCCAGATGATCGGCGTCTCCAGCGGCACCGACACCGTCCGCCTGTGGAATCTGGACGTCGACGACGCGATCGACCGCATCTGCTCCACCACCCGGGGCGTCCTCACGGCGGACAACTGGCACGACTACCTGCCCCGCCTCGACTACGAGTCCCCCTGCGACCGATGACTCCACGCCATCCCCGCCCACTCGCCCCCCGCCGCCCCACCGTTCTTGTACCCTTGGCCACAGCCCGACCGCTGACGTATCCCCCGTCGCCAGCGGCCGGGCGTTTCCGTGTCCATGCCGGACATCAGCGGACGATGAGCTGGGCCGCGCGGCCGGGGTGACGATCGCCGCGATCAGCGTGATGGCGCTCGACCTGATCATTCTGTGGGGCATGGCACGGATCGCCATCACTTGATCGAGGACCGGAACCGGCATACGCGTACTCCGCTGACGTCAGACGTAGACGCCGAAGACCCCCAACCGATACCGGTTGGGGGTCTTCTCGCTGGTGGGGCTAACAGGATTTGAACCTGTGGCCTCATCCTTATCAGGGATGCGCTCTAACCAACTGAGCTATAGCCCCGCCGCGCTCTGCGGTGTGTGTCCCGCGCGCTGACCCCTGAAGATTAGCGCACGAGGGGGGCAGTCCCAAAATCGGTAACCGGCGTCCGTCACTCGTCCTCGGCGAGCGTCAGCTCCACGCCGCCGACGAAGCCGGCGGAGAGGTTGTAGATGAAGGCGCCGAGCGTGGCCAGGGCCGTCGCGAGGACGACGTCGATCACCGCGATGATCGACGTGAACATCAGGACGTTGGGCAGCGACAGGAACGACTGG
Source organism: Streptomyces sp. NPDC000134 (assembly GCF_042899225.1). Taxonomy (NCBI): domain Bacteria; kingdom Bacillati; phylum Actinomycetota; class Actinomycetes; order Kitasatosporales; family Streptomycetaceae; genus Streptomyces; species Streptomyces sp. NPDC000134. Next base: position 205,454 of record NZ_JBIAZN010000012.1, read on the forward strand.
AGGTCGAAGCCGTTCGAATCGTTGGAGCCGGTCGCCTCGGCGATCGTGCCGCCGACCGTCGAGAAGACGCCCATCGCGTCCATGAGCATCCACAGCACGGCCGCCGCGACGATCGTGCAGATGCCCAGCGCGATGGAGAGCAGGAAGCTCACCTTCATGACCGACCAAGGGTCGGCCTTGGCCACCCGCAGGCGGGCCTTGCGCACCCGCGGGGTGGTCCGCGCGCCGGGGCGCGGCCGGCGTACGGCGCCGGAGGTGCCGCCCGCCGGGGTCTGGTACGCCTGCGGCGGCTGGTAGGGCCCGCCGGGCTGCTGCTGCTGCCGTTCGCCCGGCAGCGGGGAGGCCGACTGCTGGGCGGCCTCCTGGTGCGACGCTGCCTGGGCGCCGGAGGCGGCCGGGCCCGCGCCAGCTTCGTACTGCTGGGTCCCCGGGCCTCGGGTGTCCGTCACAGTTCCCCCCTGGGCTCCATGAGTCTCTTTCGAGAGTGACGACGAGCGGATGGGTGAGTCCGTTCCACGTGAAACAGAACCGTGATCGCCGGTTCCGTACGCGGCGGAGCCACGGCCGCCGCCGTCCCTGTCCGTACCTGTGGAGGTACTGGCCGATCCGGCGCCCGTGGCTCCGCTCACGATGACTCTCTCCTCGTGTTACTCGGCGGAGGGCGCCTCGCCCTCGTCCGTACCGGCGGTGGCGGCGTCCTCGGCGGTCTCGTCGACGACCACGTCGCCGTCGACTTCCTCCGCCTCGCGCCCCGCTTCGGCGTTGCGTGCGATGCCGACCACGGCATCGCGCTTGCCAAGGTTGATCAGTTGGACGCCCATGGTGTCACGGCCCGTCTCCCTGACCTCGTTGACTCGCGTGCGAATCACACCGCCGGAGAGGGTGATGGCGAGGATCTCGTCGGTCTCCTCGACCACCAGCGCTCCGACGAGTTCCCCGCGGTCCTCGACGATCTTGGCGGCCTTGATGCCGAGACCGCCGCGACCCTGGACGCGGTACTCGTCGACGGGAGTCCGCTTCGCGTACCCGCCGTCAGTGGCAGTGAACACGAACGTACCGGGACGGACAACATTCATCGACAGCAGTTCGTCCCCGTCGCGGAAACTCATGCCCTTGACGCCCGAGGTCGCGCGGCCCATCGGACGCAGCGTGTCGTCCGAGGCGGTGAACCTGATCGACTGCGCCTTCTTGCTGATCAGCAGCAGATCGTCGTCGGCCGAGATCAGCTCCGCACCGATCAGCTCGTCATCGGAACCGTCCTCCCGCTCACGCAGGTTGATGGCGATGACACCGCCCGAGCGCGGGGAGTCGTAGTCCTTCAGCGAGGTCTTCTTGACCAGACCGCCCTTGGTGGCCAGGACCAGGTACGGCGCCGCCTCGTAATCGCGGATCGCGAAGATCTCGGCGATCGACTCGTCCGGCTGGAAGGCCAGCAGGTTGGCCACGTGCTGCCCGCGGGCGTCCCGGCCGGCGTCGGGAAGCTCGTACCCCTTGACCCGGTAGACGCGGCCCTTGTTGGTGAAGAAGAGCAGCCAGTGGTGGGTGGTGGAGACGAAGAAGTGGTCGACGATGTCGTCTTCCTTCAGCTTCGCCCCGCGCACGCCCTTGCCGCCGCGCTTCTGCGCCCGGTAGTCGTCGGTCTTGGTGCGCTTGATGTAGCCGCCGCGGGTGACCGTGACGACGATGTCCTCCTCGGCGATCAGGTCCTCGATGGACATGTCGCCGTCGTAGGGGATCAGCTTCGTCTTGCGGTCGTCGCCGTACTTCTCGACGATCGCGGCCAGCTCCGCGCTGACGATGCCGCGCTGGCGGGCCGGGGAGGCCAGGATCTCGTTGTACTCGTTGATCTTCGTCTGGAGTTCGTCGTGCTCCTGGACGATCTTCTGGCGCTCCAGCGCGGCCAGCCGGCGGAGCTGCATCTCCAGGATCGCGTTGGCCTGGATCTCGTCGATCTCGAGCAGGTCCATCAGGCCGCCGCGGGCGATCTCGACCGTGTCGCTGCGCCGGATCAGCGCGATGACCTCGTCGATGGCGTCCAGCGCCTTGAGCAGACCGCGCAGGATGTGGGCGCGCTCCTCGGCCTTGCGCAGGCGGAACTTCGTGCGCCGGACGATGACCTCGATCTGGTGGTTCACCCAGTGGCGGATGAACGCGTCCAGGGAGAGCGTGCGCGGCACGCCGTCGACCAGCGCCAGCATGTTGGCGCCGAAGTTGGTCTGCAGGTCGGTGTGCTTGTAGAGGTTGTTCAGCACCACCTTGGCGACCGCGTCCCGCTTCAGGACGATGACCAGGCGCTGGCCGGTGCGCGAGGACGTCTCGTCGCGGACGTCGGCGATGCCGCCGATCTTGCCGTCCTTCACCAGGTCGGCGATCTTCTGCGCGAGGTTGTCCGGGTTGGTCTGGTACGGCAGCTCGGTGACCACCAGGCACTGGCGGTTCTGGATCTCCTCGACCTCGACCACCGCGCGCATGGTGATCGAGCCGCGGCCGGTGCGGTACGCCTCCTCGATGCCCTTGCGGCCCACCACCAGGGCGCCGGTCGGGAAGTCGGGGCCCTTGATGCGCTCGATGAGGGCGTCGAGCAGCTCCTCGTGCGAGGCCTCGTAGTTCTCCAGGTACCACTGGGCGCCGGCCGCGACCTCGCGCAGGTTGTGCGGCGGGATGTTGGTCGCCATGCCGACCGCGATGCCGGCCGAGCCGTTGATCAGCAGGTTCGGGAAGCGGGCCGGCAGGACGGTCGGCTCCTGGGAGCGGCCGTCGTAGTTGTCCGTGAAGTCGACGGTCTCCTCGTCGATGTCGCGGACCATCTCCATCGACAGCGGTGCCATCTTGCACTCGGTGTACCGCATGGCCGCCGCCGGGTCGTTGCCCGGGGAGCCGAAGTTGCCGTTGGAGTCGACGAGCGGCATCCGCATCGCCCACGGCTGGGCGAGCCGCACCAGGGCGTCGTAGATGGAGCTGTCGCCGTGCGGGTGGTAGTTGCCCATGACGTCGCCGACGACGCGGGCGCACTTGTAGAAGCCGCGCTCGGGGCGGTAGCCGCCGTCGTACATGGCGTACAGCACGCGCCGGTGGACGGGCTTGAGGCCGTCCCGGACGTCGGGCAGCGCACGCGAGACGATGACGGACATCGCGTAGTCGAGGTACGAACGCTGCATCTCCGTCTCGAGCCCGACGGGCTCGACACGCATGGCCAGGGCGTCACCCTCGGGCGTCGTCATGGGAGTGTTCTCGTCGGTCATTGCTGAAATAGGTCCTTCCTGGTGCGGTCAGCGGCGACCGACTCAGATGTCGAGGAAGCGGACGTCCTTGGCGTTGCGCTGGATGAAGGCGCGCCGGGCCTCGACGTCCTCGCCCATGAGGACCGAGAACAGGTCGTCGGCCTGGGCGGCGTCGTCGAGCGTGACCTGGCCGAGGACGCGGTGCTCCTGGTCCATCGTGGTGATGCGCAGTTCCTCGGCGTTCATCTCGCCGAGGCCCTTGAAGCGCTGCACGGAGTCCTCGCGGATGCGCTTGCCGGCGTTGCGGCCCATCTCGATCAGCGCGTCGCGCTCACGGTCGGAGTACGCGTACTCGAAGTCGTCCCGGCCCCACTTGATCTTGTAGAGCGGGGGACGGGAGAGGTACACGTGCCCGGCCTCGACCAGCGGCCGCATGAAGCGGAACAGGAAGGTCAGCAGCAGGGTGTTGATGTGCTGGCCGTCGACGTCGGCGTCCGCCATCAGGATGATCTTGTGATAGCGGAGCTTCTCGATGTCGAAGTCCTCGTGCACACCCGTGCCGAACGCGGAGATCATCGCCTGGATCTCCTGGTTCTGCAGGATGCGGTCGATGCGCGCCTTCTCGACGTTGAGGATCTTGCCGCGGATCGGGAGGATCGCCTGGTACTGCGGGTTCCGGCCGGACTTGGCCGAGCCGCCGGCGGAGTCGCCCTCGACGATGAAGATCTCGCACTTGGTCGGGTCGTTCGACTGGCAGTCGGACAGCTTGCCCGGCAGGGAGGCCGACTCCAGCAGGCCCTTGCGGCGGGTCAGGTCGCGCGCCTTGCGGGCCGCCACGCGTGCGGTGGCCGCCGCGATGCCCTTGCGGATGATGTCCGCGGCCTCGTTGGGGTTGCGGTCCAGCCAGTCGTTGAGGTGCTCGTAGACGACCTTCTGGACGAAGGTCTTGACCTCGGTGTTGCCCAGCTTGGTCTTGGTCTGGCCCTCGAACTGCGGCTCGCTCAGCTTCACCGAGATGATCGCCGTCAGGCCCTCGCGGATGTCGTCACCCGTGAGGTTGTCGTCCTTCTCGCGCAGCAGCTTCTTGTCCCGCGCGTACTTGTTGATCAGCGAGGTGAGCGCCGCGCGGAAGCCCTCCTCGTGGGTGCCGCCCTCGTGCGTGTGGATGATGTTGGCGAAGGAGTACACGCCCTCGGTGTAGCCGCCGTTCCACTGCATGGCGACCTCCAGGGACAGGTGCTTGTCCCTGTCCTCGGCCTCCAGGTCGATCACCGTGGGGTGGACGACCTCTCCCTTGCGGGAGTTGAGGTACTTCACGAAGTCGACGATGCCGCCCTCGTAGTGGTACGAGACGTGCTTGACCTCGTGCTTCTCGTCCTCGCCCGCCTCGTCCGCGCCGGCCGTGGCCTTCGCCGACTCGCGCTCGTCGGTGAGGTTGATCCGCAGGCCCTTGTTGAGGAACGCCATCTCCTGGAAGCGCCGGGACAGCGTCTCGAAGGAGTAGTCGGTCGTCTCGAAGATGTCGCCGTCCGCCCAGAAGGTGACCGTGGTGCCGGTCTCCTCGGTGGCCTCGTGCCGGGCCAGGGGGGCGGTGGGGACGCCCAGCTTGTATTCCTGCGTCCACCGGTAACCGTCGGTCCTGACCTCGACGGCGACCCTCGTGGACAGCGCGTTCACCACGGAGACGCCCACGCCGTGCAGACCGCCGGAGACCGCGTAGCCGCCACCGCCGAACTTGCCGCCCGCGTGCAGCACGGTCAGCACGACCTCGACGGCCGGCTTGCCCTCGGAGGGGACGATGCCGACCGGGATGCCGCGGCCGTTGTCGACGACGCGCACGCCGCCGTCCGCGAGGATCGTGACGTCGATGGTGTCCGCGTGGCCGGCCAGCGCCTCGTCGACCGAGTTGTCGACGACCTCCTGCACGAGGTGGTGCAGTCCTCGCTCACCGGTCGAACCGATGTACATACCGGGTCGCTTGCGGACCGCGTCCAGACCCTCGAGGACGGTGATGGCACTTGCGTCGTACGAGGCGGTGACCTCGTCGTTCGAGGTGCTCGCCGCGTCGTTCACGCCGGTGTCGGTGGACGGGATGTTCTCGTTGGGGTTGCCGGAATCGGCCACGAAGCGCCCTTTCTGGCACAGCACGAGCCGGGCTCGTCGGCAGGTTGCCGGAGCGGCTGCGGCATGTTGCGTTGGTAAGCCTTGATCAGCGTTGCTCAGCGTTTCCCGGGCGGTCCCCACGATGGGGGCGGGATTGCCCTCCAGTCTACCGGTAGCACTGACACTGATGGGGGTTTGCCGGTACCTGAGTCCGCATGTGCCGCCCTGAACCGTGCTCGGCCGACTCCCGATATGCGGATGGGGGCCCCAGGGGGCTCACGGAGGCACTCAGCGCTTCGGGCCGTCAACCCTTGGCTACCGAGGAGGCAGACCCCGATTCGCAACCGTGTGCGGTGGTACGGCAAGAAGGCCGCCGGCGGGACGAAATGGCGGTTGACGCGCGTAGATGTGATGTCTGTCACCCCCCGGGGAAAAGGCGCCCGGAGGGGGTCCGGATCACCCGTAGGTGTCGCCGGGACCCGTGCTGCCGGGGGCGCGCAGGGGGCCGTAGCGCCGGGGGGAGCCGCCGGGGCCGTGCACCTTGATCAGGCGGACCGAGCCGTGCCCGAGGTCCTCGTTGATCCGGGCGACCAGGGTCGGCGCGAGCAGCCGCAGGTTCGTCGCCCAGGCCGTGGAGTCGCAGCGCACGGAGAGCACCCGCTCCTCCTCGTCGTACCGCTCCGGTACGCAGTGCTTGGCCACGTCCTCGCCGACGATCAGCGGCCAGCGGCCCATCACGCCGCCCACCGCGGCCGGGGTCTCCCAGCCACGCTCGGTGATCAGTCGGTTGATCGCCGAGCCGAGCGCCATGGGGTCGCGCCCGTCGGCGTGCGCGCCGGAGCGCAGGCCCCCGCGCCGTGCCTGCTTCTTCTGCTGCGCGGCCTCGCCGCGCGCGCGTGCCGCTTCCTTCGCCGCCCGCAGCGCCACGCGTGCGAGGTCGACGCCGGAGGGCTCGGGTGCCTTCCCGGGCGACTTTCCCGGTGCTTTCCCGGAGGGCTTCTCGGGGGACGTCCCAGGGGATGCGGGGGGCGTCCCGGGGGGCTCGTCGCCGCTCATACGCGCTCCACCGTGCCCCCGGTCACCGCGTACCGCGCTCCCGCCAGGACGTGCGGTACGTCGTCGTCGACGGCGGCGGTCACCAGGACCTGCTCGCCGGGCGCGACCAGCTCGGCCAGGCGCTCGCGGCGCCGCGTGTCCAGTTCGGCGAAGACGTCGTCCAGGACGAGCACCGGTTCGTTGCCCTCCGCCCGGAGCAGGTCGTACGAGGCGAGGCGCAGCGCCAGCGCGTAGGACCAGGACTCGCCGTGGGAGGCGTATCCCTTGGCGGGCAGCTCACCGAGTTTGAGCAGCAGATCGTCCCGGTGCGGGCCGACCAGGGTGACGCCCCGCTCGATCTCCTGCTTGCGGGCCTCGGCGAGCGCGGCCATGAGCTGCTCGAACAGTTCCTCGCGCGCCTGCGCCTCGCCGGGCGCCGACGGTTTGTACTCCAGCGCGACCGGGCCGCCGCCGGGGGCGAGCTGGTCGTACGCCTTGTCGGCCAGTGGCTGAAGGGCGGCGATCAGGTCCAGTCGCTGGGCGAGCAGTTCGGCGCCCGCGCGGGCGAGGTGCTGGTCCCAGACGTCCAGGGTGGACAGGTCCAGGGTGCGGCCGCCGTGCCGGCGGGCCAGCGCGGCGGACTTCAGCAGGGTGTTGCGCTGCTTGAGGACACGGTCGTAGTCGGAGCGCACCCCGGCCATGCGCGGCGAACGGGCGGTGATCAGCTCGTCCAGGAACCGGCGCCGCTCCCCGGGGTCGCCCTTGACCAGGGCGAGGTCCTCGGGCGCGAACAGGACGGTCCGGACGATGCCGACCACGTCGCGGGGTCTGACCTGCGAGGACCGGTTGATACGGGCGCGGTTGGCGCGGCCCGGGTTCAGCTCCAGCTCGATCAACTGCTGGCGTTCGCCCTGCTTGACCTGGGCGCGGATCACCGCGCGGTCGGCGCCCATGCGGACCAGGGGGGCGTCGGAGGAGACGCGGTGGCTGCCGAGGGTGGCGAGGTAGCCGACGGCCTCGACGAGGTTGGTCTTGCCCTGGCCGTTGGGGCCGACGAAGGCGGTGACGCCCGGGTCCAGCGGGACCTCGACCCGGGCGTAGGAGCGGAAGTCGGCCAGCGACAGATGCGTGACGTGCATGGTCGTTCGCCGACCTCCCTCGGACCTTCTGGTTACTTCTTCTCGACCGCGTGGCCGCCGAACTGGTTGCGCAGCGCCGCGATCATCTTCATCTGCGGCGAGTCCTCCTGGCGGGAGGCGAACCGCGCGAACAGCGAGGCGGTGATCGCCGGCAGCGGCACCGCGTTGTCTATCGCGGCCTCCACCGTCCAGCGTCCCTCGCCGGAGTCCTGCGCGTAACCCCGGAGCTGGTCCAGGTGCTCGTCCTCGTCCAGGGCGTTGACCGCGAGGTCGAGCAGCCAGGAGCGGATGACGGTGCCCTCCTGCCAGGAGCGGAAGACCTCCCGGACGTCGGTCACGGAGTCGACCTTCTCCAGCAGCTCCCAGCCCTCGGCGTAGGCCTGCATCATGGCGTACTCGATGCCGTTGTGGACCATCTTCGCGAAGTGGCCGGCGCCGACCTTGCCGGCGTGCACCGAGCCGAAGTCGCCCTCGGGCTTGAGCGCGTCGAAGATCGGCTGCACCTTCTCGACGTACTCGGCGTCGCCGCCGTACATCAGCGCGTAGCCGTTCTCCAGGCCCCAGACGCCGCCGGAGACGCCGCAGTCCACGAAGCCGATGCCCTTGGCGGCCAGTTGCTCGGCGTGCTTCTCGTCGTCCGTCCAGCGGGAGTTCCCGCCGTCCACGACGACGTCGCCGGGCTGGAGCAGCTCGGCGAGCTGGTCGATGGTCGACTGGGTGGCGGCACCCGCCGGGACCATCACCCAGACCACGCGCGGGCCGCTGAGCTTGCCCACCAGCTCTTCCAGGCTGTGGACATCGGCGAGGTCCGGGTTGCGGTCGTATCCGACGACGGTGTGGCCCGCGCGGCGAATTCGCTCGCGCATGTTGCCGCCCATCTTGCCGAGGCCGACGAGACCGAGCTCCATCAGTTGCGTTCCTTAGGGTCGCTGTGGCGTGAGAGGCACTTTCGCACCGATGTCCGAGCCTAGACCCGTACCGTCACGCACAGTTGTGGGCATACGCGCTCATTCGTACGCCCACCTCGCCCACAGGCTGTGGATACGCAGGCCCCGAGGGCGCTCAGCCGCTCAGCCGCACCGGCATGATCAGGTACTTGTACGCCTCGTCCGCCTCCGCGTCCAGCGCCGGCTTGCCGCTGAGCAGCGCCGGCTTGGTGGACGTCGTGAAGGAGAGCTGGGCCACCGGGGAGTCGATGGCGCTCAGGCCGTCCAGCAGGAAGGTCGGGTTGAAGGCGATCGAGATGTCGTCGCCCTCCAACTGGGCGTCGACCCTTTCCACAGCCTGCGCGTCGTCGCTGGAGCCGGCCTCCAGGATGAGCACGCCCTGCTCGAAGCTGAGCCGCACCGGCGTGTTCCGCTCGGCGACCAGGGCGACGCGCTTGACGGCCTCCACGAAGGGGGCGGTCTCGATCACGGCGACGCTGTTGAACTCCGTCGGGAACAGCGTGCGGTACTTCGGGAGGTCGCCCTCCAGCAGCCGGGTGGTGGTCCGCCGGCCCGCGCCCTCGAAACCGATCAGGCCCTCGCCCGCGCCCGAGCCGGACAGCGCCAGGATCACCTGGTCACCGCTGGTCAGCGCCTTGGCGGTGTCCAGGAGCGTCTTGGCGGGCACCAGGGCGACCGCGGAGGCCTCCGGGTTCTCCGGCTTCCACAGGAACTCGCGGACCGCGAAGCGGTAGCGGTCGGTGGAGGCCAGCGTCACCGTGTCGCCCTCGATCTCGATGCGCACACCGGTGAGGACGGGCAGCGTGTCGTCGCGGCCCGCGGCGATGGCGACCTGCTGGACGGCCGAGGCGAAGACCTCGCCGGGGACCGTGCCCGTGGCGTTCGGCATCTGCGGCAGGGCCGGGTACTCCTCCACCGGCAGGGTGTGGAGGGTGAAGCGGGAGGAGCCGCAGACCACCGTCGCCCGTACACCGTCTGTGGAAATCTCCACCGGCCGGTTGGGCAGGGCGCGGGAGATGTCGGCGAGCAGGCGGCCGGAGACCAGGACCGTGCCCTCCTCCTCGACCTCCGCGTCGACCGAGACCCGCGCGGAGACCTCGTAGTCGAAGCTGGACAGGCTGAGCTGCCCCTCCTCGGCCTTCAGCAGCAGGCCCGCGAGGACCGGCGCCGGCGGACGGGCCGGGAGGCTGCGTGCCGCCCAGGCCACTGCCTCCGCGAGTACGTCGCGTTCCACCCGGATCTTCACCGTTGCCGCCTCCTGCTGTTGCCGGCGCTTCTCGCCCTGCTTCGCCTTCGTCGTCTGACCCGGTGTCGTCGGCCCTCGGAGGGGCAGGACACCGGGGACCAGTCTGACGCACCCCACTGACAGTAGGTGCCCTTCGGGGTCAAGTCGTGCCGAGGGGCGGTCGGGCACCGAGGGGCGAGTTGTGCACAGGCCCCGCTTCGATGCGAGTTCCGGGCTCTTACTGGTCGTCGGTAGTAGTAGGGCCTGTGGATACCGTGGATAACCGCGTTTGCCCAGCTCAGACCGGAAATTTTGTCCACGGGGCCTGTGGGCGGAGCCGGTGGACAACCCGGGCCCGCTGTGGAGAACGGAAAGTTCTGCACACTCCGTGCACAGGGAGAGGCGACTTCTCCCCAACGCCGTCCCCAGGTTTACCCGCCTTTCCCACAGCCCAATCCGCCACCTCGATGTGACGCCTTTCACTCGACGCGGTGAGGAGGCGCGTCGGGTTGCCGAACAGTGGACAGCCTTGTGGAGAAGCCGCCGAACACTGGGGACAACCACCCCCGGCCTGTGGGTTGCCCGTGGACAACTTCGTGCACAGCTTGTGGACGATCCGTCTGTCCACACCCTGTGGAGATCCTTCGTCCACGAATCCACAGGCGACTGACCTGGACTGATGGCTTTTCACCAGGTCTGCCTGTGGACAGGATCGGGACAACTTCCGGGTCCCCAAGGTGTGGACGGAAGAAAGTCACCGAATCTGTGGACGGCGACCGTAACCTGGCGCGAAATCGAACACCGGGTGACCCGGGAACGACGAAGGGCGCCGCCCGGATCTCCTCCGGACGGCGCCCCGGACGCCGTACAGCGGCCCGCGAACCGCTCCGAACCGCCCCGTACGCCGCTGGCGGCAGCCGTTCTGTCAGCCGTTCTTGATGCGGTTGGTCAGCTCGGTGACCTGGTTGTAGATGGAGCGCCGCTCCGCCATCAGATTGCGGATCTTGCGGTCGGCGTGCATCACCGTGGTGTGGTCCCGGCCGCCGAACAGCGCGCCGATCTTCGGCAGCGAGAGGTCGGTCAGCTCGCGGCAGAGGTACATCGCGATCTGCCGGGCGGTCACCAACTGGCGGCCGCGCGAGCTGCCGCACAGGTCCTCGACCGTGAGGCCGAAGTAGTCGGCGGTCGCGCTCATGATGGCCGTCGAGGTGATCTCCGGCGTGGAGTCCTCGCCGCCCGGGATGAGGTCCTTCAGGACGATCTCGGTGAGGCCCAGGTCCACCGGCTGCCGGTTGAGCGACGCGAACGCCGTCACCCGGATCAGCGCGCCCTCCAGCTCGCGGATGTTCCGCGAGATCCGGGAGGCGATGAACTCCAGCACCTCCGGCGGTGCGTTGAGCTGCTCCTGCACCGCCTTCTTGCGCAGGATCGCGATCCGCGTCTCCAGCTCGGGCGGCTGGACGTCGGTGATCAGTCCCCACTCGAAGCGGTTGCGCAGCCGGTCCTCCAGCGTCACCAACTGCTTGGGCGGCCGGTCGCTGGAGAGCACGATCTGCTTGTTGGCGTTGTGCAGCGTGTTGAAGGTGTGGAAGAACTCCTCCTGCGTCGACTCCTTGTCCGCCAGGAACTGGATGTCGTCGACGAGCAGGATGTCCATCTCCCGGTACCGCTTGCGGAAGCTGTCGCCCTTGCCGTCCCGGATGGAGTTGATGAACTCGTTGGTGAACTCCTCCGAGCTGACGTACCGCACGCGCGTTCCGGGGTACAGGCTCCGCGCGTAGTGCCCGATGGCGTGCAGCAGGTGCGTCTTGCCGAGTCCGGACTCCCCGTAGATGAACAGGGGGTTGTACGCCTTCGCCGGCGCCTCGGCGACGGCCACCGCCGCCGCGTGCGCGAACCGGTTGGAGGCGCCGATCACGAAGGTGTCGAAGAGGTACTTCGGGTTCAGCCGCGCGGTCGGCTCCCCGGGCCCGGTGGCCGGCGCGGGCTGCGCGGCCAGCGGGCCGGGAGCGCCGGTGGCCGGTCCCGGACCGACGGGCCCGCCGCGGTGCACGTGCCCGGAGCCGGCCGGCGGATCGGGCAGCTCCCGCCGCCCGCGCTGCTCGTAGTCACCGCGCGACTGCTCGTAGTCGGAGCGCCGCGCCTCGTATCCGGACCGGTCGGACTCGTACGGCGACCGATCCGAGTCGTACGACGGCCGGTCGTTGTCGTACGACGGCCGGTCCTTGTCGTACGGGGAGCGGTCGGACTCGTACGGCGGGCGCTCCGGCGACTGCGGGCGGTAGTCCTGTTGCGGATAGCCGCCGTCCTGCGGGTACGCGTCCTGGCCGTACGAGTCCTGCTGCGGCGAGGCGTACGGGTCCCGCTCGGGGAAGCCGAGGCGCTGCTGCTGCCAGCCGTACTCGTCCTGCTGCCCGGGGCGCGGCCAGGAGCCGGGCTCGGGGCGCTGGTACTCCGACGGATAGGCGGGGCGGGCGGTGGGGAGCGGGTCCGCGCGGTGGCGGCCGTAGCCCTCGTACTCGTCGCGGCCCTGCTGCCCGCCGGCCGGAAGCTCGGGTTCCTCGTACCGCGACTGGGGGCGCGGACCGGGCGCCGGCGGGCCCTGGGGCTCGCCCGCGGAGTCGTCGACGGTGATGGCGATCCGGATCGGCCGCCCGCACTCGCGGCTCAGCGTCTCGCTGACGATGGGCGCGAGACGGCCCTCCAGTACGCCTTTCGCAAATTCGTTCGGTACGGCGAGCAGAGCGGTGTCGGCGACCAGCGCGAGCGGCTGGCAGCGCCGGATCCAGCGTTCGTCCTTGGACTCGACGCCCTGGCCGCGGCCCTCTCCGAGGAGCTTCTCCACCACGCGTGGCCACACTGCGGCAAGATCGGCAGGTACGTCAGCCACAGGGCACGCTCTCTCACGGGGTCCCCCGAAGGTGTGATCCGGGGACGGGTCGGGATGAAAATCGGGTCGGGCGGGGATAAGGGAACGAATCGGAGTCCAGTCACGGTAGTCAGCGTGGCCCGTGCGGTTCAAGTTGTTGTCCCCAGCCTGTGGACAAGTGTCTCCCGGCAGGCGCTGGTTTGACCGAATGGCGCAGTCCCGCGTACCGTAACCAGGTCGAGTTGTCGATGGCTGCTGCCGCCTGCCTCCGATGGGCACAGATCGCTTCAGGTGATCGGAAAGCGGTGCACACGGGCGTGACGCGAGCTACTCGTGGGCGCACGGTGACAGCCAGGACGGCACCCCGCCACCACCGATTCTTTCTGGAGCCCCCGAGTGAGCAAGCGCACCTTCCAGCCGAACAACCGTCGTCGCGCGAAGACCCACGGCTTCCGGCTGCGTATGCGCACCCGTGCCGGCCGCGCGATCCTCGCGTCCCGCCGCAGCAAGGGTCGCGCCCGCCTGTCCGCCTGATTCCGATCAGGTCATGACGTCGTGCTGCCCACCGAGAACCGGCTGAGGCGGCGCGAGGATTTCGCGACCGCGGTTCGACGGGGTCGCCGGGCCGGCCGCCCGTTCCTCGTCGTCCACTTTCGTAGCGGTGCCACGGACCCGCACGCGCCTGGGGAGAGCGCTCCCCCGACGCGTGCGGGTTTCGTCGTGAGCAAGACCGTGGGCGGAGCGGTCGTCCGCAACAAGGTGAAGCGCAGACTTCGCCACCTGATGCGCGACCGAGTGGGCCTGTTTCCCCCCGGTAGCCTGGTAGTCGTACGAGCGCTGCCCGGAGCGGGTGACGCCGACCATGCACAACTGGCCCAAGACCTGGACGCCGCCCTACAGCGGCTGCTGGGAGGGGGCGCGCGATGAAGTACCCGCTGCTGGCTCTGATCAAGCTGTACCAGTGGACGATCAGTCCTCTGCTGGGGCCGGTCTGCAAGTACTACCCGTCGTGTTCCCACTACGGCTACACGGCCATCGACCGGCACGGTGCCGTGAAGGGAACCGTGCTCACCGCCTGGCGCATCCTGCGGTGCAACCCGTGGTCGCTGGGCGGGGTGGACCATGTTCCGCCGCGCAAGCGTCCGCGGTGGCACGAAATGCTGCGTGACGCCTGGCGCGCACGCAAGGGCGGGCCCTCCGCCGCCGAACCGGCCACCGGGGGACCGACTGCGCCGACGAGTCGGTCCGGTTCCCCGAGCCCGGCCGCAGAGACCCAGTCCCATGCCCAAGGAGCATGATTAGTGGACACGATTGCCAGCCTCTTCAGCTTCATCACGACACCTGTCTCCTGGGTCATCGTCCAGTTCCACAGCGTGTACGGCGCCATCTTCGGCCCTGACACCGGATGGGCCTGGGGCCTGTCCATCGTGTCTCTCGTGGTGCTGATCCGGATCTGCCTGATCCCGCTCTTCGTGAAGCAGATCAAGTCGACCCGGGCCATGCAGACGCTGCAGCCCGAGATGAAGAAGATCCAGGAGCGCTACAAGAACGACAAGCAGCGCCAGTCCGAAGAGATGATGAAGCTGTACAAGGAGACGGGTACCAACCCGCTCTCCTCGTGCCTTCCCATCCTGGCGCAGTCCCCGTTCTTCTTCGCCCTGTACCACGTGCTCAACGGCATCGCGACCGGTGACACCATCGGCGTGATCAACGAGCGGCTGCTGGAGAGCGCCCAGAAGGCCCACATCTTCGGTGCGCCGCTCGCGGCGAAGTTCACCGACGGCGCGTCGAAGGTGGACGCCCTCGGGTCCTCCCTCACGGACGTCCGGGTCGTCACCGCGATCATGATCGTGCTGATGTCGGCGTCGCAGTTCTTCACCCAGCGCCAGTTGATGACGAAGAACGTCGACACCACGGTGAAGACGCCGTTCATGCAGCAGCAGAAGATGCTGATGTACGTCTTCCCGGTCATGTTCGCCGTCTTCGGCATCAACTTCCCGGTCGGTGTCCTCGTCTACTGGCTGACCACCAACGTGTGGACCATGGGCCAGCAGATGTACGTCATCCGCAACAACCCGACGCCGGGTTCCAAGGCCCAGTCGGCCTACCTGGAGCGCCTGCACAAGCACGTCACGCAGCACGGCAAGATCCGCCGCCGCAGCGAGCGCGCCATCGTCAAGGCCATCGTCGCCAAGGGCCGCGACCGCAACGAGTTCGAGCGCAAGTTCATCAACGGTCTGTCCAAGGCCGGCCTGGCCGCCCAGCCCGACGGCAACGTGGTCAAGAGCGAGACCGCGATCGTCGCCGAGACCGAGGACGGTACGCCGATCCCGGCCGCGCCCAAGCGCCAGCAGCCCAAGCGGCAGCCCAAGGCCAAGCGCCAGGCAGGTCCGCCCAAGGCGGCCGGTGAGAGCGGGGCGTCCGCCGCGGGTCCGTCCGCGACCGGTGAGCCGACGTCCCTGCGCAAGGCCGACCAGCCCGAGGACGCCAAGCCCGCCGCGCCCAAGAAGGCCGGTCAGAAGCCCGCCTCCGGTACCCGCAGCAAGGCCCAGTCCGGGCAGCGCAAGGGTCCCCAGCGGCCCAAGTCCCCGTCGAAGAAGTAAGAAGGAGTCCATCCCGTGACGGAAGGCACCATCTCCGCCGCTGCCGAGGGTGCAGACACCCTGACCCGCCTGGAGCAGGAGGGTGAGATCGCGGCGGACTACCTGGAGGGTCTGCTCGACATCGCCGACCTCGACGGTGACATCGACATGGACGTCGAGGCCGACCGCGCCTCCGTCTCGATCGTCAGCGACACGGACAGCCGCGACCTGCAGAAGCTGGTCGGCCGGGACGGTGAGGTGCTGGAGGCGCTCCAGGAGCTCACCCGCCTGGCCGTGCACCGGGAGACCGGTGACCGCAGCCGTCTGATGCTCGACATCGCCGGCTACCGCGCCCGCAAGCGCACCGAGCTGTCCGAGCTGGGCGCCAAGGCCGCCGCCGAGGTCAGGACCAGCGGCGAGCCCGTGCGCCTGAAGCCCATGACGCCGTTCGAGCGCAAGGTCGTGCACGACGCGGTCAAGGCCGCCGGCCTGCGCAGCGAGTCCGAAGGCGAGGAGCCGGGGCGCTTCGTCGTCGTACTGCCCGCCTGATCGGACCCCGCGTCCCCCGGCCCCGTCTGTTGCGCAGGCGGGGCCGAACTTTGTCAGCCTGATAGTTCTGGTGGTTCTGGTGTCGGCGCCCGAGGCGCCGGCGCGGTACGGAAGGACGGTCCCCGTGACGGAGGCAGCGGAGCTTCCCCCTGCGCCCGAGCAGGCACGCGAGGTGTTCGGCGATCGCTTTGCGGATGCGGTCCGCTACGCGGAGCTGCTGGCCGAGGCCGGTGTGCAGCGCGGGCTGATCGGCCCGCGTGAAGTGCCTCGCCTGTGGGAGCGGCACCTGCTGAACTGCGCGGTGCTGTCGGAGGTCGTGCCCTCGGGGGTGACGGTCTGCGACGTCGGCTCGGGGGCCGGCCTGCCCGGCATCCCGCTGGCGCTGGTGCGGGAGGACATCAAGATCACCCTCCTGGAGCCGCTTCTTCGGCGCACCACCTTCCTCACCGAAGTCGTGGAGCTGCTGGGGCTGGACCATGTGACCGTGGTCCGGGGCCGGGCCGAGGAGGTCATGGGCAAGCTGCCCCCGGTGCATGTGGTGACCGCCCGTGCCGTGGCTCCGCTGGACCGGCTGGCCACCTGGGGCATCCCGCTGCTGCGGCCGTACGGGGAGATGCTCGCGCTCAAGGGCGACACCGCCGAGGAGGAGCTGAAGAGCGCGTCGACGGCACTGAGCAAGCTGGGTGCCGTGGAGACGTCGATCCTGCATGTCGGCGAGGGCATCGTGGACCCGAGGTCCACGGTCGTCCGCGTGGAGGTGGGGGAGAGTCCGGGCGGTGTGCGCTTCGCGGCCAAGCGGGCGAAGGCGGCCCGTACGGGGCGGGCACGTCGCCGCCGCGGCTAGTTACTCCACACCAGCCTCCCCGCCCAGGGGCGCCGGAGTGTCGCGGCAGTTCGGCCTCGGCGGCTGTGCATCGTGTTTCACGTGAAACGTCGCTCACTGCTGCACGGCATCATCAGTCGCGGCCGCGCTGCGGCCGAACCTCACGACCGCAAGCCCCTCGGATACCTGGGAGACGATGCTTCCGCCGAGGGCACTCCCCTCGCTGAGGGCGGTTCGGTCCCCGCAAGGGGTACGGAGTTGTCCACAGAGGTGGATTTCTCCACAGAACCCCTGACCTCACTGGTTCGTGACCCCGAAGGCATGGGAGGCTCTGTTCATCGCGAGCCTGAAGTCGAGGAGAGTGAATCCTTGCGGTCCGACGCCAACATCGCGGGACCGATGACCGATCCGGTCCCCGGTCCCCGTACCGAGTCGATGGGGGCGGATGTTTCACGTGAAACACCGCCTCCGATGGACGACACTCCGATCGGTCGTGCGGCCCAACTGGCGGTGGAGGCGCTGGGCCGAGCCGGCGAGGGCCTGCCACGTCCTGAGCAGACCCGTGTCATCGTGGTCGCCAACCAGAAGGGCGGAGTCGGCAAGACGACGACGACCGTCAATCTGGCCGCCTCGCTGGCCCTGCACGGCGGTCGCGTCCTGGTGGTCGACCTCGACCCCCAGGGCAATGCCTCGACCGCCCTGGGCATCGACCACCACGCCGATGTCCCATCCATCTATGACGTCCTGGTCGAGAGCAAGCCTCTCTCGGACGTCGTCCAGCCCGTCCCTGACGTCGAGGGCCTCTTCTGCGCCCCCGCCACGATCGATCTCGCCGGCGCGGAGATCGAGCTGGTCTCCCTGGTGGCCCGCGAAAGCCGGCTCGAACGGGCGATCCAGGCGTATGAGCAGCCGCTGGACTACATCCTCATCGACTGCCCGCCGTCCCTGGGCCTGCTGACGGTGAACGCGCTCGTCGCGGGTCAAGAGGTGCTCATCCCCATTCAGTGTGAGTACTACGCGCTGGAGGGACTGGGCCAGTTGCTGCGCAACGTCGACCTGGTGCGGGGGCACCTCAACCCCACACTCCATGTGTCGACCATCCTGCTCACCATGTACGACGGCCGGACGCGACTCGCCTCCCAGGTCGCCGACGAGGTGCGCAACCACTTCGGCGACGAGGTGCTGCGGACGAGCATTCCCCGCTCCGTCCGTATCTCCGAGGCGCCGAGCTACGGGCAGACGGTACTGACCTACGATCCAGGATCAAGCGGTGCCCTCTCCTATCTTGAGGCGGCCCGAGAGATCGCGCTGAGGGGCGTGGGAGTCAGCTATGACCCGACACACGCCCACACCGGCGCCCAGAACGACCCGAGTATGGCGGAGGGGATGCAGTGAACGAGCGACGGAGGGGGTTGGGTCGCGGACTGGCTGCACTGATCCCCCCTGCCTCAACGGAGAAGTCGGTGGCCTCGGCCGCCCTGGGAGCCGCGCCGTCCGCGTCCCCCACGGCCGTACCCGGGCTGACGACCGATCGGGGGGTGGCGGCGGCGAAGGTGGCAAGTCTGCCGCCTGTTTCACGTGAAACAGAGGAACGGGCCCCGACTCCGGCGGAGCCGCCCATGGCTCCCATGGGTGCGCACTTCGCCGAGATTCCGCTGGACTCCATCACGCCCAACCCGCGTCAGCCGCGTGAGATCTTCGACGAGGACGCGCTCGCGGAGCTGATCACCTCCATCAAGGAGGTCGGTCTCCTTCAGCCGGTCGTCGTCCGGCAGACGGGCCCGGAGAGCTATGAGCTCATCATGGGCGAGCGGCGCTGGCGGGCCTGCCGCGAGGCCGGCCTGGAGGCGATCCCGGCGATCGTGCGGGCGACCGAGGACGACAAGCTCCTCCTGGACGCCCTCCTGGAGAACCTGCACCGCGCCCAATTGAACCCGCTGGAAGAGGCCGCCGCCTACGACCAGTTGCTGAAGGACTTCAACTGCACGCACGACCAGTTGGCGGACCGGATCGGCCGGTCCCGGCCCCAGGTCTCCAACACCCTGCGTCTGCTGAAGCTCTCCGCGTCGGTGCAGAAGCGGGTCGCGGCCGGAGTGCTCTCCGCGGGCCACGCGCGGGCGCTGCTCTCGGTGGAGGACTCCGAGGAGCAGGACCGGCTGGCTCACCGGATCGTGGCCGAGGGGCTCTCGGTGCGGGCCGTCGAAGAGATCGTGACGCTGATGGGGTCCCGGCCGGAGAAGGCCCTGCGCCCCAAGGGGCCGCGAGCCGGTGCTCGGGTCTCCCCGGCGCTCTCCGACCTCGCGACCAGGCTCTCGGACCGCTTCGAGACCCGGGTGAAGGTCGACCTGGGGCAGAAGAAGGGCAAGATCACCGTCGAGTTCGCCTCGATGGAGGACCTTGAGCGGATTCTCGGCACGCTCGCTCCCGGCGAGGGGCCCGTGCTGCAGACGAGCCTTCTGGAGGGGGAGCCGGAGGACTCCGACTCCTGAGCCACGGACCGGCTGAAGGCACCTCGGGTGCCGCGCCGGTCGATGGAGCGGGCCATGTCCGGTGTGTACCGGAACGTGGCTCGCTCTTTGCTTTCAGTCGGTATCAGGGCAATCGTATGGTGGATACGATGCGATCAGGTATGACGTGCGGTCGCCGGGTTCATCGGCAGGCTGCTCAGGGAACGGAGTGCACTGACAGCCGCTCGTGACGCTGCGGGCGAAGGAAGCGAGGAACAGCCTTCATGGGGCGTCGGCTCGTACCGCTCACGCTGGACAACCTTGAGGACCTCCCCCAGCGCTGTCGCTCATGTGTCTTCTGGGAGCTGGACCCCGTCAGCGGCGAAGCCGCGATAAAGGCGGGCACCCCCGCTCTGGAGAAGGAAGCCTGGATCTCCGCCGTCCTCCTCGACTGGGGCTCCTGCGGCCGGGTCGTCTACGTCGACGACGTCCCGGTCGGCTTCGTCCTCTACGCCCCTCCCGCTTATGTGCCACGGTCCACGGCGTTTCCCACGAGTCCTGTCTCGCCGGACGCGGTGCAGTTGATGACCGCGTTCATCGTGCCGGGATACCAGGGCCAGGGACTGGGCCGGGTGATGGTGCAGACGGTCGCCAAGGATCTTCTGCGCCGGGGCTTCAAAGCGATCGAGGCATTCGGCGACGCCCGCTGGAAGGAGCCCGCCTGCATGCTGCCGGCGGACCATCTGCTGGCCGTCGGCTTCAAGACGGTGCGTCCGCACCCCAGTCATCCTCGGCTGCGGCTGGAGCTGCGGTCCACGCTGTCCTGGAAGGAAGACGTGGAGATGGCGCTCGACCGGCTGCTGGGGGCCGTGCAGAAGGAACCGGCGCTCAGGCCGCTGTGAGGGCCAACATCCTCAGGCCGTCGTGAGACGACCGGCCTCGCGGGCGCGGCAAAGCGAATGGGCCAACCCTTTCGGGTCGGCCCATTCGTGTTTCACGTGAAACATCACTCGGCGATGAAGTCCCCGAGGTCGCGGACGATCGCGGCCTTCGGCTTGGCGCCGACGATGGTCTTGGCGACCTCGCCACCCTTGTAGACGTTCAGGGTCGGGATGGACATGACGCCGTACTTCGCGGCCGTTCCCGGGTTCTCGTCGATGTTGAGCTTGACGATCTCGATCTTGTCGCCGTACTCGGCAGCGATCGCCTCGAGGGACGGCGCGATCTGGCGGCACGGACCGCACCAGGCGGCCCAGAAGTCCACCAGTACGGGCTTGTCGCTCTTGAGGACCTCTTCCTCGAAGGAGGCGTCAGTCACTTGCTTCAGGGTGCCGGCCACGGCGGGCTCCTTAACTGGTTGGTGCGTGAGAGGGGAAGGGAGGTCAGACTGCGGTCTTCTCGGGCTCGGCCTTGTCCTCGTCGGACAGCGAGGCGAGGAAGCGCTCGGCGTCGAGAGCGGCGGAGCAGCCGGTGCCGGCCGCGGTGATCGCCTGGCGGTAGGTGTGGTCGACCACGTCACCGGCGGCGAAGACGCCCTGCACATTGGTCCGGGTCGAGGGCGCGTCGACCTTCAGGTAACCCTCGGCGTCCAGGTCGAGCTGTCCCTTGAACAGCTCGGTGCGCGGGTCGTGGCCGATCGCGATGAACAGGCCGGTGACGGGCAGGTCCGACAGCTCGCCGGTCTTGAGGTTGCGCAGCTTCAGGCCCGAGAGCTTGGGGTCGCCATGGATCTCGGCGACCTCGCTGTCCCAGACGAAGCTGATCTTCGGGTCGGCGAAGGCACGCTCCTGCATCGCCTTGGAGGCCCGGAGGGTGTCCCTGCGGTGGACGATCGTCACGGACTTGGCGAAGCGGGAGAGGAAGGTCGCCTCCTCCATGGCGGTGTCACCGCCACCGATCACGGCGATGTCCTGGTCCTTGAAGAAGAAGCCGTCGCAGGTGGCACACCAGGAGACGCCGCGGCCGGAGAGGGCGTCCTCGTTCGGCAGACCGAGCTTGCGGTGCTGCGAGCCGGTGGTGACGATGACGGCCTTGGCACGGTGGACCGTACCGGCGGTGTCCGTGACGGTCTTGATCTCACCCGTCAGATCGACGGAGACGACGTCGTCCGGGACCAGCTCGGCACCGAAGCGCTCGGCCTGGGCGCGCATGTTGTCCATGAGCTCGGGACCCATGATGCCGTCCTGGAAGCCGGGGAAGTTCTCCACCTCGGTGGTGTTCATCAGCGCACCGCCGGCGGTGACGGCGCCCTCGAAGACCAGCGGCTTCAGCGACGCCCGCGCGGTGTAGAGCGCCGCCGTGTAACCGGCGGGCCCGGAGCCGATGATGATCACGTTTCGGACGTCGCTCACGGCTTGATTCCTCGTCTCTGGACTGCGTCTTGCAGGACCGGGGCGAGCGCTTCTCAGTGCTCTCGACCCACTCAACGGATACTAAGGGGCATGCATTCCCGTTGTGTCCGCGCACACGTCCGACGGTGAGGCGTCCGGCGGTCAGAACCGTGGGTAGGAGTGCTTCAGCAGCACTTCGGCCTTGTCGGACGAGGGCTGCCCGACACAGGTCGACTCCACGATGTAGACGGTGACCCGGCTGTCGTCGGAGGCTTCGGGCAGCACCACGAGCATGGCCTTGCTTCCCTGGAAGACGCCCTCCTCCACGGCGAGCGCCATTTCGTCGCGCCCGATGCCCTGCTGGACACACTCGGGGACCGCGGTCTGTGTGAAGAGACCAGTACCGTTCTCGGCACCGCCCTCGGACTGCGTGCCGAAGGTGTGCGGCGTACGCCCGCCGTGCACGGGCTGCTCGTCGCTCAGCAGATCGGCGACCTGTCGCTCCAGCCTGCCCTCGGAGAAGGTGTCGGCGAGGGTGGTCCGCTGGGCGGGCTCGGGTGAACCGCTGTCATGGACGGAGGCCACGATCACCGAGCCCAGTCCCAGGGCGGCCGCCGCGAACACGGCTCCCAGCGTGGCGATCCTCCGGCGTCCGGCCCGTGTGCGGTTCTTGCGCCCGGGTCCGGTGGTGGAGGCGCGCGGTCGCCCCGCCGGGGCCGATGTTTCACGTGAAACATGCGCCCGGCCGTCTCCGTCCGGCTCGGCGCCGGGCGCGCCGAGCGCCGTCGCGTCCGTCGGCTGAGGGGCCGTGGCGTTCAGCAGTGCCTCGGCGGCGAGGGCGGCGTCGATCCGGCCTGCCACGTCCTCCGGCATCCGCTGCGGCCCCGGGAGGGTACCGAGCAGTCCCCGGATCTCCCGCAGGGAGGCGTGCACGTCCGCGCACAGCTCACAGGCGTCCAGGTGACGTCGTACGGCGGCGGTCCGGGACGGGGGCAGCAGGCCCTCGGTGAGGTCGGAGATCTCCGCGACGTCCGGGTGTCCGGCCATGTCTGTCGTCGACGACGTCATGTTCGTCCACCTCCGCCCTTCACTGCTGGGGAATCGCTCGGTCCCGCGTCGGGTGGGTCCGCCTGTCGTGGTGTCGCTGCGGGTGGGACGGGTGTCCCCTGCGTCCGGTTCCGTTCCGCGCCCGGTGCCGTGCCGTCCCCGCCGCCGACCGGGCGGAGGTGGGTGAGCAGCGGGAGCAGTCTGGCTCTGCCGCGGGCGCAGCGGCTCTTGACCGTGCCGATCGGCACGTCGAGGATGCGGGCGGCCTCGGCGACCGGGTAGCCCTGCATGTCGACCAGGACGAGGGCCGCCCGCTGATCGGGCGGGAGGGTGGCGAGGGCCGCCACGAGCTGGCGTTGCAGGTCGTTGCGCTCGGCCGGTGCGGAGGCCGCTTCGTGCGGCTCCAGCAACTGGTCCAGCCGCTCGGTGTCGTCCACGGGCGCGGTCCTGCGGGAGGCGGCCTTGCGGACGCGGTCCAGGCAGGCGTTCACCGTGATCCGGTGCAGCCAGGTCGTGACGGCGGACCGGCCGCGGAAGGTGTGGGCGGCACGGTAGGCGGAGACCAGCGCGTCCTGCACGGCGTCGGCGGCCTCCTCCCGGTCCCCCAGCGTCCGCAGGGCCACGGCCCAGAGTCGGTCGCGGTGGCGGCGTACCAGTTCACCGAAGGCGTCGGGGTCGCCTCGCAGATGGCGGGCGAGCAGGTCGTGATCGCTCGGGCCGTCCTCCCCGGAGCCGTCCGCCATCTCGCCCCCTCCCTCGCGGCCGATGCCTTAGCTGGTCACCTTGATGTCCGCCAGCCTGCCGCGCCACTGGCCGTTCGCCTGCATGGGCAGATCGGTGAGCCACACGAGAAGGTAACGGCTCTTGAGCGTCTTGTCGGGCTTGAGCACCACGGTGGTACCGGAGCCCTCGGCGACCTTGCTGTAGGAGTCCAGGGACGTCGGCTCCGAGGCGGCGTCCGCGCTCGCGCTGCGCAGTTCGACCGTGGTGTCCCCGACGAAGGTGACGGTCACCTTGCCGACCCGCTGGGCCTTGCCCAGGTCGAGGATGACGCCGACGCCCGACTTCAGACGGCCGAAGTCGGAGCTGAGGTAGTAGTCCGTCTGCCAGTACGTGGCCGTGCTGTCGTCGTAGACGTTCCCTATCTCGGACGGCTTCTCGGACTGGTCGCCGAGGGGATCGAAGTCGCGCGCCTCGCTGATCGCGATCGGCTTGCCGGACACCGGCTTCTTCGGGCTCTTGTCGTCGCTGTCCGTCGTCTGCGTGCGGTTCTGGTCGCCGGCCTTGCCGCCCCGGTCCATGAGGGCGTCCGCCAACTGCCAACTGCCCAGACCGAGCGCGGCGATGAGCAGCGCCGAGACGCCCCACTTCAGGGCCTTGCCGGTACGGCTCTGCAGCGGGGGCGGCGGAGCCGGCACCGCCTGGGTGACGCCGGGATGCGGCGCCGGACGGCCGTAGGTGCCCTGCTGGTAGGTCGTGCGCTGGTACTCGGGCGGGGTGGTGAACGCCGGCTCCGGCGGGCGGATGCGGGGCATCTCGCCGATCGCCTTCACCAGTTCCTCCGGCGTGGTGCACGGGGACTCGTGGCGGGAGGCGGTGGCGCCGTCGTTGGCGAGCGCGCGCATCGCCAGCTCGGACAGGCCCCGGTGGACACCGGCCCGCACCTGGTCGGGCGGGATCAGGCCGAGGTCCTTGGGCAGCCCGGACAGACCGTGCGCGTCGTTCTCGTACGGCCAGCGCTGGGTGAGCGTGGCGTACAGCAGGGCGCCGATGGCCTCGGTGTCGGTGCGCTGCGGGGTGTCGGAGCTGATGCCGCGCAGCGCGGCGTTCACGGCGAGGCCGCGGATGCGCCACTGGCCGGTCGAGGTGCGCAGTACGGCGTTGGGGTTGAGGCGGAGGTGGGCGAGGCCCTCGCGGTGGGCGGCGGCCATGGCGGACGCGACCTGACTGACCATCTGGTAGGCGTCGTACACCTCCAGCGGGCCGGCGGCGAGCAGGGCGGTCAGCTCGGTGGCATCGGGAAGCCATTCATGGACCACGTAGACGAGGTCGTCGTCCTCGACGGCGTCCAGCACCTGGACGAAACGGGGGTCGCCCAGCAGGGCGGAGGAGCGGGCGGCGGCCAGTACGGAACGGGCCCGGGTGTGCTGCGAGGGGAGGACGTGGACGCCGACGGCGCGGCGGAGCTTCTCGTCGACCGCCCGCCAACTGCTGAATCCGTCCAGACGGGTGACGCACTCCTCGAGCCGGTAGCGTCCGGCGAGCTTGTGGCCGCTGTGCAGTTCGGGAGGCGGGGTCTTCCCGGACACCTCTGTTCCGGCGCTTTCCTGTGCCTCGTCGCTGTCCGTGTCCCGCTCCCGGTTGTTGGCCACCCCGTCGGCCGTGGCCTGGTCCGCCTCGGCGGCCAGCGACTTCCTGCCGCTGGTGGCTGCCACGTCGACGGCAGCCGTGCTCCGTTCCGCCACCGTCGTTCCTGCCTCCCCATTCGTTGCGCGCCGGTCGGCACCCGATGCGCGCCGTCCGACGCCGAAACCAATTGTGCCCACAGTCCGCCGCTATGCACGACACGCGGCGGCGGACGATGGTTGTGCGCCTACCCCCCGTCTCAGCGTCCCAGGCGTCCGCGGACCATACCGACCAGCGAGTTCAGCTCCTCGATCCGCATCCGCCGGGCGGCCACGAAGAAGACGCCGAGCAGCACCACGCCGCCCGCCAGCAGCGCGGCGAACGAGCCGAGGACGCCCTGGCCGAGGGTGTGGCCGATGCCGTAGCAGGCCGCACCGCTGAGCAGGGCGGCCGGCACCGAGGCGATGGCCAGCCGGGCGTAGGTGCGCAGCACCCGGGAGCCGTCCAGGTCCCCGCCGAGCCGCTTGCGCAGCCGGCGCCAGGCGACGCCGACGCCGGTCGCGTAGGCCAGACCGTAGGAGGCGGCCATGCCGACCACGGCCCAGCGCGCCGGGATCAGGAAGTAGCAGAGCGCCGAGGCACCCGCGTTGACGGCGGCCACGATGACCGTGTTGTAGAAGGGCGTCCGGGTGTCCTCGTAGGCGTAGAACGCGCGCAGGACGACGTACTGGACGGAGTACGGGATCAGGCCGAGGGCGAAGGCCATCAGCATGTAGCCCATGTTGGTGGCCTCGGCGGTGCCCGAGGAACCGAAGATCAGCGTGCACATCGGGATGCCGAGCGAGACGAAGCCGAAGGCGATCGGCACGATCGCGACGGCCGTGGTGCGCAGGCCCTGCGAGATGTCGTCGCGGACGGCGCCGGCGTCGTCCTCGGCCGCCGAGCGGGAGATCCGGGGCAGCAGCGCCGCCATCAGGGAGACGGTGATGATGGCCTGCGGCAGTCCCCAGATGAGCTGGGCGTTGGCGTAGGCGGCGAAGCCGGTGCCGTCGACGTGCGAGGTATCGCCGGCGGCGGTGGAGAGCTGGGTGACGACGATCGCGCCCGCCTGGTTGGCGAGGACGAACAGGAACGTCCACTTGGCCAGGGTGACGGCCTTGCCCAGTCCGTGTCCCCGCCAGTCGAAGCGCGGCCGCAGCCGGAAGCCCGTCTCGCGCAGGTACGGGATCATCGCCAGCGCCTGCACGACGAGGCCGAGCAGGACGCCGACGCCGAGGAGCCGCTGCCCCTCCGGCGGGATGGCGCCGACCTCCATCCCGGAGTCGGCGGCGGTGCCGTACACCCAGATGAACATGCCGAGCGTCACGATGATGACGATGTTGTTCAGGACCGGCGTCCACATCATCGCGCCGAACTTGCCGCGGGCGTTGAGGATCTGCCCCATCACCACGTGGACGCCCATGAAGAAGATCGAGGGCAGGAAGTACCGCACGAAGGTGATGCCGACCTGGTTGGCGTGCGCGTCGTCGGCGACCGAGCCGGACAGCAGGCGGATCAGGATCGGCGCCCCGAAGAACGACAGGACGGTGAGCGCGCCCAGCGCCACCATCACGAGGGTGAGCAGCCGGTTGGCGTACGCCTCGCCGCCGTCGTCGTCCTCCTTCATGGCCCGCACGAGTTGCGGCACGAAGACGGAGTTGAGCCCGCCGCCGACGGTGAGGATGTAGATCATCGTCGGCAACTGGTAGGCGACCTGGAAGGTGTCGCCGAGCAAGCCGACGCCGAGGGCGGAGACGATCAGGGCGGAGCGGATGAAGCCGGTGAGGCGGGAGACCATGGTGCCCGCCGCCATCACGGCGCTCGACTTCAGCAGCCCGGCCGCGCGGCCGCTCTTCTTGGCGGCTGCGGGGGCGGCCGCCATCGGCTCCTCGATCCCCTGCGCGGGGGTCTCGGCCGCCGCGGGCGGCGGTGCGGTCGCGTACTGGCCGGGCGCGGTCGCCGCGTACTGCGCCGGGGCCGCCTGGTACGGGCCCGGCGCCTGGGGCGTGCCGTACTGGTTCTGCTGCTGGCCGTACGGGGGCTGCGGCTCGCCGTACGCGCCGTGTGCCTGCTGCTGTCCGTAGGGGCCGGGCGCCGCGCCGTACGGGTTCGGCGCCGGGGAGGGGCCGGGCACCGACGGCTGGTCGTCGTAGGCGGGGTGGCCGCCGCCCTGCTGCTGGTCCCGGAAGAGGTGCGCGAAGGCGTCCGGCTCGTGCCGCTCCTCGCCGGCCTGGGCGACCAGGTCGTCCACGCCGACGTACTGCGTCGTGCGCGGGTCGTCGCCGTACGGCAGGTGCTGCGTCGCGCTGTCGGGCTCGGGCGCCGGCGTCTGCGCCCACACCCGCGGGTCGGGGGCGTACGGCGACTGGGGCGGCTGGGAGTAGAGCGGCTGCTGCGGGGGGTACGTGCCCGGGGGCGGCGGCGGGTGCGCGGCGCGGTCGTAGAGCGCCTCGTCGACCGGGTCCTGGGCGGCGAGGTCCTGCGCCCGGTAGGGGTCCTGGTCGTAGGCGTCCTGGAGGTACATGTCCGCGGGAGGCTGCGGCGGTACCTGGCCGTGCTCGGGCGGCGGGCCCTCGGGGTGCCCCGAGCCGCCCGCGGCCCGGCCGCGGTCACCGTCGTACGGCGCGTTCATGGTTACCCCACCTCATCGTCCCGGGCCGACCGGCCACGACATCCTCAACGGTCCACTCTCTCACCCGTCCCGGACGGGTCGGCGCTTTCCGCTGCGGTGTCCGGTGTCGGGTCACTCGGCTGCACGGGGTCGCCTGCCCGGCCGTGTGCCCCGGACTCCCCCTGGAGACGTGCCTCGGGGCCCGCCGGGTTCTCGGGTCCGTCCGCCGTCCCGTCGTCGCCCTCGCCGGGACCGTCCTCGTCCCCGGCGCGGGCGGCGGCGCGCTTGCGCTGCTGGTACATCCGGTAGCCGGCCAGGACGAGCAGGAGGACGCCGCCGCCGATGACCAGCATGACGGTGGGGGTGATCTCGGTGACCTTCACGTTGAAGGTGACCGCATGGCCGTACGGCTGCCCGTCCGCCGTGAAGAGCTGGGCGATCACCGTCGTCTGGCCGTTGGCGTTGGCGGACGTGGTGAACTTCACCGACTGGCTGTGCCCGCCGGAGACCGTGACGGGCTGTTCCTGGTAGGCGTCGCCGTCGATCTTCAGACGTGTCGGGTTGGTCGAGGTGAGCCGGAGCACCAGGTGGTCGACGCCCTGGACCAGGTTGTTCTGCACGGTCACGGGGATCGTGGCGCTGCGGCCGGAGAGCTTCATCTCCGACTTGTCGATCAGTCTGACCCGGCCGGTCAGTCCGTCGAGGTAGGTCTCCACGCCGTCGCGGAAGGACTGCGCCTGGGCCGCCCGGCCGCGCCAGGCCGTGGACATCCCGCGGTTCAGTGCCCGCCCGAAGGGGGTCACCACCCGGGACTGGTCGGAGAGGACGACCTTGAAGTGGCCGAGCTTGTCCTGGGTCCGGGCGATCTGCTCGAACGCCGCGTGCGGCAGTTCCCGCTTCCGCAGCTTGGCGGGGTACGAGGAGCGCGTCGGCACCTTGGTGGTGGCGCCCGGGTCCGGCTTGGCCGTGGCGGCGTCCGTCAGGTCCTGGGACTGGGACCAGGTGCTGTGCTCCAGGGCGGTCAGCGCCTCGGCCATCGCCCGAGCCTGGCTGCCGGTCGGCATCCGCTGCGGGGCGACGACGACGTTGCGCTGCTTGCCGGTCTGCAGGCCGAGCGCCAGGCTCTGCGCGAGGAACCGCTGCACGGCCGCCGTCGAGGCGGACGCCTTCGTCAGGTCGCCCTCGAAGGCCGTCGACAGCCGGGCGTCCGCGACGACCGCCGTCGTCCCGCCTCCGATGGGCCGGGCCGCTGAGGGCGTGTACGACAGGCCGCCGGTCTCCTGGAGGCTGTCGCTGCGGGCGATCACCTTGTCGGCGCCCGCGGAGGTGGCGACCTTGACGATCGACGGGTCGACGGCGCCCTCCGCCGGCCAGGCGAAGTCCGTGCTCGGTTTCACGTGGAGGATCGGCTCGACCGTGTTGGCGACGACGTCCGTGGCGTCCTGGAGCTGGCTGAGCGAGCCCGTGATGTCCGTGCCGTTGTGGGCGAGGGAGGCGAGGTCCGGGTCGGCGAAGGGCAGCGCGACGACCTCCTTGTCCTCCACCGCGTCCTGGAGGTCCGCCAGCCAGTGCTTGGCGACCGCCTGGTGCTTGCCGGCGGTGTTGGTGCCGTCCGCGCCCCGCACCTCGTAGCTGCCGCTCATCGCGTCGACGGAGGCCAGCAGGTCGGGGTCGACCACCCAGGTGACGTCGAGGTCCTTGCCGAGGGCCACCATCTGGTCGAGGCGGCCGCCGGGAGAGATCTCCTCGGCCAGGTCCTCATCGAGGAAGACCGGGGTCTGGCTCTCGTTCGACCCGGTCTCGGCGGCCATGTGGGCGTCGGAGACGAGCGGCCACAGGTACGTCGTCTTCGTCTTGATGCCGGACCCGTCGGGCTTCCAGGGCAGGAAGGTGCGCTGCACGCCGAGGACCTGCTCCCAGGGCTGCGCGGAGGTCTGCCCGGAGAGCGCCACGGCGAACTCGTAGACGCCGTTCTCGCCGAGGTCCAGCTCGTCGACGGGCACGGAGACGTTGAAGCTCTCGGCGACACCGGGGGTGAGCTTGGCGAACTTCGTGCCGTACTTGTCGTCGATCTCCGTACCGGGCGCGTCCGACAGGTCGTGGCTGTCCTCGGCGACCTCGTCGATGGCCGCCCGGGTGGTGAGCCGCTCTCCCACGCGCAGCCCCACATGGGCGTCGGTGACGGTCCGCTTGCCGAGGTTGGTCACGGTGCCCGACACGGTGACCGTGTCGCCGTCCCCGGGGGCGGCGGGGCTGAGCGAGTCGACGGCCACGCTCACGCCGCCCGCGTCGGAGGCGGCCCGGACCCCGTCCCGCCCCTCGGCCTGCGCGGCACCGGCGGCGGGGATCTGCACCAGGCCGGCCAGCAGGGGCGTCCCGGTGAGCAGGGCCAGTGTGCGCCGTACCCGGCGGCGGGCAGGTGAGGGACTGGTCCCCTGGATGTCTGCCGCCTCGGCCACGCGCTCGCCCGTCCCTCGTCGTCAGTGGTCGTCGGAATGTGCGTCCACGCATGGTAACGAGGCGCGCTGAGGGTAAGTGCCGCGGAGGGCACCACAAGATCGGAAACCCGGGCCGGACCGGTCCCGTATATGCCCCTATAAAGGGGAGCGGAGGAAAAGGTGTGCGGCCGGGTCCGCGCGGGCCACGTACCCTTTTCTGTTGTGCCGAACGCCAACGAAGTCAACCCCAGTGCCCTGAGTCAGGCGCAGCACCGCGCGGTGAACGAACTGCTGCGGGTCTCGCCGGTCGCCGACGACCTCGCCCGCCGCTTCCAGGAGGCCGGGTTCTCGCTCGCCCTGGTCGGCGGCTCGGTCCGGGACGCGCTGCTCGGGCGGCTCGGCAACGATCTGGACTTCACCACCGATGCCCGCCCCCAGGACGTCCTGAAGATCGTGCGCCCGTGGGCGGACGCCGTCTGGGAGGTCGGGATCGCCTTCGGCACCGTCGGGGCGCAGAAGGAGGGCTACCAGATCGAGGTCACGACCTACCGGTCGGAGGCGTACGACCGCACCTCGCGCAAGCCCGAGGTGTCCTACGGCGACTCCATCGAGGAGGACCTCGTCCGGCGGGACTTCACCGTCAACGCGATGGCCGTGGCGCTCCCCGAGAAGGAGTTCGTCGATCCGCACGGCGGGCTGGACGACCTCGCGGCCCGGGTGCTGCGGACGCCGGGCACGCCGGAGTCCTCGTTCTCGGACGACCCGCTGCGGATGATGCGGGCCGCGCGATTCGCCGCGCAGCTCGATTTCGAGGTGGCTCCCGAGGTCGTCACGGCGATGAAGGAGATGGCCGGGCGCATCGAGATCGTCTCGGCCGAGCGGGTCCGGGACGAGCTGAACAAGCTGATCCTCTCCGCGCACCCGCGCAAGGGCCTGACGCTGCTGGTCGACACCGGCCTCGCCGACCGGGTCCTGCCCGAGCTGCCGGCCCTGAAGCTGGAGAGCGACGAGCACCACCGGCACAAGGACGTCTACGAGCACACGCTGATCGTCCTGGAGCAGGCGATGGCCCTGGAGGAGGACGGCCCCGACCTGGCCCTCCGCCTGTCCGCGCTGCTGCACGACATCGGCAAGCCGCGCACCCGCCGCTTCGAGAAGGACGGCCGGGTCTCCTTCCACCACCACGAGCTGGTCGGGGCCAAGATGACCAAGAAGCGCATGACGGCCCTGAAGTACTCCAACGAACTGGTGAAGGACGTCTCGCGCCTGGTCGAGCTGCACCTGCGGTTCCACGGCTACGGCACCGGGGAGTGGACGGACTCCGCGGTCCGCCGGTACGTGCGGGACGCGGGTCCGCTGCTCGGCCGGCTGCACAAGCTGACCCGCTCCGACTGCACGACCCGCAACAAGCGCAAGGCCGCGGCGCTCTCCCGGGCGTACGACGGGCTGGAGGAGCGGATCGCCAGGCTTCAGGAGCAGGAGGAGCTGGACGCGATCCGACCGGACCTCGACGGCAACGAGATCATGGAGATCCTGGGCATCCGGCCCGGTCCGGGCGTCGGGCGGGCGTACCAGCACATGCTGGAGCTGCGGCTGGAGCACGGGCCGATGGGGCGCGACGAGGCGGTGGCGGCGCTCAAGGAGTGGTGGGCCCAGCAGCAGGGCTGAGCGGCCCGGTCCGGCGCACGGGCCCATGGGAAACGGGGTCATGTTTCACGTGAAACATGACCCCGTCTCCCGCTCAGAACCCTTTGCAGGCTCAGACTTCCTTCAGGCAGAGGACGACATCGTGACCGTCACCCTGCTGCCAGTACGAGATCTCCGCTTCCTTGACGGCCTCGCACTTGCCGCTGTCGGTGCTGTCGTCGAACTTCTCCACGACCTTGTACTGGGCGTCGCTGGAGGAGCAGTCGACCGTCTTCAGGTCCGGCGAGGTCTGCGTGCCCTCGTTGTGCATGCAGTTGCCCACCGCGGTGGTCTCCGCGTCGCTCTGGCTGAAGTACCACTTGCCTATGCCGATAGCCGCCGCGACGAGCACAATGGCGACGATCCGCAGGGCCTTCTTCTTGAAGCGGCCGGTGGGAGCGCTGGGCGGGACCGGGGCCCCCGGGAACGGCGCACCGCCCTGCGGGGGGAACCCGGGCTGCCCGGTCTGCTGCGGCATGGGCGGCTGACCCTGGGCGTAGGGGTTCTGGCCCTGGGGCTGCTGCGGAGCCTGCGGCTGGCCCGGCGCGAACGGATTGCCCTGGGGCGGCGGAGTGGTCACTTGGGGGTCCCCCTCAAACATGGGTACGTGACGCGAACATGTCGCGCATAAGACCCACGTAAGCTATCGGGCCCCACTGACATCTCCGTCCCCACAGAGGACTCCGTGTCATGGATGTGACACTGACCGGTGCTCGAACCGGGTCATAGCCACCGCAACCGCCGCGTAGACCAGGGCGACCGTGACCACGAGCGGCACCGAGCGCCCGTCCGGCGGCAGCATCAGCGCGGCCACTCCGGCGGCGCCGACGAAGGCGACGTTGAACAGCACGTCGTAGACCGAGAAGATCCGGCCACGGAAGGCGTCGTCGACCGAGGTCTGCACGATGGTGTCGGTCGCGATCTTCGAACCCTGGGTCGTCAGCCCCAGCACGAACGCGGCCGCGATCAGCGGCGCCGTGGCGAACGGCAGGCCGAGGGCGGGTACCAGCACCGCGGCGGCCGCCGCGCACAGGGCCATCCAGCGGCCGGGGCCGAGCCGCCCCGCCGCCCAGGGCGTGAGCACCGCCGCCGCGAAGAAGCCGGCGCCCGAGACGCCCAGCGCCAGCCCGAGCAGGGCGAGCCCCTCGTCGGTGCCGGAGGCCAGGGCGTACCGGCACAGCATCAGCAGCATCACCAGCAGGGCGCCGTAGCAGAACCGCATCAGCGTCATCGCCGCGAGCGACCGGGCCGCCTCCCGCCGGGCCGGCGCGGCCAGGTGCCGTACCGCGGCCGCCAGGTCACGGGCGGTGCCGGCGAGGGCGGTGGCCAGTCGGGGCCGTACCAGGGCCCGGTCGGGACCCAGCAGTTCCACCGCCATGCGCAGCGAGGCCAGCGCACCGCACAGGTACAGCACCGCGCCCAGCACCACCACGGCGGCGTCGGAGTCCGCGACCACCAGGCGGACGGCGAAGGCGAGGCCGCCGCCCGCCGTCGCCGCCAGGGTCCCGGCCGTCGGGGAGAGCGAGTTGGCGATCACCAGCCGCTCGGCGTCGACCACGCGCGGCAGGGCGGCGGACAGGCCGGCCAGGACGAAGCGGTTGACGGCGGTCACGCACAGGGCGGAGACGTAGAACAGCCAGTCCGGGACGGCGGCGATCATCAGGACGGCCGTCACCGAGGCCATCAGGGCGCGCAGCAGGTTGCCGTAGAGGAAGACCTGGCGGCGGCGCCAGCGGTCGAGGAGGACGCCGGCGAAGGGGCCCACCAGGGAGTACGGCAGCAGCAGGACCGCCATGGCGGAGGCGACCGCGGCGGCCGAGGTCTGCTCCTCCGGCGAGAAGACGACATAGGTGGCGAGGCCCACCTGGTAGACGCCGTCGGCGCCCTGGGAGAGCAGGCGCACGGCGAGCAGGCGCCGGAACCCCTGCAAGCGCAGCAGGACGCGCAGGTCACGGACGACGGCCATGGGGCACAGCCTCACATACGGGCGCGGCCCCCGGGCGGACGGCCCCGCCCAGGGAAGGTCTTCGCCTACGGAAGGTCCTCCCCTACGGGAGGGTCACCGTCCACGGGAGACCCCGTCCACGGGAGACCCCGCCCACGGGAAAGCCCCGCTGACGGGAAGGCCCCGCCTACGGGAAGGCCCCCGGACGCACCGCGACCGGGGACCCTCTGCGCTCAGCGGCGGGAGCGGGTCAGCGCTCGACCTCGCCGGCGATGAACTTCTCGACGTTGGCGCGGGCCTCGTCGTCGAAGTACTGGACCGGCGGGGACTTCATGAAGTAGCTCGACGCGGACAGCACGGGGCCGCCGATGCCGCGGTCCTTGGCGATCTTCGCGGCGCGCAGGGCGTCGATGATGACACCGGCGGAGTTCGGGGAGTCCCAGACCTCGAGCTTGTACTCCAGGTTCAGCGGGACGTCACCGAACGCGCGGCCCTCCAGGCGGACGTAGGCCCACTTGCGGTCGTCGAGCCAGGCGACGTAGTCGGACGGGCCGATGTGGACGTTCTTCTCGCCCAGGTCCCGGTCGGGGATCTGGGAGGTGACGGCCTGCGTCTTGGAGATCTTCTTCGACTCCAGGCGGTCACGCTCGAGCATGTTCTTGAAGTCCATGTTGCCGCCGACGTTGAGCTGCATCGTGCGGTCCAGGACGACGCCCCGGTCCTCGAACAGCTTCGCCATGACGCGGTGCGTGATGGTGGCGCCGACCTGCGACTTGATGTCGTCGCCGACGATCGGGACGCCCGCCTCGGTGAACTTGTCCGCCCACTCCTTGGTGCCGGCGATGAAGACCGGAAGGGCGTTGACGAAGGCCACCCGCGCGTCGATGGCGCACTGGGCGTAGAACTTCGCCGCGTCCTCGGAGCCCACGGGCAGGTAGCAGACCAGGACGTCGACCTGCCGGTCCTTCAGGATCTGGACGACGTCGACCGGCTCCTCGGCGGACTCCTCGATGGTCTCGCGGTAGTACTTGCCGAGACCGTCGAGGGTGTGGCCGCGCTGGACCTGGACACCGGTGTTCGGCACGTCGCAGATCTTGATGGTGTTGTTCTCGGAGGCGCCGATGGCGTCCGCGAGGTCCAGGCCGACCTTCTTGGCGTCCACGTCGAAGGCGGCGACGAACTCGATGTCACTGACGTGGTAGTCGCCGAACTGGACGTGCATCAGGCCCGGGACCTTGGCCGCCGGGTCGGCGTCCTTGTAGTACTCGACGCCCTGCACCAGCGATGCGGCGCAGTTGCCCACGCCGACGATGGCTACGCGAACCGAACCCATTCCGGTTGCTCCCTGTGTGTACGAGTGAGGCCCTGACTGGGCGCTCACGTGGCGGTGTCGTCGGGCGTATCCGGCCGGGGGTGGTCCCCGGGCCGGGGCAGGCCGCCCGTCGCTCCATGTGTGGTGTCCTGTTGAGCGGTCCCCTCGCCGGCGGAACCCCTGAGGTCCCGTCCCGCCCGCTCGCTCTCGATGAGCTCGTTCAGCCAGCGCACCTCGCGCTCCACGGACTCCATGCCGTGGCGCTGGAGCTCAAGCGTGTAGTCGTCCAGGCGCTCCCGGGTACGCGCCAGCGAGACGCGCATCTTCTCCAGGCGCTCCTCCAGCCGGCTGCGGCGGCCCTCCAGGACACGCATGCGTACGTCACGCGAGGTCTGTCCGAAGAAGGCGAAGCGGGCGGCGAAGGTCTCGTCCTCGTAGGCGTCGGGACCCGTCTGCGACAGGAGCTGTTCGAAGTGCTCCTTGCCTTCCGCTGTCAGCCGGTAGACGATCTTGGCCCGGCGGCCGGCCAGGGGGGCGGCGGTCTCCGTGGTGTTCCCCGGTTCCTCGATCAACCAGCCGTTGGTGACCAGCGTCTTGAGGCAGGGGTACAGCGTCCCGTAGCTGAACGCCCGGAAGACCCCCAGTGACGTGTTCAGCCGTTTGCGCAGCTCATAGCCGTGCATCGGGGACTCGCGGAGCAGGCCGAGGACGGCGAACTCGAGGATTCCGGAACGCCGGCTCATCGTCGCCTCCTCTCTGTCGCGTGGGCCCTTATGCCGAGCTGATGTATCGACTCGATACATCCAGACGATAGAACGGCCCGTCCCGCGGAACAAGAGGGGGGTCCGTGAACGGGATCACATCGCCGATTCATGGGAAGCAAGTTGCCTGATTTGAGGTGAACTTCGAAGCTCGGGGGTTTCGGCGGTGCGTAGTCTGTGCGCCATGCAGACCACCGGGAACCGAGTGACGCCCGGGGGCGTCCCTGTCCTCGGTGCAGTACGGGTGCATACGGCAGCAGCCGCATCCGTACTTCGGGGGGACCGGAAACCAGCCGCCGTTGCCAGGCGCGCAAAGGTGCGCCTGCCCGAGGAGTAGTCGTTCGATGAGCGAGCACCGTCGCAAACCGCCGCAGCCGCAGGGAGGCGGACGTGCCGCGGCCCGACGCGGCCAGTCCGGCTCGTCCTCCGGCCGCCGCGCGGCACCGCGGGGCGCCACAGAGTCTCCGTCCGGCTCGTACGGTCCGGGGGGTGAGGAGCGCCCCTACGGCGGCCGGGCCGAAGCCCGTCGCGCGGCCCAGCGCGGTGCGGGCGGCCGCCGCAGAGCGGCCGAACCCGGCCGCGCGGGCCGGCGCGCGGCACCGGGGGGACGCGGCCGGGCGGCGGCGCCCGGCAAGAAGCGGCTGATCGACTATCCGCGCTTCGACCGCGACGGATGGCGCCGCTGGGTGCCGTCCTGGAAGCTCGCCTCCGGCCTCTGCATCGGCTTCTTCGGCGCGATGGTGGCGGCGGCCGGCCTCGCCTACTCCATGGTCGAGGTCCCCGACATGGCCAAGACCGCGAAGGCGCAGAACAACGTCTACTACTGGGCCGACGGCGAGCAGATGGTCGCCACCGGCGGTGAGCGCAACCGCCAGATCATCAACCTCTCGCAGATCCCCAAGGCGATGCAGAACGCCGTCATCTCGCAGGAGAACAAGACCTTCTACGACGACAGCGGCGTCGACCCCAAGGGCATCGCGCGGGCCGTGCTCAACATGGCCCGGGGCGGCAACACCCAGGGCGGCTCTACCATCACCCAGCAGTACGTGAAGAACGCGATGCTGGACGATCAGTCGCAGACGGTCTCCCGCAAGGTCAAGGAGATCTTCGTCTCGATCAAGGTGGGCGCCACCAAGGACAAGGACGACATCCTCGCGGGCTACCTCAACACCGCCTACTACGGCCGCGGCGCCTACGGCATCCAGGCCGCGGCGCGGGCGTACTTCGAGAAGGACGCCGTCGACCTGAACCCGGGTGAGTGCGCCTTCCTGTCGGCGATGCTCAAGGGCGCCACCTACTACGACCCGCAGGGCTCGCAGTCCATCGACTCGGCCGCCACCCCGAAGGCGAACCAGAAGCGGGCCCTGCTCCAGATGCAGGACACCCTCGACAAGATGGTGGAGTACGGCCATCTGAGCCAGGCCGAGCGCGACAAGTACAAGACGCTGCCCAAGTGGCAGAACCCGCGGACGAACACCCAGCTCAGCGGCCAGGTCGGCTATCTCGTCGACCTCGCCAAGGCGTCTCTGATCAAGAACGACGTGGTCACCGCGAGCCAGCTCGACCAGGGCGGCTACTCGATCTACACCACCTTCGACAAGAACAAGGTCGAGGAACTGGAGACCGCCGTCACCAAGGTCTACAAGAAGAACATCGATCCGAAGAAGCGCCCGGACACGGACACCCACGTCCAGTTCGGCGGTGCCTCCGTGAATCCCGAGACCGGTGCCATCGAGGCCATCTACGGTGGTGCGGATGCGACCAAGCACTTCACCAACAACGCCGATGTGACCGGTGCGCAGGTCGGTTCGACGTTCAAGCCGTTCGTTCTCGCGGCGGCGATGCAGTGGGGCGTGCGCAATCCCGACCTCGGCCAGGTCCAGGCACAGGACGAGCGCACGGTGGTCTCCCCGCAGAGCCTCTACAGCGGCCAGAACAAGCTGAAGATCAAGAACTATGACGGCAGCGTCTGGCACAACGAGGAGGGCGAGGAGTGGCTCCAGGTCAATGACGGCGGCGTCTCCTACGGTGAGGCACCCGACTACAAGATCGACCTGCGCGAGGCGATGCGGGAGTCGGTGAACTCCTCCTTCGTCCAGCTCGGCATGGACGTCGGACTGGACAAGGTGAAGGACGCCGCGACCGAGGCGGGCCTTCTGGAGGACAGCCTGGCCGGCACCTCGTTCCCCTCCTTCTCGATCGGTATCTCCGACCCGAGCGCCATCCGGATGGCGGGCTCGTACGGCACCTTCGCCTCCAGCGGCAAGCAGCGGGACCCGTTCTCCGTCACCAAGGTGACGAACAAGGACGGCACGATCTATACGCACGAGGTGAAGACCGAGCAGGCGTTCACGGCCAAGGTCGCGGACAACGTCACGGACGTGCTGAAGACCGTGGTGGAGAAGGGCACGGGTACCAACGCCCAGCTCGAAGGCCGCGAGGTGGCGGGCAAGACCGGTACGACCGACGGCAACAAGTCCGCCTGGTTCGTCGGCTACACCCCGCAGCTCTCGACCGCCATCACCATGTTCCGCTACCCGGACGACGAGTCGATCAAGAACCGCACCTTCCTGGAGATGTACGGAACGGGTGACCAGGAGTCGATCCACGGTGCCTCGTTCCCGTCCGAGATCTTCCACGACTACATGGAAGAGGCGCTGAAGGGTCAGCCGGCGAAGAAGTTCCCGACGCCGGAGCCCATCGGTGAGGTCATCAACGACGACCCCACGCCGACGCCGACCCCCTCGGTCACCGAGACGGAAGAGGAGAAGGAGAGCCCGACGCCTACCCCGTCGGTCACCGAGTCGGAGGAGGAAGAGTCCCCCAGCCCGTCCGCGTCCGAGTCCTGCGGTGTCTTCGACTGGAACTGCGAGCACGAGAGCGACGGCGGCTCGGAGAACGGTGGCTCGGAGAACGGCGGCTCGGAGGGCGGCGGCGAGTCTCCCTCGCCATCGGTCTCCCAGTCGTCGGAGGAGGGCAACCCACGGGGTGGCGCCAATGGCGACCTCTTCGGCGGCCCGAACGGCTAGCCAGAGCACTGCCCGGCATGGGTGTTTCACGTGAAACACCCCTATGTTTCACGTGAAACAGGGCCGCCGCACCGACCGGGAGCGGCGGCCCTCGGTGTTTTCCGAGGGACGTACGGCAGGATGTGCCCCATGCCCAGTGCAGAATCGACGCAAGCGAGCGCGCACCCGTCGGGGCCGGTGCTGCCGACCAGGGAGGATCAGGTCGCCGCGGCCGGCAGCGAGCTGATCGGCGGTCCCATCGGCCGACGGGTCCTGCTCGGGACGTCCTGGTGGACTCCGGCGCGGGTGATCGTGCTCGTGGCGATCGGCGTGTTCGCCCTCGGCCTGGTCCAGAAGGCCCCCTGCTACAACGGGGGATGGTTCTTCGGCGCCAGCTCGCAGTACACACACGCGTGCTACTCGGACATCCCGCACCTCTACAACGGACGCGGATTCGCCGACGGTCTCGTGCCGTACTTCGACAAGCTCCCCGGGGACATGCAGTACCTCGAATACCCGGTGCTGACCGGGGTGTTCATGGAGGTCGCGTCCTGGCTCACCCCGGGCAGCGGCAGCATCCAGCACCAGGAACAGTGGTACTGGATGGTCAACGCCGGAATGCTGATGGTCTGCGCGGCGGTCATCGCCGTCTGCGTTACCAGGACCCACGCCCGGCGGCCCTGGGACGGACTGCTGGTCGCCCTGGCGCCCGCCTTCGCGCTCACCGCGACCATCAACTGGGACCTGCTGGCGGTCGCGCTGACGGCCGCCGCGATGCTGATGTGGTCACGGGGCCGCTCCCTCGCTTTCGGGGTGCTCCTCGGGCTCGCCACGGCCGCCAAGCTCTACCCCTTCCTGCTCCTCGGCCCGCTGCTCGTCCTGTGCTGGCGCGCGGGCAAGTGGCGCGCGTTCGGAGCGGCCCTGGGCGGGGCGGTGGCGTCCTGGCTGGTGGTGAACCTGCCGGTGATGCTGTTCGCCTTCGAGGGCTGGTCGAAGTTCTACACGTTCAGCCAGGACCGGGGCGTCGACTTCGGGTCCTTCTGGCTGATCCTGGCCCAGAACTCGTCCGACCCGCTCAGCACCGAGACCGTCAACACGCTCGCCACGCTGCTGATGCTGCTGTGCTGCGCCGGCGTCGCGGTGCTCACGCTGACCGCGCCCCGCCGTCCGCGCTTCGCCCAACTGGCCTTCCTGATCGTGGCGGCCTTCATCCTCACCAACAAGGTCTACTCACCGCAGTACGTCCTGTGGCTGGTGCCGCTGGCCGTGCTGGCCCGGCCGAAGTGGCGGGACTTCCTCATCTGGCAGGCGTGCGAGGTGGCTTACTTCCTCGGCATCTGGATGTACCTCGCGTACACGACCAGCGGAGACGCCCACAAGGGCCTGCCGACCGACGGCTACCACTGGGCGATCGGGCTGCATCTGCTGGGCACGCTCTACCTCTGCGTCATGGTGGTGCGCGACATCCTGATGCCCGACCGCGACCCGGTGCGCAGGGCCGGTGACGACGATCCCTCGGGCGGGGTGCTCGACGGCGCGGACGACTCCTTCGCGCTGGGGCCGGCGGCGCGCTCCGCACAACCGGTGGCCCAGATCGTGGGGCCCCAGGTGGAGTGGGGCACCCGGCGGCCGAGTGGCGGTTCGCTCTGAGCGAACAGCCCTGGTGGCGACGGCCAGCCGGGTCGGCCGGACGGGTGCCGACCGGTATGACGAAGGCCGTGCGCGGATGACCGTGCACGGCCTTCGGGCTGTCGGCCTCCGCCGCGCGGGGGTCAGCGGTCGACGAGCCGGTCGAACTGCGTGGTGGTGTGCCGCAGGTGGGCCACCAGTTCGTCGCCGACCTGGGGCTCCGGCGCGTCCGAGGGCACGAACAGGATGGAGACCTGCATGTGCGGGGGCTCGGCGAACCAGCGCTGCTTGCCTCCCCAGACGAACGGCGAGAGGTTCCGGTTGACCGTGGCGAGGCCGGCACGGGCGACGCCCTTGGCGCGCGGCATGACGCCGTGCAGCGCCTTCGGGGCCTCCAGGCCCACCCCGTGCGAGGTGCCGCCCGCCACGACCACCAGGAAGCCGTCCGAGGCCGCCTTCTGCTGCCGGTAGCCGAACCGCTCCCCCTTGGTCACCCGGGTGACGTCCAGGACGGCCCCGCGGTACTCGGTGGCGTCGTGGTCGCCCAGCCAGAGCCGGGTGCCGATGCGGGCGCGGAAACGGGTCTGCGGGAACTGCTGCTGGAGCCGGGCCAGCTCGTCCGCCTTGAGGTGGCTGACGAACATCGTGTGCAGCGGCAGGCGGGCGGCGCGCAGCCGGTCCATCCAGCCGATGACCTCCTCGACGGCGTCCGAGCCGTCGGCACGGTCCAGCGGCAGATGGAGGGCGAAGCCTTCCAGGCGGACGTTCTCTATGGCGGCGTGCAACTGCGGCAGGTCCTGCTCGCTGATGCCGTGCCGCTTCATCGAGGACATCACCTCGATGACGACCCGGGCGCCCACCAGGCCGTACACACCGTCCACGGACGACACGGAGCGCACCACCCGGTCGGGCAGCGGCACCGGCTCCTCGCCGCGCCGGTACGGCGTCAGGACCAGCAGGTCACCGCCGAAGAAGTCCTTGATCCTGGCGGCCTCGTACGTCGTGCCCACGGCGAGGATGTCCGAGCCCAGCCGCGTGGCCTCCTCCGCCAGCCGCTCGTGCCCGAAGCCGTAGCCGTTGCCCTTGCAGACCGGGACCAGCCCGGGGAACTGCTCCTGCACGTGCTTGTGGTGCGCCCGCCAGCGCGCGGTGTCGACGTAGAGCGTGAGCGCCATGGCCGGACCTGGAACCTTTCTCGTGGCTGCGGTGTATCAGAGGTATGGAGCTGTCGAAGCCGGGGATGATCCGGCCGGCGTGTGGTCAGCGGCGCGACATATACATGTCGAGCGCCTTGTGGAGCAGCTTGTTCAGCGGGAAGTCCCACTCGCCGAGGTACTCGGCGGCCTGCCCGCCCGTGCCCACCTTGAACTGGATCAGACCGAAGAGGTGGTCGCTCTCGTCCAGCGAGTCGGAGATGCCCCGCAGGTCGTAGACGGTGGCGCCGAGCGCGTAGGCGTCGCGCAGCATCGTCCACTGCATCGCGTTCGAGGGCCGGACCTCGCGGCCGATGTTGTCGGAGGCGCCGTAGGAGTACCAGACGTGGCCGCCGACGATCAGCATGGTCGCCGCCGACAGGTTGACCCCGTTGTGGCGGGCGAAGTACAGCCGCATGCGGTTGGGGTCCTCGCTGTTGAGGGCCGACCACATGCGCTGGAAGTACGAGAGCGGGCGGGGCCGGAAGTGGTCCCGCACGGCCGTGATCTCGTACAGCCGCTGCCACTCCTCCAGGTCGTGGTAGCCGCCCTGGACCACCTCGACACCGGCCTTCTCGGCCTTCTTGATGTTCCGGCGCCAGAGCTGGTTGAAGTTCTTGTGGACCTCTTCCAGGGACCGGTTGGCCAGCGGCACCTGGAAGACGTACCGGGGCTGCACGTCGCCGAAGCCGGCGCCGCCGTCCTCGCCCTGCTGCCAGCCCATACGGCGCAGCTTGTCGGCCACCTCGAAGGCGCGCGGCTCGATGAAGTCGGCCTCCAGGTCGCGCAGCCGCTTGACGTCCGGGTCCTGGA
This sequence comes from Streptomyces sp. NPDC000134, assembly GCF_042899225.1. Taxonomy (NCBI): domain Bacteria; kingdom Bacillati; phylum Actinomycetota; class Actinomycetes; order Kitasatosporales; family Streptomycetaceae; genus Streptomyces; species Streptomyces sp. NPDC000134. Next base: position 247,552 of record NZ_JBIAZN010000012.1, read on the forward strand.
TGCCCTTCTTGATCGACGCGGCCTCCCAGCGCCGGATGATCACCGGCGGGCCCATCTTGACCGAGAAGGCGCCCTGCCGCTTGAGGTGCGCCAGCATCGGCTCGATCCAGTCCTGGAGGTTCGGCGCGAACCAGTTGATGACCGGGCCCTCGGGGAGATAGGCGAGGTAGCGCTTGATCTTGGGGAGCTGCCGGTAGAGGACCAGGCCGGCGCCGACCAGTTCACCGGTCCGCTCGTCGAACCAGCCGAGGTTCTCGGAGCGCCACTCCGCCTTGACGTCCGCCCATGCCGGGACCTGCATGTGACTCGCCGACGGCAGACTCTGGATATACGCCAGATGCTGCTCTCGACTGATGGTCCTCAGGGTCAGACTCATTCGGGGCGCTCCTCGGGCTGGTGTGTCCCCATGGGTACAGGGGCTCCGGCTCTCGCGCGAAGCCTACTGCGCCCGTGGGGCGCCCCGTCTGGGCGTAGGGCACCTTTGCTCCGGCCGGGGGCCGGCCGGAGCGTCGTACGGTGTCCGCGGCGTGGTGCCGGGCGTCAGTCGATGACCCCGCCGAAGAGGCCGCCGTGCGCCATGCCCAGGAGGAAGCCGACGCCCGAGGCCCCGAGTCCCAGGATGAGACCGAAGCGCTCACGGGTCGTCTCGGAGACCCACTGGCCGTAGGCGCCGACCAGCAGCCCCAGCAGGCCGGCCCAGGAGCTGAGCAGGTGCAGATGGTGGAACCACGCCGTGATGAACGACAGGACGCCCAGCACCAGGGTCAGCGCCATGAGGCCGTCCTGGAGCGGATGGGACTTGCCGTCCGTGGCGAAGAGGCCGCCGGCGCCGTTGGTGGGTCGCAATGCCTGTGCCATGGGGCACCTCCTGCGAAACGCGGCGCATCGTAGCGCCATACACACCCGATGTGTCCAGACTGACCGCCTTTGCGGCCGGATTTCAACCGGAAGCCGGTGTGCGGGTACTGTGTACCGTCTGCACCGGTGTCTGCCCGGCACAGCCTGGAGAGCCCTGACGGTCCCCGATCGCCAGTGGCCGCTGTACCCCTGACGGACACCGAGGCGTACGCATCACAACCCTCCTGCCACGGAACGACCGTGGCCGCTGAGTCCAAAGGAGGTGGGTTCCACATGCGTCACTACGAGGTGATGGTCATCCTCGACCCCGAGGTCGAGGAGCGCGCTGTCTCTCCGCTGATCGAGAACTTCCTTTCCGTCGTCCGTGACGGTGGCGGAAAGGTCGAGAAGGTCGACACCTGGGGCCGTCGTCGTCTCGCGTACGAGATCAAGAAGAAGCCCGAGGGCATCTACTCGGTCATCGACCTGCAGGCCGAGCCTGCGGTCGTCAAGGAGCTCGACCGCCAGATGAACCTGAACGAGTCGGTCCTCCGGACCAAGGTCCTCCGTCCCGAGACCCACTGAGTCCCGCACTCAGTCGGTCCGGGATTCCGAGTAGCAGCACAAGCAGCCAGCAGCAAACCCGCCGAGAGGTTCCCCCATGGCAGGCGAGACCGTCATCACGGTCGTCGGCAATCTTGTCGATGACCCCGAGCTGCGCTTCACCCCGTCCGGTGCGGCCGTCGCGAAGTTCCGTGTCGCGTCCACTCCCCGCACCTTCGACCGTCAGACCAACGAGTGGAAGGACGGCGAGAGCCTGTTCCTGACCTGCTCGGTCTGGCGCCAGGCGGCGGAGAACGTCGCCGAGTCGCTCCAGCGAGGCATGCGCGTCATCGTGCAGGGCCGGCTGAAGCAGCGGTCCTACGAGGACCGTGAGGGCGTCAAGCGCACGGTCTACGAGCTGGACGTCGACGAGGTCGGCGCCAGCCTGCGCAGCGCCACGGCCAAGGTCACCAAGACCTCGGGCCAGGGCCGCGGAGGCCAGGGCGGCTACGGCGGTGGCGGACAGGGCGGCGGCCAGGGTGGCGGCGGCTGGGGCGGCGGCCCCGGCGGCGGTCAGCCCGGCGGCGGCGCTCCCGCCGACGACCCGTGGGCGACCAGCGCTCCCGCCGGTGGCCAGCAGGGCGGCGGTGGCGGCGGCTGGGGTGGAAACTCCGGCGGCGGCGGTGGCGGCGGCTACTCGGACGAGCCCCCCTTCTAGGGCCGGGCCCGTACCCCAACTTCTTGATCACACAGGAGAAACACCATGGCGAAGCCGCCTGTGCGCAAGCCTAAGAAGAAGGTCTGCGCGTTCTGCAAGGACAAGGTCACGTACGTGGACTACAAGGACACGAACATGCTGCGGAAGTTCATTTCCGACCGCGGCAAGATCCGTGCCCGCCGCGTGACCGGCAACTGCACGCAGCACCAGCGTGACGTCGCCACGGCCGTGAAGAACAGCCGTGAGATGGCGCTGCTGCCCTACACCTCCACCGCGCGATAAGGGAAGGGTGACCGAAACATGAAGATCATCCTCACCCACGAGGTCTCCGGCCTCGGTGCCGCGGGCGACGTCGTCGACGTCAAGGACGGTTACGCCCGTAACTACCTGATCCCGCGGAAGTTCGCGATCCGCTGGACCAAGGGCGGCGAGAAGGACGTCGAGCAGATCCGTCGTGCTCGCAAGATCCACGAGATCCAGACCATCGAGCAGGCCAATCAGGTGAAGGCCCAGCTCGAGGGCGTCAAGGTCCGCCTGGCCGTCCGCGCCGGCGACGCCGGTCGTCTCTTCGGCTCCGTCACCCAGGCCGACATCGCTTCGGCGATCAAGGCTGCCGGTGGCCCCGACGTCGACAAGCGCCGCATCGAGGTCGCCTCGCCGATCAAGACGCTGGGCGCCCACGCGACGTCCGTGCGTCTGCACCCCGAGGTCGACGCCAAGGTCAGCATCGAGGTCGTCGCGGCCTGAGTGCCGGGATCACCGCGGTAGCGCGTTGATGGGGCCGCATCCCTTCCGGGTGCGGCCCCATTCTCGTGCGCGGCGGGGTGCGGACCCTTCTCGTCGGGACTCGCGAGGAGGCGAGGAGCGGTTCGAGGGCGCTCCGGGGTTCCGGTGTTTCACGTGAAACGGTCAGCGAGTCGCGCCGGTGACGACCCAGCGGCCGGAGCGCGTCCGTACCCACAGCGTCACCAGTCGCACGGCCATCATCAGCGTCATCGCCGCCCAGAGAGCCGTGAGCCCACCGCCGAACTCCGGAACCAGCAGCGCGGCCGGGGTGAAGACCGCGAGAGTGATCAGCATGGCCCAGGCCAGATACGGGCCGTCGCCCGCGCCCATCAGGACGCCGTCCAGGACGAAGACCACTCCGCAGATCGGCTGGGAGAGTGCCACGATCACCAGCGCGGGCAGGGCCGTGTCCTTGACCGCGGGGTCGCCGGTGAACAGGGGCAGGAACGCGGGCCGGGTGATCACGACCAGCACACCGAGGACGACCCCGACCCCCACGCCCCAATCCACCATCCGTCGGCAGACGTTCCGGGCGCCCTGGGCGTCACCGGCTCCCAGATAGCGGCCGATGATGGCCTGTCCTGCGATGGCGATGGCATCGAGGGCGAAGGCGAGCAGGCTCCACAGGGACAGGATGATCTGGTGGGCCGCGATGTCGGCGTCACCGAGGCGCGCGGCGACCGCCGTGGCGATCATCAGAATGGCCCGGAGCGAGAGCGTACGCACCAGCAGCGGTACGCCGGCCTGGGCGGAGGCGCGGATGCCGGCGGCGTCCGGGCGCAGGGAGGCGCCGTGCTCGCGGGCACCGCGGACGACGACCGTCAGATAGACGGCGGCCATGCCGGCCTGAGCGATCACGGTGCCCCAGGCCGAGCCCGCGATGCCGAGGCCGGCGCCGTAGACGAGGGCGACGTTGAGGACGGCGTTCGCGAGGAAACCCCCGATGGCCACGTAGAGCGGAGTCCTGGTGTCCTGCAAGCCCCGTAGGACGCCGGTCGCGGCGAGCACGATCAGCATGGCGGGGATGCCGAGCGAGGAGATGCGCAGATAGGTGGTGGCGTAGGGGGCCGCGGTGTCCGAGGCGCCGAAGAGTTCCACGAGGGACGGGGCCGTGGGCAGGACGGCGGCGATGACGGCGGCGCCGAGCAGCAGGGCCAGCCAGATGCCGTCCATGCCCTGGCGGATGGCGGCCGGGAGGTCGTCGGCGCCGACGCGTCGGGAGACGGCGGCCGTGGTGGCGTAGGCGAGGAAGACGAAGACGCTGACGGCGGTCGTCAGAAGGGCCGAGGCCACGCCGAGTCCGGCAAGCTGCGCCGTGCCGAGATGGCCGACGATCGCGCTGTCGGCCATCACGAAAAGGGGCTCGGCGACGAGCGCGCCGAAGGCCGGGACGGCCAGAGCGATGATCTCTCGGTCGTGCCGACGCCGGTCGGTCCGCGAGCGCACGGGGGCCTGTGTCATGGGCACCAATCTAATCTTCCACAGGTAAGTGATGCAAAGCTTTTGTGACCCTTACTTGCCGTCTCGTCGCGCGTCCTCGCGCGTGCCGTCCGCAGCGATCTTGATTCTCCTGGGAAAGTTTTTCTTCTGCACAGCCGGTGGATGGAAAAAGGGCTGGTCAGAAGGGTTCTGTTGGAAGGGTCGAGGGCTTGTTCACAGGGCTGTCCACCGGGTCGTGCACAGGTTTCGCGGAGTTCTCCACAGCATCTGGGCGGTCGTCCACATGGCCTGTGGATAACCAGATTGGCTGACGCCCCGCACGGGCCTACGGTGGTCCGGCGCCCGCTCCGTACGTCGGTTCGCGAACCGCCATAAAACCGACGCGCCAGAACCGGAGTTGGGCCTCTTATTTGTCAGTGCCGTGCCGTAGAAATGAGGGGCACGGCGAGGTCCGCACGGCGGACGGGAGGAGGTGGCTCGGTGAGCATTTCCGAGCCCTTGGACGAGCCGTGGGCCGACAGCGGGCCCAGTGATCGTCTGCCTGCCTCCCGCCGGCGCGGCGACGGAGCGGGGGGCCGCGAGGAGCAGCACGAGCGCGGCCGGGAGGGCGGCGCGTGGGACGGTGGGGGCTCGTCGTTCGAGCGTGTCCCGCCGCAGGACCTCGACGCCGAGCAGTCGGTCCTCGGCGGCATGCTGCTCTCCAAGGACGCCATCGCCGACGTGGTGGAGCTGCTCAAGGGCCACGACTTCTACAAGCCGGCCCACGAGACGATCTACCAGGCGATCCTCGACGTCTACGCCAAGGGTGAGCCTGCCGACCCCATCACGATCGCCGCCGAGCTGACCAAGCGCGGCGAGATCAACAAGGTCGGCGGGGCGTCGTATCTGCACACCCTCGTCCAGACCGTGCCGACGGCGGCCAACGCCGCGTACTACGCGGAGATCGTCCATGAGCGGGCCGTCCTGCGGCGCCTGGTCGAGGCGGGGACGCGGATCACCCAGATGGGTTACGCGGCCGACGACGACGTGGACGAGATCGTCAACCGTGCCCAGGCCGAGATCTACGCGGTCACCGAGCAGCGGACCAGCGAGGACTACCTGCCGCTGGGCGACATCATGGAGGGCGCCCTCGACGAGATCGAGGCGATCGGCTCGCGCAGCGGCGAGATGACCGGCGTGCCCACCGGCTTCACGGACTTCGACTCGCTGACCAACGGTCTGCACCCGGGTCAGATGATCGTCATCGCCGCCCGCCCCGCGATGGGCAAGTCGACGCTCGCGCTGGACTTCGCGCGGGCGGCGTCGATCAAGCACAACCTGCCGAGCGTCATCTTCTCCCTGGAGATGGGGCGCAATGAGATCGCGATGCGCCTCCTCTCCGCCGAGGCCCGTGTCGCCCTGCACCACATGCGGTCCGGCACGATGACGGACGACGACTGGACCCGGCTGGCCCGCCGGATGCCGGACGTCTCGGCCGCCCCCCTCTACATCGACGACTCCCCGAACCTGTCGATGATGGAGATCCGCGCCAAGTGCCGCCGCCTCAAGCAGCGCAACGACCTCAAGCTGGTCGTCATCGACTACCTCCAGCTCATGCAGTCCGGCGGCTCCAAGCGCGCCGAGAGCCGCCAGCAGGAGGTCTCGGACATGTCCCGGAACCTCAAGCTGCTGGCCAAGGAGCTGGAGATCCCCGTCATCGCGCTCTCCCAGCTCAACCGTGGCCCCGAACAGCGCACGGACAAGAAGCCGATGGTCTCCGACCTGCGTGAGTCCGGTTCGATCGAGCAGGACGCCGACATGGTCATCCTGCTGCACCGCGAGGACGCCTACGAGAAGGAGTCACCCCGCGCGGGCGAGGCCGACCTGATCGTGGCCAAGCACCGAAACGGCCCGACGGCGACGATCACGGTGGCCTTCCAGGGCCACTACTCGCGCTTCGTGGACATGGCCCAGACCTGATGCGCGGAACGGCATGGGACTCCGGGTGCCGCACACCTGGCCGGCCGGCTGGACGGTAGGCGGTCCGGTCGCGCGGAAATGCGCTCGACGCGCGGTGATCCGGCGGGTGGACTGGGGCCATGACGACATTTCAGGAAGAGCTGCTCCCCAGTACCAGGCGGGCGCTGGCGCACCGGATCGCCGTGGCCCAGGCCGAAGGGCGCGCGCCGTCGATGGTCGCCGCGGTGGTACGCGGGGGACGGGCCGTCTGGCACGGCTCGCGGACCTCGGTGGAGGGGGAGAGCCCCGACGAGCGGGTGCAGTACCGGATCGGCTCGATCACCAAGACCTTCACCGCCGTTCTGGTCCTGCGGCTGCGCGACGAAGGCGTACTCGGCCTCGGGGACCCGCTGGAGAAGCACCTTCCGGGCACCGGGGCCGGGGAGGCCACCATCGCCGAGCTGCTCGCGCACACCGGCGGACTGGCGGCGGAGTCGCCCGCGCCCTGGTGGGAGCGGACGCCCGGCTCGCTGCGACCGGAACTCGCCGATGTACTGGGTGAGCGGCCCCTCCTGCACCCGGTGGGCCGGCGGCACCACTACTCCAACCCTGGCTACACCCTGCTCGGCGCGCTGGTCGAGAAGCTGCGCGGGGCACCGTGGGAGGAAGTGCTGCGGCAGGAGGTGCTGGAGCCTCTCGGACTGGACCGCACGAGTGGGCGGCCGCGGTCGCCGCACGCGGGCGGCTGGGCGGTGCATCCATGGGCCGATGTGATGCTGGCCGAGCCCACCGAGGATCTCGGACGGATGGCACCGGCCGGTCAGCTCTGGTCCACGTCCGGGGACCTGGCGCGGTTCGCCGCCTTCCTGGCCCACGGGGACGACCGGGTGCTGAGCGCGGAGAGCGTACGGGAGATGCGGGTGCCCGCGGCACCGGCCGAGCCCGCGGATGTCGTGGACGGTGTGACGTACGGGCTGGGTCTGCAGATCCAGAGCCGGGGCGGGCGGTTGCTCTTGGGGCACTCCGGGTCGCTGCCGGGCTTCCTGGCCAGCCTCACCATCGCCGTCGAGGACGACGTGGCCGCGGTGGTCCTGACCAACTGCACCTCCGGCCCGCTGGTGGGATCGGTGGGGGCCGATCTGATCCGTATCGTCGCCGAGGCCGAGCCCCGCTTTCCCGAGCCCTGGCGTCCGCTGCCGCGGGTCGACGGGTCCGTGCTGGAACTGGCCGGACAGTGGTACTGGGGGACACATGCCTTCGCGCTGCGGCTCATCGCCGACGGCGGAGTCTCCCTGGGCCCGCTCGCGGGCGGTGGCCGGCGCTCACGGTTCCGGGCCAACGGCGACGGCACCTGGACGGGGCTGGACGGTTACTACGCCGGGGAACTGCTGCGTGCCGTACGACGTCCGGACGGGACCGTGAGCCACCTGGACCTCGGGTCCTTCGTCTTCACCCGGCAGCCGTACGACGAAGACGCTCCCGTTCCGGGCGGGGTGGACCCCGAGGGATGGCGGGGGATCGGTTAGGCGCCCGGTACCGAGCAGGAGCAGCAGGAAGTGCCCTGTTTCACGTGAAACAGGGCACGAAGGGCGGCGCGCGGCCGGTCAGAGCTGGAGCTTGAAGCCCACGTGCGTGGCCGAGAAGCCGAGCCGCTCGTAGAAGCGGTGGGCGTCGGTGCGGCTGACGTCGGAGGTGAGCTGCACCAGGCTGCATCCCTGGCGGCGGGACGCGTCGACCGCCCACTCGATGAGCTGGGTGCCCAGGCCGCCACCGCGCTCCCCGGCGTGAATGCGGACGGCCTCGATGATCGACCGGGTGGCGCCGCGCCGGGACAGCCCCGGGACGAACGTCAGTTGGAGGGTGCCCACGACCCGTCCCTCGCGGACGGCCACGACCAGACGCTGGTTCGGGTCGGCGGCGAGCCGCTCGAACGCGGCCCGGTAAGGACTCAGGTCCTCCGGTGACTCCCGCTGAGCGCCCAGCGGGTCGTCGGCGAGCATGGCGACGATCGCCGGTATGTCGTCCTCGGCGGCGGGCCGTATCTCAAGATCTCCCATGATCCGCACCCTATGCGTCGGCACCGCTCCGACAAGGGCCTTTACGCGGGCACCGGCGCCTTCAGCGTCTCGACGACCTGGACCAGCGGCGCCAGATCGGGGTTCTCGGCCGCTTCGTCGAGGGCCTCCCGCAGGGCGGCGTCGTTGGTGGGCCGCGCCTCTTCCAGCAGCCTCAGACCGGCTTCCGTGACGTTGGTGTAGATGCCGCGGCGGTCGGTGGGGCAGAGATAGCGCTCCAGCAGACCGCGGTCCTCCAGGCGGGTCACCAGGCGGGTGGTGGCGCTCTGGCTGAGCACGACCGCGTCGGCGACCTGCTTCATCTGCAGATGACCGCCATCACCATCGTGCTGCCTGCTGAGCACGTCGAGCAGCGAGTACTCGCGCGCGCTGAGGTCGTGACCGGCCTGCAGGGCGCGCTCGATGTGCGCCTCGATCCTCCCGTGCAGCAAAGAGAGGGCGCACCAGCCCTGGGCCAGAGCGGTGAGTGCGGGGTCCGTCGCTGTCATTGGCGTTTCCTCCGTCCCGGAGCGGCTGACACCAGGGTAGACCAGAAGCGCGATATACGGCGGTTGCCTATAGCCCGCGTGTGCAACTATTGTGAACGCACGCAAAGCGCTCCTGCAATCGTCTGGGAAGGTGTCCCCCATGCCTCTCGCGCTTCTGGCCCTCGCGATCGGGGCCTTCGGGATCGGAACGACCGAGTTCGTGATCATGGGCCTGCTGCCCGAGGTCGCGAGTGACTACGGGGTCTCCATCCCGACCGCCGGGTATCTGGTGACCGGCTACGCGCTCGGTGTCATGTTCGGCGCGCCGCTGATGACCGTGCTCGGCACCAAGATCCCCCGCAAGCGGATGCTGATGCTGCTGATGGGCCTGTTCATCGCCGGCAACCTGGTCTCCGCCTTCGCCCCCGCCTTCTCCGTGATGCTGATCGGCCGCGTGGTCGCCTCGCTGGCCCACGGTGCCTTCTTCGGCATCGGCTCGGTCGTCGCGGCCGACCTGGTCGCCCCCGACAAGAAGGCCGGCGCCATCGCCATGATGTTCACCGGCCTGACCGTCGCCAACGTCGTGGGCGTACCGCTGGGCACCCTCGTCGGCCAGTCCGTCGGCTGGCGCGTCACCTTCGCCATCGTCGCCGCGCTGGGCGTCATCGGCCTGGCCGGCATCGCCAAGCTCGTACCCGACATGCCCAAGCCGGAGGGCGTCCGGCTGCGGCACGAACTGGCCGCCTTCAAGAACGTCCAGGTCCTGCTCGCGATGGCGATGACCGTCCTCGGCTTCGGCGGTGTCTTCGCGGCCATCACCTACATCGCCCCGATGATGACCCACGTCACGGGCTTCGCCGACGGCTCGGTCACCTGGCTGCTGGTCCTCTTCGGCCTCGGCATGGTCGGCGGCAACCTCGTCGGCGGCCGGTTCGCCGACCGCGCCCTGATGCCCATGCTGTACGTCTCCCTGGGCGCCCTGGCGATCGTGCTCGCCCTCTTCACCGTCACCGCCCACAACAAGTTCGCGGCGGCCGTGAGCATCGTGCTGATCGGCGCCTTCGGCTTCGCCACCGTCCCGCCGTTGCAGAAGCGCGTCCTCGACCAGGCGCACGGCGCCCCGACGCTGGCCTCCGCCGTGAACATCGGCGCCTTCAACCTCGGCAACGCGCTGTCCGCCTGGCTGGGCGGCCTCGTCATCGCCGCCGGCCTCGGCTACACCGCCCCGAACTGGGTGGGCGCCGCCCTGGCCGCCGGGGCTCTGGTCCTCGCCTTCCTGTCGGCCGTCCTGGAGCGGCGGACCGAGGCTCCGAGCACCGTCGTCGCGGGCGCGGTGCCGACCGTCGAGCAGCGGGCCGCCGCCCACCACTGACCCCACCCAGATCCACCAGACCCACCAGACTCGGCAAGGAGAAACCCCAGATGTCCACCCCCACCACCGCCCTCGCCCCGCTGACCACCCAGGACGCCGAGGCACTGGTCGAGGCCGCCCGCCGCGCGGCGGAGGCCGCCGGGGTCACCGTCAGCGTCACCGTCCTCGACGCCGGCGGTCATCTGCTCGCCTTCTGGCGGGACGACCGGGCCGTGCTGATCTCCGGGGAGACCAGCACCCGCAAGGCATACACGGCACTCCAGTTGAACGCCCCCACCGCCGATCTCGTCGACGCGGTCCAGCCCGGCGGACTCTTCCACACCCTGCCCACCGCGCTGGACCGGCCGCTGCTGTTCATCGCGGGCGGCGTGCCCGTCCACCGCGACGGACGGCTGATCGGCGCGATCGGTGTGGGCGGCGGTGCCCCGGAGCAGGACCACTCCTTCGCCACGGCCGCCGTCGAGGCCCTCGTCTGACGACGGCACACAGACGCCGGAGCCCTGGTACGGCGGCGGGCCAGTTCAGCCCGCCGCCACCGTCAGGGGAGCGAACCTCCGGCTCCAGTCCCCGGGCAGCTCGGTGACGCCGTACGTCATGACCGTGTTGAAGGCGACGGACGCCAGCCCGCGCTCCTTCGCCCAGGCCAGCAGCTCCTCGTGCCGTACGTCGAGGTCGGTGCGCAGCGGGCGGTCCGTGTGGGCGGCGAGCGAGGCGATCAGCGCCTTCGCCGTCTCCGTGTCGCGGGCGATCAACGGGCCCACGACGTGCGTGTCCATGTTGGGCCAGGCACCCGCGTACCCGATGAGCCGGCCGTTCTCCTCGGCGACGCGCAGTTGGTCGGCGAAGGCCGGCAGCCGCGTGATGATGTGGGTGCGGTCCGTACCGAAGACCTCCTCGTCGAGACGGAGGATCGTGGTGAGGTCCTCGGCGGTGGCCGCGCGGGTGGCGACCCGGGTCCCGGACCCGTCCGGAGTGAAGTGCCCCCGCACCATCTCGGCCCGCCCAATGGCCTTGAAGCCCAGCTCCTCGTAGAGCGGGCGGCCGTTCGGGGTGGCGTACAGGGTCAGCGGCGTGGTGCCCATCGTGGAGAGCACATGCCGCATCAGCCGACGCCCGACTCCCTTGCGGCCGTGGCGTTCGGCGACCAGCACCATGCCGATGGCCGCGAGGGCCGGGCGCTCGTGCGGCCCGTACTCGGTGACGGCGCAGGCACCGACCAGACCCCCGTCGGGGTCGTCGATGCCGTACCCCCTTCCGGCCGTGAGCAGGAGGCTCCACTTGTGCTCCTCGCGTGGCCACCTCCGGTCCTCGGACAGGTCGGCGCAGGCGGCGAGGTCGCGAAGCGTCAGACGGCGGATCGGGAGAGTGGTGAGGGAAGGAGTCGGCACGGAGGTCAGGCTGACCGACGCGGACCCTTGCCGTCCACCTGTTTCCCCTGAGACGTGGGAGCTTTTGGCCAAGTCGTGGCCGGCTGTGCGGCGCGTGGACACCGCGCGTTTCACGTGAAACATCGCCGGGAAAACGCTGCCGGTGCGCGGGTCAACCCAGATCATGCGCGTGCAGGGCACGCACCCCTTCGATGTTGCCGTCCAGATAGTGCCGCAGCGACAGCGGTACGAGATGAACGGAGGCGATGCCGACCCGGGTGAACGGAATCCGGACGATCTCGTACTCGCCGGCCGGTTCGTCGACCTCGGGGCCGTGCCGCAGGGCCGGGTCCATGGATTCCAGGTGGCAGACGAAGAAGTGCTGCACCTTCACTCCGGTCGTGGCGGCGTCCTCACCGATGTGCTCGACGGTGTCGACGAAGCAGGGGACCACGTCGGTGATCTTGGCTCCCAATTCCTCGTGCACCTCGCGGTGCAGTGCGTGGACGACGGTCGTGTCCTCCGGCTCGACGCCACCGCCGGGAGTGACCCAGTACGGGTCCACACCGGGCTTGGTGCGCTTGATCAGAATCAGGTCGTCGCCGTCCAGGAGAACGGCACGTGCGGTGCGCTTGACCACGGGTCGGACGGTCATGGGAGAAATGTGGCCCGGCTGGTTCCACGTGAAACATCCCGGAACGCCCCTACAAGACCCGGCGACCGCCGCCCGGCGGACTCTGTCGTACCGGGGGAGCACCGCTCAGTTCCAGTCGGCTGCCGCCCGTAACAGCCACTCGTGGGCGCGCGCTATGTGCGGCATCGCCAGCGTGCCGGTGCGCACCGCGAGGAAGTACGTCCGCAGCGGGGGTACCGCCGGGTCGTACAGGGCGACCAGATCACCGCGCTCCAGCGCGTCCGCACCCAGATAGCGGGGCAGAACCGCCAGTCCGGCACCCGCGATCGCGCAGGTGAGGACCGCGCGGAGGTCGGGGACGATGACCGTCCCGGGGGCGGCCGGGCAGCCCTCGAAGACGGAAGACCAGTACCGGGCCACGAACGGCAGCGACTCGTGCACCTCGATCACGGGCACGTGTTCCAGGACGGACAGGTCGCCGTCGCCCCGCGTCCCCCCGCCGATCTGCTTGGCCCAGCGCGGCGCGGCGACCAGGACGAGTTCCTCGTCGCAGAGGGGCGTCGCCGTGAGCAGCGCGCCGCGTGGCCGGGCCGTGCTGATGACCAGGTCGTGCAGCCCGGCGGCCAGCCCCTCCAGCGTCTCGTCGGCGTTGCCGAAGGAGGCGCGCAGGGCCAGGCCCTGTCCGCCCTCGCCGGTCAGCCCGCTGAGCGCGGGCAGCGCCCGTTCGGCGATGAACTCGGGGGGCCCGGCCAGATGCAGCGTCCGTAAGGGGGACGTCACGTCGAGCCCGGACTCCGCTATCTCCACCAGGGCGTCGAGATGGGGCGCGGCCTTGTGCGCCAGTTCGTCGCCGATGGTCGTCGGGGTGACGCCTCGGGCCTGGCGCAGGAACAGGGGCCGGCCGAGCTGCCGTTCCAGGGTGCGGATCTGCGAGGTGACGGCCGGCTGCGAAAGGCCGAGCAGGGCGGCGGCGCGGGTGAAGGAACCGGCCCGGTGCACGGTCACGAAGGTGCGCAGTAAGGCCAGATCCACGAGAACCCTTCCCCTCTTCGGCCCCTTCTCCAGCCCCCGGCACCGACCAGTCATAAAAATGGCGATGAGTCGCTGCCGCTACTGTGATTGGACACTGACACAGAGTCAACTAGCCTTGTCCAAGCGGTTCTTGGCGCGCGGAACCGAGGGCGGTTCGAGCCACGAGGGGGGAGGCTCGGACCGCCCGTCACCCCGGTCCGGCCGCGGCGGGCGCACGTGCCGGGCGGTCAGTCGGCGGACGCGTCCAGCGCTCGCAGGAGATCGGCCACCAGGTCGTCGGGGTCCTCGGCACCGACCGACAGACGGATGAAGCCCTCCGGCACGTCGTCCCCGCCCCAGCGCCCGCGCCGCTCGGCCGTGGACCGTACGCCGCCGAAGCTCGTCGCGTCGTCCACGAGCCGCAGTTCGTCGAGGAAGCGGTCCGCACGCACGCGCGTCGGCAGCGTGAAGGAGACCACGCACCCGAAGCGCCGCATCTGCTGCGCGGCGATCTTGTACGACGGGTCGTCGGGCAGCCCCGGATAGCGCAGCCCGGTCACCTCGGGCCGTTCCCGCAGGGCCTCGGCGACCTTCAGCGCGGTGGCGTCCTGCCGGTCGACCCGCATCTGGAGGGTGGCGATCGAGCGGTGGGCGAGCCACGCCTCCATCGGGCCGGGGATGGCACCGACGATCTTGCGCCAGCGCCGTACCGCGGTCATCGCCTCGCCGCCGCGGCCGACGACGTACCCCAGGAGGATGTCACCGTGCCCGGTGAGCTGCTTGGTGCCGCTGGCCACGGAGAAGTCGGCGCCCAGCTCCAGCGGACGCTGCCCGAGCGGCGTGGCGAGGGTGTTGTCGACGGCGACCAGGGCGCCACGCGCGTGTGCCGCCTCGACCAGCCGCCGGATGTCGCACACGTCGAGCCCCGGGTTCGACGGGGACTCGATCCACAGCAGCTTCGCCCCGTCCAGCAGGTCGAGCTGGGCGTCGCCGCCGGTGGGCGCGGTGCGCACCTCGACGCCGTACGCCTCGAGCTGCGCCCGCGCCAGGGGCAGCGCCTGGTAGCCGTCGTTCGGCAGGACGACCGCGTCCCCGGCGCGCACCTGGGAGAAGAGCACCGACGAGATCGCCGCCATGCCCGAGGCGAACACGAGCGTCTCCACGTCGTCCCGCCCCGGTGCCTCCAGCCCGCCGATGGCGCTCTCCAGCAGCGTCCAGGTCGGATTCTCGTCACGGCCGTAGGTGTACGGGCCGGTGGGGTCGCCCGGCAGATGGAAGTGGGCGGCGAAGACGGGGCCGGGCAGCGTCGGCTCGTGCTTGACCGGCTCCGGCAGCCCCGCGCGCACGGCCCGCGTGCCGTCCCCCGCCCCCTGCGGCAGCGCCGCCGCCAGGGGAAGCGCCGTCCCCGCTCCGGCCGCGGGGCTCCGCCCGCCGTCCCCGGAGTCCCGCCCTGTGGTCGCGGAATCACTCATGCCGCTCGTCCTTCCACTTGCTCGCGTACGGCGGCGAGCAGACCGTCGCTCGCCGCCTCCACCATCTCAAGGCACTCCTCGAAGCCGTCCATGCCCCCGTAGTACGGGTCCGGTACGTCGAGGTCGTCGGGGTCGGCGGCGGGGTCGTAGGACCGCAACAGGCGCACCTTGGCCGCGTCCTGTTCCGTGGGCGCCAGGCGGCGCAGCGCCCCGAGGTGACCGGAGTCGAGGGCGACGACGAGGTCCAGGCGGGAGAACCAGGAGGCATGGAACTGCCTGGCCGTGTGGTCCAGGGCGTAGCCGTTCTCCTCCAGGACGGCCAGGGTGCGCGGGTCGGCGCCCTCGCCCTCGTGCCAGCCGCCCGTCCCGGCGCTGTCGACCGCCACCAGGCCGTCGAGCCCGGCGTCCGCCACGCGCTCGTGGAAGACGGCCTCGGCCATCGGGGAGCGGCAGATGTTGCCGGTGCAGACGAAACAGACGCGGTAGGTCATCGGGTCAGTCCTTGTCGGGGAGGACCATGTTCAGGGCCCAGGAGACGATCGACACGATCAGGCCGCCGAGGACGGCGGTCCAAAAGCCCTCCACGTGGAAGCTGAGGTCGAGCTTGTCGGCCAGCCACGAGGTGAGCAGCAGCATCAGCGCGTTGACCACCAGGGTGAACAGGCCCAGGGTCAGGACGAACAGCGGAAAGGTCAGCACCCGCACGATCGGCTTGACCAGCAGGTTGACCAGACCGAACACCAGGGCGACGAGAATCAGCGTCCCGGTCTTCCGGCCGGTGCTGCCCCCGGTCAGGGTGATCTTGTCGAGCAGCCACACGGCGACGGCCAGCGCCCCCGCGTTGGCGATCGTCTTGACTAGGAAATTCATCATGTGTCTGATCGTGGCAGACACGCACGGAAACGAACGGTGAGACAGGGGCGGACCACGCGATGAAGGCATTCCAACTGGACGAACTGGAGGCGGAGCGCGCCGCCAACGACGGTGCCTACCTGCAGTTCCTGCGGGAGCGGAACATGTCGGTCGGCCTGTACGCGCTCGACGCGGGCACCGCCGACCCGCAGAAGCCGCACGAGCAGGACGAGGTGTACTTCGTGGTCAGCGGCCGCGCCGCGATCACCGTCGGCATGGAGACGACCCAGGTGGCACGGGGCAGCGTGGTGTACGTGCCGGCCGGTGTCGCCCACAAGTTCCATCACATCAGCGAGGACCTGCGGGTCCTGGTGGTGTTCTCTCCGCCCGAGAGCTGACCCGCCACCCCCGGGTTCCCTAGGGGACCGGTCAGGGGGAGACAAGGGCTGCGGGACCCCCGCGCGGTCCCGTCGCGGCCCTAGCATCGAGGCAGGACGTCAGAGAATTCCCGGACACCGAGGGACCCGGCAGTCGTACGGGCCCGGGGTGCCGGGCGGAGAGATGAGGACGAGGGCGATGCGAGAGATCTTCACGGGACTGCCGTGGTGGGTTAAGTGGATCGCGGTGCCGGTCATCGCCCTGGTCGTGTTCGGCGGCCTGATCGCCAGCGTCGTCGGCTTCGTGATCGGACTGCTGTTCAAGCTGCTGGTCTTCGTGGCACTGGTGGGCGGACTGATCTACGTCGTACGGAAGTTCATGTCCAGTTCCTCGTCCCGCAGCGACTGGTGAGAGCCGTGGGACACCGGTGGGGGTGACGGGAACCAGCGGTTCCCTCGCGCGAGGGAAGTTTCCCGGACCGGCCGTATGCGTGCGGTGACAGACGGTTAGAGTCCGGAACCCGACGCGGGGACGATCCCCCGCGAGCGGCGTACCGCCACCCGTGTTCCCCGCACGGGCTGCCCCCTCGCGCTTCGGGAGTGACCCATGGCCACGGCTGACACCGCCTCATCCGCCCATCTGCGCGCACTCCCCGTGCAGCCCCGCTCCAGACCCCCCGCCGCGGACGCCCCTGACCCGGGCCGGTCCTCCGCCGGCCCGTCCGCCGGGACCCCGGACGCGAAGACCTCCGAATCGGAGACCTCCGGCGCGGGGGCCTCCGACGCGGAGGCGTCCGTCACAGGGGTACCCCCCGGGACGCTCATCGGTTCCGTGCAACGGGCCATGCGCCTTCTGGAGTGCGTCGCCGGACACGGGTCCGGCGCCCCCGCCAAGCAGTTGGCCCGTGAGACCGGACTGGCTCTGCCCACGGCCTACCACCTGCTGCGGACGCTGGTCCACGAGGGCTATCTCCGCCGTGAGAACGGCCTGTTCTTCCTCGGCGAGGCGACCGAGCGGCTCAGCAGCAGCGGGGCACAGCAGAAACGTCGCGGCATGGTCGTCGACGTGCTCGCCCGCTGGCGCGATGTGGTCGGCGCACCGGTGTACTACGCGGTCTACCGCGAGGGGGAGATCGACGTCGTGTGTGTCTCCGACACACCCGGCAACCCCGCGGTGGAGGAGTGGGCCGACTTCCGGGAGACGGGGCACGCGCACGCCATCGGGCAGTGTCTGCTGGCGCAGCTCGACGAGGAGGCCCGCCGGGACCACCTCGCCCGCCATCCGGCGCAGCCCGTCACCCCGTACACCGTGCGGGACGGCCAGAGCCTGCTGAAACGGCTCGAACAGATTTCCCTGTCCGAACCGGTGACCGAGCATCAGCAGTACACCCTGGGCACGGTGTGCGCGGCGATCCCGATCACCGTCGGCAGCATGGCGGCGACGGTGGCCATCTCTCTGCCTGTCCAGCATGCGGACCGATTGCTGCCCGCGGCACACCGGCTCCAAGGCGAAGTGGCGCGGCTGCTGGGGTCACTGGGAATCTCTATCAGTATCTGAAAACTCACTCCTTGTGATCTGGTGTGTACGTTCAGCAAGATGCCATGAGTGTTAGAGGTTTGATTCCCGGCCAGTCGACGGCGAATGACGGGGTAGGCGATGCGCGAGTCCGTACAGGCAGAGGTCATGATGAGCTTTCTCGTCTCTGAGGAGCTCTCCTTCCGCATCCCGGTGGAGCTGCGGTACGAGACCTGTGATCCCTATGCCGTGCGGTTGACCTTCCATCTGCCCGGTGACGCGCCGGTGACCTGGGCCTTCGGCCGGGAGTTGCTGATCGACGGCGTGGGCCGGCCGTGCGGTGACGGCGACGTGCGCATCGCGCCCGTGGAGCCCGAGCCGCTGGCCGAGGTGCTGATCCGCCTCCAGGTGGGAGCCGACCAGGCCCTGTTCCGGTCCTCGGCCGCTCCGCTCGTGGCCTTCCTCGACCGCACCGACAAGCTGGTGCCGCTGGGCCAGGAGGGGGCGCTCGCCGACTTCGACGCCCACCTCGACGAGGCGCTGGACCGCATCCTGGCCGAGGAACAGAGCGCGGGCTGAAGCGTTCCGGCAGTCCTGCGGCGGTGGCGTAACGCTTCGCCGGGTACTGCGGGGTCTGCCGGAACGATTCACCAGGGGGCATGGGGCCGTCTCCTGGTCCTGACAGCGCTTCTACGAGGCCCCGTACCGGCCTTGCCGGTGCCGTACCGGCCTTGCAGGCACGGCACCGCGCGTGCTGTCCGCAGGCCGCGGCGTCAGTGCTTGCGGCGACGCCCCCGGGGACCGCGCGACGGCACCGGACCGGTGACCGCACCCGCGGGCGCGGCCCCGGGACCGGAGCGGTCGGCCGAGACGACGAGCGCCGCGAGGGCGGTCGTCACCGGCACGGACGCCACCAGGCCGATCGAGCCGACCAGCGTCCGCACGATCTCCTCCGCCACCAGCTCGCTGTTGGCGACCGTACCCACACTGCTCTGGGCGATCGAGAACAGCAGCAGCAGCGGCAGCGCGGCACCCGCGTACGCCAGAACGAGCGTGTTGACGACGGACGCGATGTGGTCGCGGCCGATGCGGATGCCGGCGCGGTACAGCCCGCGCCGGCCCAGCGTCGGATTGGCCTGGTGCAGTTCCCACACCGCCGACGTCTGGGTGACCGTCACGTCGTCGAGGACACCGAGCGAACCGATGATGACGCCCGCCAGCAGCAGACCGCTCATGTCGATCGTCGGGTACAGGCCGTGGATCAGGCCGGTGTTGTCGTCCGTGTTGCCGGTCAGCGCGGCCCAGCCGATGAACAGCGACCCCAGCACGCCGATCAGCAGCAGCGAGACCAGGGTGCCCAGCACGGCCACGGACGTACGGGCGGACAGCCCGTGGCACAGGTACAGGGCGATCAGCATGATGGCGCTCGACCCGATCACCGCCACGAGCAGCGGGTTCGAGCCCTGGAGGATCGCGGGCAGGATGAAGAAGTTCAGCACCAGGAAGCTGATCGCCAGCGACACCAGCGCCATGACACCGCGCAACCGCCCGACGACCACGACGGCGAGCGCGAAGATGCCGGCGAGCAGGGCCATCGGGAACCGGCGGTCGACGTCGGCGACCGAGTACTGGAGGTCCTTCGGCGCCGAGGGCTCGTAGGCCACGACGACCTCCTGGCCCTGCGACAACTGCCGGGACTGGTCCGGCTGCACGATTTCCGTGAACGTGCGGCCCTTGTCCTCGCCGGTGTCGACCCGGATGGTCGCCTTCTTGCAGGTCCCGTCCGCCTGCTGCTGGGCGGACGAGCCCTCGGCGGTGGAGGTGTCGCCGGTCGGGGGGACACCGGAGGCGTTGGCGGCCGCGCAGCTCACCTTCACGACCTCGGTGACCGTCGCCTGCTGGGTCTGCCGGTCGAAACCGACGCCGGTGCGTTCGTGCGGCGGGGCACCGCCCGGCCACAGCACCGCGAGCCCCACAACGACGGCCGCGGCGAACGGGACGAGGATCGCCGCGATGACCTTGCGCAGACGCGCCGAGACGGGGGCCGCGGGGCCATGACCGTGCGAATGCCCGTGTCCGCCACCGGTTCCGTGTCCGCCACCGGACCCGTGGCCACCACCCGTCCCGTGCCCCCCACCGCGGTGCCCATGGCCGTCTCCCGCCCCGGGGCCGTCACCCGCCCCGGGGCCGTGGCCGTCACCGGTCCCGTACCCGCCGCCCCCGGGCCCGCGATCCCCGCCGCCGTACCCGTATCCGTACCCGCCGCCTTCCGGGCCCGGTCCATGACGGTGGCCGTGTCCGTGGCCCTGCTCGTGCCCGCCGTGGCCGGAGCCGTAGCCGGTGTCCGGGTCGCGGCCCGGTTCGGGCGGGGGGAAGGAGGGATGCGTCGTGGTCACCGCCCGATCATCGCAAGAACGGCAGGGGCCCTCTGTTCACCGCGCCCGAATTGACGCTAGCGTGGAGCCACCTTTGTACACGCGGGAGCTCGGAGCACCGGGCTGAGAGGGCGCTGACCTCCGTACCAGCGATGTTTCACGGGAAACATCACCGAAGTCGAGTGATGTATCCCACGGAACGTCGGCAGACGGATAACCGCTGCGTCGACCGCCGAACCTGTTACCGGGTAATGCCGGCGTAGGGAGTAGGTCTCATGACCATCAAGGACGCAAGCACGCCTGCCTCCACGCAGAACGAGGCCGGGAAGTCCATCGGCTGGCACAAGGCGTACGTCGAGGGCTCGCGCCCCGATCTGCGCGTGCCGGTCCGTCAGGTGCACCTCACCAACGGGCAGTCGGTCACGCTGTACGACACCTCCGGCCCGTACACCGATCCGCTCGTCGACACCGACGTCCGCAGGGGACTGCCGCCGCTGCGGGAGAACTGGATCGTCGCCCGCGGCGACACCGAGGAGTACGCGGGCCGCCCCGTCCGCCCCGAGGACGACGGCATCAAGCACACCTCACCGCGCGGCGGACTGCGCAACCTCGACGCGGTCTTCCCCGGCCGCCCGCGCCAGCCGCGCCGGGGCCGGGACGGCCAGGCGGTGACCCAGCTCGCGTACGCGCGGCGGGGCGAGATCACGCCCGAGATGGAGTACGTGGCCATCCGGGAGAACGTGTCACCGGAGGTGGTGCGCGAGGAGATCGCGGCCGGCCGGGCGGTCCTGCCGGCCAACGTCAACCACCCGGAGATCGAGCCGATGATCATCGGCAAGCGGTTCCTGGTGAAGGTCAACGCCAACATCGGCAACTCCGCGGTGACCTCCTCCATCGAGGAGGAGGTCGAGAAGATGACCTGGGCGACCCGCTGGGGCGCCGACACGGTCATGGACCTGTCCACCGGGCGCAACATCCACACCACCCGCGAGTGGGTGCTGCGCAACTCCCCCGTGCCCATCGGCACGGTCCCGCTCTACCAGGCCCTGGAGAAGGTCGACGGCAGGGCCGAGGAGCTGACCTGGGAGATCTACAAGGACACGGTCATCGAACAGGCCGAACAGGGCGTGGACTACATGACGGTCCACGCCGGCGTGCGCCTGGCCTACGTGCCGCTGACCGCGAACCGCAAGACCGGCATCGTCTCGCGCGGCGGCTCCATCATGGCGGCGTGGTGCCTGGCACACCACAAGGAGTCGTTCCTGTACGAGAACTTCGAGGAACTCTGCGAGATCCTCGCCGCCTACGACGTCACGTACTCGCTCGGCGACGGCCTGCGGCCCGGCTCGATCGCGGACGCCAACGACGAGGCGCAGTTCGCGGAGTTGCGCACGCTCGGGGAACTCAACCGGATCGCGAAGCGTTTCCATGTACAGACGATGATCGAAGGCCCGGGTCATGTCCCGATGCACAAGATCAAGGAGAACATCGACCTTCAGCAGGAGATCTGTGATGAAGCTCCGTTCTATACGCTCGGCCCGCTGACCACGGACGTCGCGCCGGCGTACGACCACATCACCTCCGGCATCGGTGCCGCGATGATCGCCTGGTGGGGCACTGCCATGCTCTGTTACGTCACCCCCAAAGAGCATCTGGGCCTGCCCAACCGTGACGACGTCAAGACCGGCGTCATCACCTACAAGATCGCCGCCCATGCCGCCGACCTCGCCAAGGGTCACCCAGGTGCACAGGAGTGGGACGACGCGCTGTCCGACGCCCGGTTCGAATTCCGGTGGGAGGACCAGTTCAACCTCGCCCTCGACCCGGACACGGCACGGGAGTTCCACGACGAGACCCTGCCCGCCGAGCCCGCCAAGACGGCCCACTTCTGCTCGATGTGCGGGCCGAAGTTCTGCTCGATGAAGATCTCCCAGGACATCCGCCGCGAACACGGCGGCAGTCGGACCGAGATCGAGGAGGGCATGGCCCAGAAGTCCGAGGAGTTCGCGGCGGCCGGCAACCGGGTCTATCTGCCGATCGCCGACTGACACGCGAAGGGAGGGGACGGACCGTGCGGCCTGTCCCCTCCCGGGCCCCTGGCGGGGCGGTCACTCCGGGCGGTGCTCCGGGCCCCCGAACTCCGGGCTGGTGTAGTCCGGACTCGAGTAACTGGGGCGCGGACCGGCGGGACCGTCGTCGGGACTGGTGAACCCCGGGCGGCCGTAGCCCAACCGCGGCATCCGGCCGGACGGCGCGGGCGGCGGCGTACCGCGCAGTGCGCCCGCCGCGTCGGGGTCCGCGAGCGCGTCCTGGAGGAACGGCAGGATGCCGCGTTCCAGCAGCGCCTCCCGCCAGGCGTCCCGGGCGCGTTTCACCTCCCCGTCGAGTGCGCCGTACGACGCGGCCTCAGCGGATGGGCGGTTGCGCAGGGCGGTGGACAGCAGTCCGACGCCGGCGACGAGGATCGCGACAGCGGTCACCGCGCCGAACACCCATCCGGTGGTGAGCAGCGTCCGCGCGAACGTCTGCTCGGGGTCGAGCATCCGCAGGACGTACCCGACGAGCAGGAAGATCGCCGCGGCCGTACCGGCCAGGACCGGCGCCAGGACGGCGATGATCGCGACGGCGCCCGCGCCGGCGGCCTCGGTGATCTCGCCCATGGTGGCGGCGAGCCCCGTGGTGTTCGGACCCGGCTCGGCGGAGCCGGATTCCGCCGCGGACGAGGACGGAGCGGACCGCGCCGGCTGGCGCAGTTCCTCGCGGACCCTCACGTAGTGCTGGTACTCGGCCGCCGCGGCGGCCGTGATCAGGGCGGTGGCGTTGAGCGCCATGGTGCGCAGTTGTTCGGGGTTGAGGCGCTGTCCGACAGCGGCCAGTTCCGGGCGGTGTGGTGCGGAGCGCAGCGCCTCGTCGAGGACCCGCGCGTACTCCTGGCGGTCCTCGTTCGACAGGTGCTGCGGAACGCTGTTCATGTGCATCCCCCGATGCTCCGTAGGGCTTGGGGCTCGCATGCCAACGAGCCGTCGGGCAGAAACGGAGGGGAGCCTGCTACGGATAAGCCGATGGTAGAGCGGTGACGGCGTACGGTGACAGGGGGTTTCCAGAAATTGGGTGCCGATCCGCATATGCGCCGACGGCGAAGACCCGGTCCGGCGAACGCTCAGTCGGGCAGCGGCAGTTGCTGGACCAGCAGCTTTCCGGCCATGGTCACCCCGCCGTCCATCGCGATGGCGAGGCCGTCCGCGTAGACATGAGGTCCGTCGACCACCGGACCGGACTCGTCCTCGCCGTCCTCGGAGCCGACCTCGCCCAGGAGATACGGGATGGGGCTGTGGCCGTGCACGACGCGGGTGCCGCCGTACGTGTCCAGCAGCGAGCGCACGGCGGCGGCACCGCCCTCGTCGCGGAAGGAGAAGCGCTTGGTGAACTTGCGGAACAGGTCCCACACCTCGTCCGCGTCGTTGCGGGTGAGCGTGTCGTGGATGGTGTCGTTGACCTCTTCGATGGACCGGCCGTAGTCGAGGTAGGCGGTGGTGTCGGAGTGCACCAGGAGGTGGCCGTCGACCTCCTCCACCGCGTCCAGGCGGGCCATCCACTGGAGGTGGTGGTCCTGGAGGCGGTCCATGTCGGTCTTCTGGCCGCCGTTCAGCAGCCAGGCGGCCTGGAAGGTGGCGGTGCCCGCGCCCGAGTTGACGGGGGTGTCGCCGAACCGCTTGGCGCCGAGCAGCAGCAGTTCGTGGTTGCCCATGAGGGCCTTGCAGTAGCCGCCGGCGGCCGCGGCCTCGGCGGACAGCCGCATCACCAGATCGATGACGCCGATGCCGTCCGGACCGCGGTCGGTGAAGTCGCCGAGGAACCACAGCCGGGTGGTCCCGGCGCACCACTGGCCGTCGGCGTCGATCAGGCCCTGCTCCCGCAGCGCGGCCATCAGCTCGTCGAGGTAGCCGTGCACGTCGCCGACGACGTACAGCGGGCCGGGTCCGGTGGCGGGCTGCGCGGCCGGGGCCGCGGCGGGCTCGACGCCGGGCTGGAGCGCGTCACCCCGATGGATGACGGGCAGATCGCGTTCGGTGGGGGTGTACCCCTCCGGTACGGCCTCCTCGTGCGGGGGGACGACGTCGCCGGGGTGTGTGCTGTCGGCGTACGGACCGGTCTCGTGGACGTACGCGGGCACCCGGAAGTCGCGCAGCGTCGCCGTCCGCTCCACCTCGGGTCCCTGACCGGCCCCCTGAGTCATCGACCCCTCCACCATCGCGCCGCATCTGCACCGCTTCGGACTGCCTGGTCGCAGCGGCCCGCGGTGTCGTGGGCCCATCATAGGAATGCGGATCGCGCTGTGTGATGACCCAGGGGTGGTGAATCAGAGCAGGACTCCGGTTCGCCGTGGCTTTCGCCCCGATTGGACCGGGCTTCGACCACCCCGCGGACACCTCACGGCCACCTTCCGACCGCCTGGCCCCGTCCTCTCCGCCCGCCCGCGGTCACTCCCCCTCGGGTGAGCGCGGTGGGCTGATCGTCGTGCGCGGCGGGCGGCGCTGCGAGGAGGTCCGCACGATCAGTTCGGTCGGTATCACCTGCTCGACCGGCTGGTCCGTGTCGACCCCCTCGATGGCG
Source organism: Streptomyces sp. NPDC000134 (assembly GCF_042899225.1). NCBI lineage: Bacteria > Bacillati > Actinomycetota > Actinomycetes > Kitasatosporales > Streptomycetaceae > Streptomyces > Streptomyces sp. NPDC000134. The sequence continues at coordinate 271,946 of NZ_JBIAZN010000012.1, forward strand.
TCGATGAGGAGCTGCACCACCGCCGTGCCGATGCGGCGCGGCTTCAGCGAGAGGGTGCTGATGGGCGGCTCGGTGGTGGCGTACACGGTGGACTCGCTGCAGCAGACCAGCAGCAGGTCGTCCGGTACCCGCAGCCCGTAGCGGCGGGCGGCGGCGAGCAGGTCGGTGCCGTTGGGGTCGAACAGTCCGTAGACGGCGTCGGGCCGGTCGGGGCGGGCGAGCAGCCGGTCGGCCGCGACGGCGCCCGCGCACGGATCGTGCGCCGGATATGCCTCGTACACCGGGGTCTGGCCGACCCGCTCGCACCAGCGCAGGTACGCGGTGGTCGACAGGTGGGTGTAGGTGTCGGTGGTGGTGCCGGTGAGCAGGCCGATACGGCGGGCGCCGGCGTCGGCGAGGTGGTCGAGGATGCCGAGTACGGCGGCCTCGTGGTCGTTGTCGACCCAGGCCGTCACCGGGAGGGTGCCGGCCGGGCGGCCGTCGGAGACGACCGGGAGGCCCTGCCGGGCCAGCTCGCTGACGACCGGGTCCTGGTCGGAGGGGTCGACGACGACCGTGCCGTCCAGGGCGACGTTGGACCACACGTCGTGGCGGGAGGTCGCGGGCAGGATGACGAGGGCGTAGCCGCGTGCCAGCGCGGCCGAGGTGGCGGCCCTCGCCATTTCGGCGAAGTACGCGAACTCGGTGAAGGTGAAAGGTTCATCCCCGTACGTCGTCACCGTCAGGCCGATGAGGCCCGACTTGCCGGTGCGGAGCGTACGGGCGGCGGCCGACGGGCGGTAGCCCAGCCGGTCGGCCACTTCTCGGACATGGCGTCGGGTGGCGTCCGGGAGCCGGCCCTTGCCGTTGAGGGCGTCGGAGACGGTCGTGATGGAGACTCCGGCGGCGGCGGCGACGTCCCTGATGCCCGCCCGACCCGGCCGGCTGCCTCGTCGTGAGGTTTCCGCGCGGCTCACCTGGTGCTTCCCTGCTGCTGTCATGGCGAGCCGATAGTAGGGCTCATGTGGCGGGGTAGGGCGGACGCATATGCGTACGTTGACAGGCACGTTTCTGCATGGTCGCCAGTGGTCAACGCCCTTGGAAACCAAGCCAGTTGCCGCGCCTGACCCCTGTACGTTACGTGTCGAGGTGCGTGGGCCTGGCGTGGGTCTGATGTTGCGAAGAGGTCTCAACTCACCACTACGGGCGATGCGCGCCACGGCGTGAGCTACCGGCGCGTAGATATATGTACGGCGCGCCCCCCGAAACGTACGCCTTCGTGCGCTGTTGCCCCTGATGCCGGTGTGACGCAGGGGCCCGTCCGCACCCCTACGCGCCGGGCCTCAATCCTCATAGGGTGAGAAGTATTCGATGCCGGTGGTGGTCACGAGGAGGACTGCGGTGAGCGAGACGAGCCCCAAGCTGCGCGCCGAGCTGGAGGGAATCCCCACCTACAAGCCGGGCAAGCCCGCGGTGGCCGACGGGCCGGTGGCGTACAAGCTGTCCTCCAACGAGAACCCGTACCCGCCGCTGCCGGGTGTGATGGAGACCGTGGCGGAGGCGGCGCGGTCCTTCAACCGCTACCCGGACATGGCCTGTACGGGCCTGGTGAACGAGCTGGCCGAGCGGTTCGGGGTCCCGGCGTCCCACCTGGCCACCGGCACGGGCTCGGTCGGTGTCGCCCAGCAACTGGTGCAGTCGACCGCCGGGGCCGGCGACGAGGTGATCTACGCCTGGCGGTCCTTCGAGGCGTACCCGATCATCACGCAGATCAGCGGAGCGGCCTCGGTGCGGGTGCCGCTGACGCCCGGGGAGGTGCACGACCTGGACGCCATGGCCGCCGCCGTCACGGAGCGGACCCGGCTGATCTTCGTGTGCAACCCGAACAACCCGACCGGCACGGTGGTGCGGCGGGCCGAGCTGGAGCGGTTCCTCGACCGGGTCCCCGAGGACGTGCTGGTGGTGCTGGACGAGGCGTACCGCGAGTTCATCCGGGACCCCGAGGTGCCGGACGGCGTCGAGATCTACCGTGAGCGGCCCAACGTCTGCGTGCTGCGGACCTTCTCCAAGGCGTACGGCCTGGCCGGTCTGCGGGTCGGTTTCGCGATCGCCCATGAGCCGGTGGCGGCGGCGCTGCGCAAGACGGCGGTGCCCTTCGGGGTGAGCCAGATCGCGCAGGAGGCGGCGATCGCCTCGCTGCGGGCCGAGGACGAGCTGCTCGGCCGGGTCGGGTCGCTGGTGTGCGAGCGCACGCGTGTGGTCGACGGGCTGCGCGCCCAGGGCTGGACGGTACCGGAGACCCAGGCCAACTTCGTGTGGCTGCGGCTGGGGGAGCGGACGGCCGCCTTCGCGGACGCGTGCGAGAAGGCCGGCGTGGTGATCCGGCCGTTCCCCGGCGAGGGTGTGCGGGTGACGGTCGGCGAGAGCGAGGCGAACGACATCTTCCTGAAGGTGACCGAGGAGTTCCGCAAGGAGCTGTAGCCCCCGGGGCCCGGCGCCGCCTCCCCATGGATGCCCGTTTCACGTGAAACCACGTGGAACGGGCATTTTTTCGGGGTTGACGTCACAGTGGACCCCCCTTCCGGCGCCGAAAAGCAGTAGGTCATAATTGCTTGTGAATGTGAACGCGTTCACAAGCGTGTCGGGTTGCTCCCTAGATAGGTGTGACATACACGCACAAAGTGCCGCTGACCACGGCGATGTAAGGAGATCGACGACGTGGACATGGCTCTGGCGCCAGAGACGCTGGCGCGCTGGCAGTTCGGCATCACCACCGTCTACCACTTCCTGTTCGTCCCCCTGACGATCTCGCTGGCCGCCCTGACGGCCGGCCTGGAGACCGCCTGGGTGCGCACGGGCAAGGAGAAGTACCTCCGGGCCACCAAGTTCTGGGGCAAGCTCTTCCTGATCAACATCGCCATGGGTGTGGTCACCGGCATCGTGCAGGAGTTCCAGTTCGGCATGAACTGGTCGGACTACTCCCGCTTCGTCGGTGACGTCTTCGGTGCCCCGCTCGCCTTCGAGGCGCTGATCGCCTTCTTCTTCGAGTCGACCTTCATCGGCCTGTGGATCTTCGGCTGGGACAAGCTGCCGAAGAAGATCCACCTGGCCTGCATCTGGATGGTCTCGATCGGCACGCTGCTGTCGGCGTACTTCATCCTCGCGGCGAACTCCTGGATGCAGCACCCCGTCGGCTACAAGATCAACGAGGAGAAGGGCCGCGCCGAGCTGACCGACTTCTGGGCGGTCCTCACCCAGAACACCGCGCTCAACCAGGTCTTCCACAGCTTCTCCGCGGCCTTCCTGACCGGCGGCGCCTTCATGGTGGGCATCGCCGCCTTCCACCTGATGCGCAAGAAGCACATCCCCGTGATGCGCACCTCGCTCCGGCTCGGCCTGGTGACCCTGGCGGTCGGCGGCATGCTCACCGCGATCAGCGGCGACACCCTCGGCAAGGTCATGTACGAGCAGCAGCCGATGAAGATGGCCGCCGCAGAGGCGCTGTGGGACGGCGAACAGCCGGCGCCCTTCTCCGTCTTCGCCTACGGGGACGTCGACGAGGGGCACAACAAGGTCGCCCTGGAGATCCCCGGCCTGCTGTCCTTCCTCGCCCACAGCGACTTCGACTCGTACGTGCCCGGCATCAACGACACCAACAAGGCCGAGCAGCAGAAGTTCGGGCCGGGCGACTACAAGCCCATCGTGCCCGTCGCCTACTGGGGCTTCCGGTGGATGATCGGCTTCGGCATGGCCTCCTTCTCGCTCGGGCTGCTCGGGCTCTGGCTGACCAGGAAGAAGTTCCTGCTGCCGGCCGCCTGGCGGACCGGGGAGGACGAGGTGCCGCGTCTGGTGCTGCTGAAGAAGCCGCTCGGAGCGAGGTTCTCCAGGCTGTACTGGCTGCTGGCCCTGTGGACGATGGCCTTCCCGCTGATCGCCAACTCCTGGGGCTGGATCTTCACCGAGATGGGCCGTCAGCCGTGGGTCGTCTACGGCCTCTTCCAGACCCGCGACGCGGTCTCCCCCGGGGTCTCCACGGCCGAGGTCGTCATCTCGATGACCGCCTTCACCCTGCTCTACGCCGTCCTGGCCGTCATCGAGGTGAAGCTGCTCGCCAAGTACGTCAAGGCCGGCCCGCCCGAGCTGACCGAGGCCGACCTCAACCCGCCCACGAAGATCGGCGGCGATGCCCGGGACGCCGACAAGCCGATGGCCTTCTCGTACTAGGCGTAAGGGAGCTGCACAGTCATGGAACTGCACGACGTCTGGTTCGTCCTGATCGCCGTCCTGTGGACCGGTTACTTCTTCCTGGAGGGCTTCGACTTCGGAGTCGGCGTCCTGACCAAGCTGCTGGCCCGGAACCGGCCCGAGAAGCGGGTGCTGATCAACACCATCGGGCCGGTCTGGGACGGCAACGAGGTCTGGCTGCTCACGGCCGGCGGCGCCACCTTCGCCGCCTTTCCCGAGTGGTACGCCACCCTCTTCTCCGGCTTCTACCTGCCCCTGCTGGTCATCCTGCTCTGCCTGATCGTCCGGGGCGTGGCCTTCGAGTACCGGGTGAAGCGGCCCGAGGAGCGCTGGCAGCGCAACTGGGAGAACGCGATCTTCTGGACCTCGCTGATCCCCGCGTTCCTCTGGGGCGTGGCCTTCGGCAACATCGTCCGGGGCGTGAAGATCGACCAGGAGCTGGAGTACGTCGGCAGCGTCTGGGACCTGCTCAACCCGTACGCGCTGCTCGGCGGTCTGGTGACGCTGACGCTGTTCACCTTCCACGGGACGGTGTTCACCGCCCTGAAGACGGTCGGCGAGATCCGGGAACGGGCGCGGAAGCTGGCCCTGCGGGTCGGCCTGCTCACCGCGGTGCTGGCCCTGGTCTTCCTGCTGTGGACGCAGGCGAACAGCGGTGACGGCAAGAGCCTGGTCGCGCTGGTGGTGGCCGTCGCGGCACTGGTCGTCGCGCTGGTGGCCAACCAGGCCGGGCGGGAGGGCTGGTCGTTCGCCCTGTCCGGCGTCACCATCGTGGCCGCCGTGTCCATGCTCTTCCTGACGCTCTTCCCGAACGTCATGCCGTCCACGCTGAACGCGGAGTGGAGCCTCACCGTCACCAACGCCTCGTCCGGCGCGTACACCCTGAAGATCATGACCTGGCTCGCGGCCATCGGCACGCCGGTCGTCCTGGTCTACCAGGGCTGGACGTACTGGGTGTTCCGCAAGCGCATCGGTACCCAGCACCTCGCCGAAGCCACGCATTGAGTCCGGTCAGGGTGCGTTTCACGGACACCGCCGCCCGGTGGGCCCGGTCCACGGTTTCACGTGAAACGCACCTCCGGGACGAGAGGGCATGTTTCACGTGAAACCCATCGATCCACGTCTCCTGCGGTACGCCCGCACCACCCGGCTCTTCCTGATCGCCGTCGTCGGTCTCGGCGCCGTCGGCGCGGGGCTGGTCATCGCCCAGGCGATGCTCATCGCCGAGATCGTGGTCGGCGCCTTCCAGCACGGCATGGCGGCGGCCGAACTGCGCACTCCCCTGCTGCTGTTGGCCACCGTCGCCTGCGGCCGGGGGCTGGTCGGCTGGCTCACCGAGCTGGCCGCGCACCGGGCGAGCGCGGCGGTCAAGTCGGAGCTGCGCGGAAGGCTGCTGGAACGGGCGACCGCGCTCGGCCCCGGCTGGCTCGGCGGCCAGCGCACCGGCTCCCTGGTCGCCCTGGCCACCCGGGGGATCGACGCCCTGGACGACTACTTCTCGCGCTATCTGCCGCAGTTGGGCCTCGCGGTGGTCGTCCCCGTGGCCGTGCTGGTCCGGATCGTCACCGAGGACTGGGTGTCGGCGGCCATCATCGTCGTCACCCTGCCGCTCATCCCGGTCTTCATGGTGCTGATCGGCTGGGTCACCCAGTCCCGGATGGACCGGCAGTGGCGGCTGCTGTCCCGACTGTCCGGTCACTTCCTCGACGTGGTCGCGGGCCTTCCGACGCTGAAGGTCTTCGGCCGGGCCAAGGCGCAGGCCGAGTCGATCCGGCGGATCACCGGCGAGTACCGGCAGGCGACCATGCGGACGCTGCGGATCGCCTTCCTGTCGTCCTTCGCCCTGGAACTGCTCGCCACGCTCTCGGTGGCGCTGGTCGCGGTGACGATCGGCATGCGTCTCGTCCACGGCGACATGGCCCTGTACGACGGTCTGGTCGTGCTGGTACTCGCGCCCGAGGCGTATCTGCCGCTGCGGCAGGTCGGGACGCAGTACCACGCGGCGGCCGAGGGGCTGGCGGCGGCCGAGGACGTCTTCGCCGTACTGGAGACCCCCGGCCCGGAGCGGGGCGGCCGTCCGGTGCCCACGAGCGGTGCCCTGTCCTTCGAGGGCGTGACCGTCCGCTACCCCGGCCGCTCGGCGGACGCGGTCTCGGACGTCAGCTTCACCGTCGAGCCCGGGGAGACGGTCGCGCTCGTCGGCCCGAGCGGGGCGGGCAAGTCCACGCTCCTCGACGTCCTGCTCGGCTTCGTCCGGCCGGCCGAGGGGCGGGTGCGGATCGGGGGAGCCGATCTCACCGGCCTCGACCCGGCGCGGTGGCACGCCCAGGTGGCCTGGGTGCCGCAGTGCCCGCACCTGTACGCCGCGACCATCGCCGAGAACGTACGGCTGGCCCGGCCCGACGCGGACGACACCGCCGTACGGCGGGCGCTGCGGGACGCCGGGGCGCTGGCCTTCGTCGAGGAACTGCCCCAGGGCCTGGAGACGGTGCTCGGCGAGGACGGGGCCGGGCTGTCCGCCGGTCAGCGGCAGCGGCTGGCGCTGGCCCGGGTGTTCCTCGCGGACCGGCCGGTGCTGCTGCTGGACGAGCCGACGGCCGCCCTCGACGGGGGGACCGAGGCCGAGATCGTGGCGGCGGTACGGCGACTGGCGCGCGGCCGGACGGTCCTGCTGGTGGTGCACCGCCCGGCGCTGCTGGAGGTGGCCGACCGGGTCGTGAAGCTGGCGGAGCCGGCCACACCCGCCCCGGCACCGGCCGGGACGCCCGCCCCCGCCGCGACGGTCGGCGAGGAACCGGCCGGCCCTTCCGGTACCGGCCTGCCCGCCACCGGCACCCGTGCGGGCGGCGGTCCCCTGGGCCGGGTCCGGGCCCTGTCCGCCGCCCGGCGCGGCCGGCTCGCCCTCGCCCTGCTGCTCGGCAGTCTCGCGCTCGGCAGCGCCGTCGGCCTGATGGCCACCTCCGGGTGGCTGATCTCGCGGGCCTCGCAGCAGCCGCCGGTGCTCTACCTGATGGTGGCCGTGACCGCGACCCGGGCCTTCGGGATCGGACGGGCCGTGTTCCGCTACGCCGAGCGGCTGGTGTCGCACGACGCCGTCCTGCGGATGCTGGCCGACACCCGGGTCGCCGTCTACCGGCGACTGGAACGGCTGGCGCCCGCCGGCCTGCGCCGCGAGCGGCGCGGCGATCTGCTGACCCGGCTCGTCACCGATGTCGACGCGCTCCAGGACTACTGGCTGCGCTGGCTGCTGCCCGCCGGTTCCGCCGTGGTCGTCTCCGCCGCGTCCGTCGGCTTCACCGCCTGGCTGCTGCCGGAGGCCGGTGCCGTGCTCGCCGCCGGACTGCTGGCCGCCGGGGTGGGCGTCCCGCTGGTCACCGGGGCCGTCGCGCGGCGGGCCGAGCGCAGGCTGGCCCCCGCCCGCGGGCTGCTCGCCACCCGGGTCACCGACCTGCTCACCGGCACCGCCGAACTGACCGTCGCCGGGGCCCTGCCCGCACGGGCCGCCGAGGCACGCCGGGCCGACGGGGCGCTGACCCGGATCGCCTCGCGGGCCGCCACCGCCACCGCGCTCGGCGACGGCCTCACCGCGCTGATCTCCGGGCTGACCGTGGCCGCCGCCGCCCTGGCCGGGGTCCAGGCGGTCGCCGACGGCCGGCTCGGCGGGGTGGCCATGGCGGTGGTCGCCCTCACTCCGCTGGCCGCCTTCGAGGCCGTCCTCGGCCTGCCGCTCGCCGCGCAGTACCGGCAGCGGGTGCGCCGCAGCGCCGAGCGCGTGTACGAGGTCCTCGACGCGCCCGAGCCGGTACGGGAGCCGGAGACTCCCCGGCCGGCGCCCGCGACGCCGTTCCCGCTGGTCGTCAAGGGCCTGGCCGCCCGCCACTCCGGGCAGGACCGGGAGGCCCTGGCCGGCCTGGACCTGACGCTGACGCGGGGGCGCCGGATCGCCGTGGTGGGGCCGTCCGGGTCGGGCAAGACGACCCTGGCGCAGGTGCTGCTGCGGTTCCTGGACGCCGAGGCCGGTTCGTACACGCTGGCCGGGGTCGACGCGAGCGCCCTGGACGGCGACGACGTACGGAAGCTGGTCGGGCTGTGCGCCCAGGACGCGCACCTCTTCGACAGCTCGGTGCGCGAGAACCTGCTGCTGGCCAGGAAGGACGCCGGTGAGGCCGAGCTGCGCGGCGCGCTCGCGCGGGCCCGGCTGCTGGACTGGGCCGAGAGCCTGCCCGACGGTCTGGACACGCTGGTCGGGGAGCACGGGGCACGCCTGTCGGGCGGTCAGCGGCAGCGGCTGGCGCTGGCCCGGACGCTGCTCGCCGACTTCCCCGTGCTGGTGCTCGACGAGCCCGCCGAGCACCTCGACCTGCCGACCGCCGACGCCCTCACCGCCGACCTGCTCGCCGCCACCGAGGGCCGTACGACCCTGCTGATCACGCACCGGCTCGCCGGACTCCAGCACGTCGACGAGGTGATCGTCCTGGACGAGGGGCGGGTCGTGCAGCGGGGGACGTACGCGGAACTGACCGCCGTACCGGGTCCGCTGCGGACGATGGCCGAGCGGGAGACGGCGTCGGACCTGCTGGTGACGGCCCGGTAGGCGGGACCGGCCGGGCCCCACCGGCACGGACGCGCCGGTGGGGCGGACGGGGACGCGGCCCCGCCGTCGAAGATCCGACTTTCCTCCCCAAATCCACCTCATTAGGCTCAGGTCATGCCCGTCCCGTCCCCCGGCCTTCCGCCGTCGCAGCCGGAGCCCTCCGCCGAGTTGCGCGTACGGGTGCCGAAGCTGCTGGAGGCGATGCGGTGCGTCGCCTCCGGGCTGGACCCGCACGTGACGCTGGACCGGATCTGCGCGACGGCCGCGGCCCTGTCCGGCGCCCGGTACGCGGCCATCGGTGTCGTCGCCGAGGACGGTGAGGGGCTGGCCGACTTCGTCCACCACGGGACCGACGAGGCGACCGCCCGCCGGATCGGTCCGCCGCCGGACGGCCGGACGGGCCTGCCGGGCGCTCTGATCCGCGACGGGGAGCCGCTCCGGCTCGACGACCTGGCCGCCGACCCGCGCTTCAGCGGCTTCCCGGCGGAGCACCCGCCGATGCGGGGCTTCCTCGGCGTCCCGATCCGAGTGCAGGGCGAGGTCTTCGGCACCCTGTACCTGGCCGACAAACGCGACGGCGAACCGTTCGACGAGGACGACCTCGTCCTGGTCCGGGTGCTGGCCACCGAGGCGGGCATCGCCATCGGCAACGCCCGGCTGTACGAGGCCGCCCAGCAGCGCGAACGCTGGATCGACGGGTCGGTCGCCGTCACCACGGCCCTGCTGTCCGGCGACGGCACCGACGACGCCCTCCAGGTGGTCGCCGAACAGGCCCGCCGGCTCTCCGGCGCGGCGGCCGGCGTCGTCCTGCTGCCGGTGGACGGCGGCGGCCTGGAGATCGCGGCCGTGTCCGCGCGGCGCCCCGCGGAATCACTGGGCACGGTGATCCCGCCGAGCAGCGGCATCGCCGCCGAACTGCTCGCCGGACGGTCCGTGCGCGTGGACGACGCGGCCACCGACCCCCGTCTGGCCGACGGCCTCGCCCGCGCCTACGGCCCCACCCTGCTGCTGCCGCTGTGCAGCGACGGACGCGTCCTCGGCGGCCTCGTCATGGCCCGCGCCCGCGGGGAACGCCCGTTCACCCGGGCGGAGCGCGAGCTGGCCGACGGGTTCGCCGCGCAGGCCGCGCTCGCGCTGATGATGGCCGAGGCCCAGCGCGACCGGGAACGGCTCGCGGTGTTCGAGGACCGCGACCGCATCGCCCGCGACCTGCACGATCTGGTCACCCAGCGGCTGTTCGCGACCGGGATGCTGCTGGAGGACGCGCGGCGCGGCGCGGCCGTCCCCGAGGTGCGCGAGGGCGTCGGCCGGGCCGTGGCCGAACTCGACGTCACCATCCAGGAGATCCGCGCGGCGGTCTTCGCGCTCGGGCAGTCCGCCGAGGAACCCTCGGGGCTGCGCACCCGCGTCCAGCGGGAGATCAGCATGGCGGCCGTACCGCTCGGCTTCACGCCCGCGCACCGCTGTGTCGGACCGGTCGACAGCGCGGTCGGCGAGACCACCGGCAAGAACCTGATCGCCGCCCTGCGCGAGGCCCTCTCCAACGCCTTCCGGCACGCCGGTGCCTCCCGGATCGAGGTCGTCGTCGACGCGACCGTCACCCTGCCGGACGGCCGCCCCGGCGTACGGCTGACCGTCGCCGACGACGGTGTGGGCCTCCGTGCGGGCGGCCGGCGCAGCGGACTGCGCAATCTGGAGCGCCGCGCCGAGTCCCTCGGCGGGGCCAGCCGGACCGGCCCCGGCATCGGACCGGACGGCGCCGGCACGACCGTCGTCTGGGAAGCGCCTTACTGACGCGCCGTACGGACGTCTCATACGGTGCCTCGTACCGACACCTCGTACTGACATCTCGTACGGACGTCCATACCCGCGCCCCGTACCGGCGCCCTCGCGGGCCGGAGGTGACCCGTGTGCAGCAACCGGTCCCCCGGCCGCGCGACTGAACGTGACCCGGGAGCCCCGCGCGGGACACGATCGCTGCCATGCGCTCATTCCGCCGACATCCGCTGCGCGTCCCGGCGCTGCTGTGCGCGTTCGCCGTGCTCGCGGCCCGACCCACCGACGCCACCGACACGAGCGCGGGTTCCGGTGCCGGTGCCGAGGTGGTCCGGCTCTACGAGGACGCCGCGGTGGCGACCCAGCGGTACGAGGACGGGCGGCGCGAGGCCGAGGCGCAGCGGGCCAGGGCGCGGCGGTACGAGAAGCTCCTGGACCGGGAGCGCGCGGAGATCGCCGTCATGAACGAGGACCTGGGCCGGATCGCCCGCGCCCAGTACCGCGGCGGCGGCGGACTTCCGATCACCGCGCGGATGCTGCTCGCCGACGACCCGGACGCGCTGCTGCGCGGTCAGCGCGCGGTGTGGCAGGCCGACCTGGCCGTCAGCAACGCCCTCGGCAGGAGCCGGCGGGCCGAGGCCCGGCTCGCCGCCGACGAGGCGAAGGCCGAAGCGGCCTGGCGGCGACTGGAGCAGCGCAACATCGAACTGGCCGCCCTCAGAGAAGACATCGAGCGCAGGCTGGCGGCGGCCCGGTCCAGACTGCGGGGACAGGCGGCCGCCTCGGTCGCGGCCGGTGCCTGCCCCGGCGCGGTGGTCCGTCCGGACCGGCCCGAGGCACACGCCGGCCGCCCCTGGGTCGCACCGGTGGAGACGTACGACCTGTCCGCGTCGTTCGGCAGCGGCGGGACGCGCTGGGCGCACCGGCACACCGGCCAGGACTTCGCGGTGCCGGTCGGCACGCCGGTGCGGTCGGTCGGCGCGGGGCGGGTGGTGAAGGTGTCGTGCGGCGGCGCCTTCGGCGTCCAGGTCGTCGTCCGGCACGCGGGCGGTTACTACACGCAGTACGCCCATCTCTCCGCCGTCACCGTCGGCCAGGGCGACCGCGTCGGCGCCGGGGAGTGGGTCGGGCAGTCGGGCAACACCGGCAACTCCACCGGGCCGCACCTGCACTTCGAGGTGCGGGTGACCCCGGAGATGGGATCGGCGCTGGACCCGGTGCCGTGGCTGGCGCGGCGCGGGGTGCCGCTCTGAGCGGTGTCAGGGCCGCTGCGCGAGCAGCCGCTCGATCACGACCGCGACCCCGTCGTCGTTGTTGGCGACCGTCCGCCCCGAGGCGGCGGCGATCACGTCCGGGTGGGCGTTGCCCATGGCGTACGACCGGCCCGCCCAGGTGAGCATCTCCACGTCGTTCGGCATGTCCCCGAAGGCGACGACCTCCTCGTGCGAGATGCCGCGCTCGGCACAGCACAGGGCGAGCGTGCTGGCCTTGGAGACGCCGGGGCCGCTGATCTCCAGCAGGGCGCTGGGGCTGGACCGGGTGACGTTGGCGCGGTCGCCCACGGCGAGCCGGGCCAGGGTGAGGAAGGCGTCGGGGTCGATGTCGGGGTGGTAGGCCAGGATCTTCAGCACCGGTTCGCCGGGGAGGGGACCGTCCGGGCCGAGCAGTTCCTCGGCGGGCAGCAGGACGTCGGGGACCTCCAGGTGCAGCTTCGGGTACTCGGGCTCCTGGTTGAAGCCGTGGGTCTGCTCGATGGCGTACACCGTGCCCGGCGCCGCCTCCCGCAGCAGGCGTACGGTCTCCAGGGCGTTGTCCCGGGCCAGCTCCCGCACCTTCACGAACCGGTGGACGCCGGGGCCGCCGTGCAGGTCGACGACGGCGGCGCCGTTGCCGCAGATGGCGAGGCCGTGGCCGTGGACGTGGTCGCTGACGACATCCATCCAGCGGGCGGGACGGCCGGTGACGAAGAAGACCTCGATGCCCGCCGCCTCGGCGGCCGCCAGCGCGGCGACCGTGCGCGGGGAGACGGACTGGTCGTCGCGGAGCAACGTTCCGTCAAGATCGGTGGCGATGAGTCGTGGACGAGCGGCGGCGGCCGGGGGCTGGGGCTGTCGAGTCGCTGAGGTCACCCGGTCATTGTCCCGCATATGCCCGCACGACCGTGCGGCGGTGCGCACAGATGTGAGCCACGGCTCGCCCCCGAGCACCGGCGCGCCGGGCGGCTTGGCCAGCCCTTGCTCCCCGTCACGCCCGGCCCGGTCCGACCCGCACGGCCCCCGTCCCGCCCGGCCCGGCCAGGTTCGCGTCCTCACTTCAACTGCGCCGGCGCCTCCATGGCGATCTGTTCGAAGATCTTCTCGTCCACCGCGAAATCCGACCCCGGGATCGGCCAGTGCACGACGATCTCGGTGAAGCCCAGCTCCCGGTGGCGCCCCGCGAAGTCCACGAAGGCGTCCAGCGACTCCAGCGGCCGGTTGCGGTCCGGGGTGAAGCCGGTGAGCAGCACCTTGTCGAGTTCGTCCACGTTCCGGCCGATCGCGGTGCAGGCGTCCGCCAGCTTCTCGGTCTGCCCCCGCAGCGCCCGGACCGACTGCTCGGGTGTCCCGTCCTCGAACAGCTTCGGGTCACCGGTCGTCACCCACGCCTGCCCGTACCGCGCCGCGAGCCGCATCCCGCGCGGACCGGTCGCCGCCACGCCGAACGGCAGCCGGGGCCGCTGCACACACCCCGGGATGTTCCGGGCCTCGTGGGCGGCGTAGAAGTCACCCTCGTAGGAGACCGCGTCCTCCGTCAGCAGCCGGTCCAGCAGCCGCAGGAACTCGGCGAACCGGTCGGCCCGCTCACGCGGTGTCCAGGGCTCCTGACCGAGCGCGGTGGCGTCGAAGCCCGTGCCGCCCGCTCCTATGCCCAGCGTGATCCGCCCGCCGGAGATGTCGTCCAGCGAGATCAGCTCCTTCGCCAGCGTCACCGGGTGCCGGAAGTTCGGCGAGGTCACCAGTGTGCCCAGGCGCATCCACTCGGTCACGGACGCGGCGGCGGTCAGGGTGGGCACGGCGCCGAACCACGGGCCGTCCCGGAAGCTGCGCCAGGACAGGTGGTCGTAGGTGTACGCGGCGTGGAAGCCGAGCTGCTCGGCACGCGTCCAGGTCGAACGGCCGCCCTCGTGCCAGCGGCGGTAGGGCAGGATCACGGTGCTCAGGCGCAGACTCATACCTCGAGCCTAAGAGGTCCTAACAAGGCGTTGGACGTGTCGGTGGGTGATGAGGCAGGTGGCGAGGCCGAGGAAAGCCTCGTGGATGTCGTCGCGCCGTTCCCAGCGGATGCGCAGGCGGCGGAAGCCGTGCAGCCAGGAGATCGTCCGCTCGACGACCCAGCGGAAGATGCCCAGGCCGGAGCCGTGCGGCTGGCCGCGTTCGGCGATCACTGGACGGATGCCGCGCTGCCACAGCAGCCTCCGGTACTTGTCGTGGTCGTAGCCGCGGTCCGCGAAGAGCATGTCCGGCCGTCGCCGCGGCCTGCCGACGACGCCGGCGACCGGTGGAACCTTGTCCAGCAGGGGCAGGAGCTGGGTGACGTCGTTGCGGTTTCCGCCGGTCAGCGACACCGCGAGCGGGATGCCCTGGCCATCGGTGAGGACGTGGTGCTTGCTGCCCGGCCGCGCACGGTCGACCGGGCTCGGCCCGCTTTTGGGCCCCGCCGGGCCGCCCGCACGTGGGAA